>JBHHYX010000266.1:0-7679 GCA_046757765.1 Acidobacteriota bacterium | reverse complement strand
AGTAGACGCGGGCATATCCGTCGCCGTAGTAGATTGGGTGTGAGAAATGCGGGTTGAGGGGGCGGCGTTTCCCGCCCCCGACGGCGGCCTTGTCCGGGTCCTGTTGGACTGCTAAGGAAACAGTATGAAAAAGACGAACCGGCGAACGGCTTTGAAATGGATGGCATCGGCTCCTCTGGCAGCCGGTTTCAGCCTGACTCCCCAGGCCGCCCAAGAGGCGCAAAGGCAGGTCAACGAGACCCGGGCCGCCCATCCCGCTCAGCCTTTTCGGGCACGATTCTTCAATCAGCAGGAATACGAAACGGTGGGCGTTCTAGTGGACATGATCTTTCCCGCCGACCAGCGTTCCGGCAGCGCCACGGAGGCCGGCGTGCCTCAGTTCATGGATTTCATTATGGTGGATCAACCTCACTACCAGACGGCGATGCGCGGGGGGTTGGCCCGACTCGACTTCGAGTGCCTCAAACGTTTTGACAAGAAGTTTTCGGCTTGTTCCGGGGCTGAAAAAGTGGCCATTCTGGATGAAATCGCCTGGCCCGAAAAGGCCAAACCCGAAGTGAGTCACCTGGTGACCTTCTTCAACAGTTTTCGGGACCTCACCGCCACCGGATTCTGGACCACCAAGATGGGAATGGAGGATCTCCAGTACCTGGGCAATGACTTCGTCGATCACTGGAGCGGGTGCCCGGATGAGGCTCTGCGAAAACTGGGCCTCAGAGATGCGGATGATTGATCTGAAGCGGCAGGTCCTTCCTCTTCGGCTTCCACCCTACGGTCTTGGCCGGGAAGGACCCAGTAAATGTTCCGGGGCAAGAGCCGCTGGGCCCGCGGGGATGGGAGTAGGATCGGGGAGACCAGCCGTCTTCGGCCGACTCGTGCGTGGGGAGCGAAAGGGGCTCATGGGAGCGGCCATTCTGACGTCGTTGACCATTGCACCCCTTGGGGCTCAGCCCCGAGTGATCGTCGACATCGCCAGTCTGGATGGGGAGCAAGGGCAGCTGACAAGGGTCTTCGGCGGCAGCGGAAACGGGGCCCTGGGGGTGCCTGTGGCCGGGGCCCTGGATACGGATGGCGACGGCGTCCCCGATTACGCCGTCGCCTTCATTCGGGCCAGCCCCTTGGGACGATCGGGAGCGGGAGAGGTGGCGCTCATCTTTGGAGATGGCAGGATAGGCGGCACTGTGGATACCTCCATCCCACAGGCTCGCGTCTTGAGAATTGCGGGCGATGTGGATCAGGAAGCGGCCGGCAACGAAATCTGGATGGACGACGTCACCGGTGACGGTGTGGCGGACCTGTTGATTGGGCGTCAGAATTTCACTCCCGATCCCGACCGAATTGGGGCCGGAGCTCTCTCTGTCCTGGTAGGAGGCCCCTCCCTCAGGACCCTGGCAGCAGGTCTGAAGCTTCTCGACTTGCGAGTGCCTGATGAGTCCACCAGTGTTCTCACCATCCATGGCAAGCGAGCCCTGGATCGACTGGGGATCTGGTTCAGAACGGGGGACGTCGACGGGGATGGAATCGCCGATATCGTGGTCGGAGCCGACCAGGAGGATGGGCCGGGTGAATCCAACAGCGGCGCCGTCTACGTCATCCGCGGAGGCGCCCATCTCTCGGTTGCCCAAATCATCGACTTGAACGATCTCGGTGCCACCTCGCTGGCAGGCCATGTGGCCCGTTTGCATCCGCCCCAGGGCTCGCAACGCTTCCATTTGGGATCGACTTGCCAGATTGCGGACCTGGACGGCAATGGCCGAGCCGAGGTGCTGGCCGCCGCGGCGCTCGACCGGGCTGGAGCCTCCATCAATCCGGCAGGAGCCCCTCCGGGTAGCGCCATGGGGACGGGCGGCTCGCTCCACGGAACAGTCTACATCGCCTGGGACGATAACTTTCCGCCAACTCTCTGGCCGCTCGACTTTGACCTCGATCTCAACGATCTCCCCGGATCTCAAACCCTCATCGACGGCGGCGTCGGGAGCCGCATCTTTGGAGAGGAGATTGTGGGAGGGCTGGACTTCGATGCCGACGGCCGGGCCGATCTTTTTGTCGGGGATTTTGAAGCCGACGGCAGTGTTGGCAAAGATCGCCCTTTTTCGGGTGTGGGAACCGTGTTCTTCGATGCTTCCCGCCTGAAGGGCGCGGATTTGACTCTGGACACGCTCCCCCCAGATCTCTCGGTAACGTGGATTCTGGGGCCATCCAGTGGATCGATCGGCACCGACACGGCCACACAGGGTGACTTTAATGCTGACGGCATAGCCGATCTGGCGGTCGGCTCCCCTCACCACAATCCCCAGGGACGCGTTTCGGCCGGGTCCATCCATGTCATCTACGGGCGAGAAGGCGGCTGGCCCGACCTGATCGACACGTCTTTCTTTTCCCTCCCCACCTCGACCGAGGTGGAGATCACTGAGGTTCAAGGTGCCCTGGGTTCGGCCCCAGGCGACCAGGGAGACACGCTCTGCTACAGCGGGGCCGCCGGCGACGTGGACGGGGACGGCTACATCGATATCGTGACCAATGAAATGCAAGGAAACGGATTGGCGCCGGGAACGGCCGATGTCGGGAACCTGGTCATCTTGAGCGGGCGCCGGATTTCGACGCCCAACGCCGCGCGTTTTCCACAGTTCGGCAATGGCCAGGGTTTCATATCCGAGCTCATCCTGACCAATCCTTCCTTCAGTCAAAGCGCCGGCGGCGAGGCTTTTTTCTCCGATGACGACGGCTCCCCTCTGGACCCCGGATTTCTGACCGTCTCCGGAGCTGGTTCTCTAATGGGCCTGTCCCAGCCCGGGGACGCCCTGCGATTCACCGTCCCGCCGCTGGGATCGCTCACCCTGGCCACCAGCGGCGAAGGAGCGTTGTTGTCGGGCGCCGTCAGCGTCTTTTCCAACCTCCAACTGGGCGCTATCGTCCGTTTTACAGTGGCGGGAATAGGCACGGCGGGAGTGGCGTCCAGTCCGCCCTTGGGCGGTTTCATTGTAGCGGCCAGGCGAACCAGCCAGGGACTCAACACTGGAGTGGCGGTTTTCAACCCAGAGGACGACGCTGTGGCCCTTTCACTGACCCTGCACAGCCGCTTGGGGGAGGCCCTTCCCGGTGGCTCGACCTTGATCGAGGTTCCCGCCGGCGGACACATTGCCCGATTCATTACCGAGCTCTTCCCCGAGGCTGAGACGGAAAGCTTCGAAGGCACTCTGGTGGGCCAGGTCGAGAGCGGACAGGTGGCGGCCGTGGCTATGGAACTGGGTCCCCTGCCGGGCCAGTTTACAACGCTCGCCGTCACTCCCCTGAGGTGAGCCCATTCCCGCTCCCCCCCAGACCCCCACGCGGAGCCGCGCAGCGCAGAGCAAGCGGCTGGCGTATCCATCACCGGAACCGACCACAGGCGCGTCCGGTACAATCAGGTGCGCCGGGCCGAGATGTCGGGATCTCACGCCCCCAGCGCCGGTGTCAGGATCCGGGATGTCCGAGCCGGCGGGAGGCGAGACGGCACCGCGCTGGCTGCTCCCTCAGGTCCTCGAGGCTTCGAACCCAGAACCAGGCTGTTACTGGACCTGGAAAGCGCCTTTCAACTGCAAGGTCGCCCAGCGGATGCTGATCTCGCCGCTCTTTTCCCCGCTGGGGAGAATCTCGATGGTGAGCTGCTCGACACTCTCTCCGGGCTGGGAGGCCTCAAGCGGGACTTCCGAAACGTCCTCGGCAGCATCGTAGGCGGTTCCCCAGATACCGGTGGCCGAGTTGAAAATGAGCCTCCACTCCTGGTCACTCACCTTCTTCAGAAAGAGGGAGTAACGTCCCGCTTTGATTGTCGTCTCACCAAAGGCAAGGTCGCTGCTGCTCTCGATCTCGGTCGCCTCATCCATGCCGAGACGCCAGACCTGGCCGTCCTGAAGGCGCCCCAGCATGTCGCGGCCTTCCAGTCGAGGCCGGCCATAATTGATCGTGATTCCAGCTTCTCCGATAGTGGCTTCAGCAGTGCCCCGCTTGGATGGAGGCGGCTGGGCTTCAGAGGGGGTCGAAGCCGGCTCCGCCGGTGGCTCCGACGAGCCGCAGGCTGCCATGATGAGAGTGGCACAAACCAGGAAAAAGGCTAACTTTCGGTACATCGTCTCCTCCCTTTCACGCAATTCGTTGACCCCAGCCCGGATTTCTCGCACTCAATGGTAGCGAGGCGGTGGAGAGGCCCGTGGACACAAGGCGTCGCCACCAATGGCCCCGCAGTCGTACTGGACAGCACGTCCCAACCGGGCATATCCGCAGCCGTAGTAGACGGAGTGCGAGAAATCCGGGCCAAGGGCCGGGTCCTTCACGAGCTACCGGCTGGGCAGTGGCGGAATTATACCTGAGTGGGGCGATTCTTGCGGATGAAAAGCGGCAAGATATCGACTCTCGCATGATCCCGCACACGTTACCGTCGTTCCTTCTCAGCCCACTTGAGGCGAGCTCAGGCCGCCTCGGAATCGGGATCGGTTTCGGAATCGCTATCGACAGCCAAAGACCCGATAGATGCCCCCAAGTGGTCACAGCCCCCGCCCACCGTGGCGCCACTCCACCACCATTCTGCTGGGGCGAGGACCAGAACGCTGGCCCATGATCCCAGCCGGCCGCGCGGACTCGCTCGTCCTCCCACCGAGGAGGAAGAAACGGCGGGCTCACACCCACCGCCCGCCAGGATGGGATGAAGAGCGCTCGACATAGCAGGCTTTGTACCTATCCCGCATTTCCAGCCTTTATCGTCCCCTGGTGTGAGACGCAACTCTCGTCAGCCGCTGAGTTGGAGGAGGCGGGCGGCGTTTTCATAGTACACCTTGCGCAGAATCGAATCCGGCAGCCCCAGGCCATAGATGCGCCACCTTCCCTGGGGAGGGATTCTAGCGGGAGAGTAATCGAAATATTCGTCCTCTGTCTCCAGAAACCGAAAATAGATCTGGTAGAGCTTGCGACCGAAGATCTGTTGGGGCGTCTCGACGCCACCGGGTGTGGCATCCGTCCCAAAGAGGATTCGATCCTGATAGCGATCCAAAAAGCGGCGGGCCGCGCGCGGCTGGCGACCCAGTTCCCCGATCCGAGCTCCGAACTCGACCCAGAGGTTGGAGTAACTATCGAGCCATTCGGAAACCCAGCCCAGGTCCTCCGCGTCCCCCACGTGGAGCACGACGAACTGGGTCCGGGGGTGACGCTCAATAACGCGATTCCGAGCCTCGTGAAGCTCTCGGTTGCTGGGAAAGTCGCGGTCGAAAAAGGACCAGTTCGGATGCGCGTTCAGTTCTTCATAGCGTTCGTTGAAGCGGTTGATTTCCAGAAAGAAGGCTTCCGGGTCGGAAGTATGAATGGCCACCGGCATGTCGGAAGCGCCCGCTGCCTCCCACATGGGATCGAAGCGGCGATCGTCGATCTTGACCAGTGGGCCGGAAGTCACCTGCTCGCGCAGGTAGAGCCCCAGCGCCTTGGTCACTTTCAAACCCCGCGCCCCCTTGCGGCGGGCTTGCTCGATTTGTTGGGCTTGAAACTCGGGGTAGCGCGGCTGGTTGAGCCTTTCCAACCAGGGCTCCGTGAAGACGTAAAAGCGGTCCCCGTGCGACCCCGTCCAGTAGCGAAGGGTTTCCTCCAGAGCCGGCCCGTAGCCTCCCGTCAGGTTGACCATGGCTCTAATGTTGGAGTCGTCCATGATAGGCAAGACCTGTTGCATGGTGGCCTTCAGCTTTAGCTTTGGTGGGGAGGCAGCCCGATCCATTGAGGAGAGGTGGGTGTGAAAGTCAATCAGCGGATAGCGGGCCCGTTCAACCTGGGTGACGGGCACTTTCAGCATGCTGCGTGGTTCAAAATCCCCAAGGGCCAGGGACGCCGGGGCGGGCGTCTGCAAAGCCCGGCCGGCGGGATGGACCCAAGCTGAACTCCCGGCCCCCGCGGCCAGCCCGGCCAGATGGCTCAGCCAGCGTCTTCGATTCGTGAGTCTCATTTTCTCCCTCCTCAGACCGACGAGCGGGGTAGCGACATTGCCGTGATTCCCAACCCCACCGGCCCTGTGCCGGTGGTTCCAGGGTTTGACTTCGATCGGCCCCGAGCGGGCTCTCTGGACTTTGATGGCACCGTCAGACCGGGCCTCCACCGGGACAGGCCCGGTGGGGGGCCCATTGCACCTTCTTCTTGATTTGCATTATAAGAGGTGACGTTGCCGGTGGGTAGAGGTTCGGAGTTGATGGTGAAGAAAAGACGGTACCTGGATTTGGATTCGATCTCGGGAGAGACTTGCCTGAGAACCGTTCGCGACCTGTGCGGGCTGGGCGTTCGGTTTGCCGGGAGCGGTGCGGAACAGAAAGCGGCCATCTGGATTGAGGATCGCTTCAAGGAGATGGGGCTGACCTCGGTTCAGCGGCAAGAATTTCCCTGTCTGACCTTTGAATCGAGCCGCTGCCGGCTTTCGGTCTGGAGCGGAAAGTCATGGAGGACGGTTGCGGCAGAGCCGGCGGCCCACTCGCGGCCGACCCCCAAAGGAGGGCTGCAATCGGACTTGATGGTGGTCGAGCAGATCCCTCCCACAGCACGAGCCTGTCGCAAGCTCATGCGAGGCCGAGCTGTTCTTCTCTACTGTTCACATCTCTTTCGGATCGACGTTTTCAAGCGAGTCATGGCGGCTTCTCCGGCGGCCCTCCTCCTGGTGGACGACCGGTTTCCCAATGACTGGACCGTTGCCATCGGTTTTCCCAGGTATTGGGTTGATCTCATCAGCTGCCCGGTGGTGAATGTGGCCTATACGACGGCCTGGGAGATGGTGCGCGGCAAAAGGAGCCGGATCCGGCTGGAGATGGTTTGCAGAGCCGGGCCCGCGACCTCGCAGAACGTGATCGCGGAGAGTGCCGGCAGTCTCTCACCTGAGGAAATCATCGTCATTTCAGCCCATCACGATTCAGTGCTCAACAATCCCGGTGCCGATGACAACTGCTCCGGAGTCGCAGCCGTGCTGGAGCTGGCACGCCTCTTTTCGACTGTCCAGTCACGTCGCACGCTGAGATTCCTCTCCTATGGAGCGGAGGAGCAGCTCTCGGAAGGCGCCAAGTACTATGCCCTCCATGCCCCCGATCTCGATCAGATTCAGTTCGTTCTCAATATCGATGCGGTTGGAGCGTGGATGGGGCACACGGGAATCTATTACGTGGGTCCGACGGGACTGAGGAAGACCCTTCGGCAGGTCAACAGGCAGGCCCATTTTCCGGGACGCTTGATTGCCGAACTCTCGCCCTTCAGCGACCATTTTCCTCTCACCCTTTCCGGCATCCCCAGCGTCTGGTACTACCGCACCACTTTCCTTGCCGCCCGACACTACCATCACAGCAGGCTGGAGACGCCCGATGTCATCTCACCCCAGGTGCTGGAGAGGACGATTGCACAGCAGGCGCTCTTGTTGCAGAGGGTGGCCAACGAGAAGCCCATGCCTTTTCCGCGAGAGCTTCCCCGCAAATGGATGAACAGCCTGAGCAAGATGGGCCGAGACTGGTATGGCCTCGATCGGCTGAGCGAACTCTAGCTGCTTGCCGAGGAGGTCTGAGAGTCTTGTACGTGTCTAGCCGATGCCAGCGTACCCACAGGCAACTGGAGCCCTGGTCACCAACTGGGGTCGTACGGCGTCGGGTGAGTGAAACTCGCAGACGGTGCCCAGACCAGCCAGTTGAACCGGC
>JBHHYX010000265.1:0-7694 GCA_046757765.1 Acidobacteriota bacterium | reverse complement strand
GATATCCCGAAGTCGTGGCTCGGCGGGCAGCTCGGCGACCCGCGTGGTTCGGGTCGTACCTCACCACCATCCTGCAGCGCGATATCCGCGATCTGGCCAACGTGGAGGGGCTGACAGCGCTGCCACGGCTTCTCGAGCTGCTGGCGGCGCGGGCCGCGACGCTGGTGCGCTTCTCTGAGGTCTCGCGCAGCGCCGGAATTCCGCAGACGACGCTGAAGCGCTACATGGCCCTGTTCGAGACCACCTATCTGACGCGGGAGATCCGCCCCTGGTCTGCCAACGTATCGAAGCGTCTCGTCAAAACGCCCAAGCGGATGTTCGTAGACACCGGGCTGCTGGGGAGCCTGGCAGGCTGGACGGAGAGGCGGATGGCGGAGACGCTCGACCTTGCTGGGGCGCTCCTGGAGAACTTCGTCACGATGGAACTCCAGAAGCAGGCCGGGTGGAGCCGGGCGAAGGTCCGGCAGTTTCATTTCCGGACCGCATCGGGCCGCGAGGTGGACCTGGTGCTGGAAAATGAAGCGGGAAGGCTTGTCGGAATCGAGGTCAAGGCATCGGCGAGCGTCCGGGCCGCGGATTTCCGCGGCCTGGAGACGCTGCGCGAGGTCGCCCGAGAGCGGTTTTACCGCGGTGTGGTGCTCTACGCAGGAAGGGAGGCTCTGCCCTTTGGCAAGCGGCTTCACGCCATTCCCATCAGCGCGCTGTGGCGCCTGGGAGCGAGCAGCAAATGATCCCGGGCAAATCAGAAGACCCCGAACCGATCGTTTTCATTCGTGCCGTGGGCATCAAGGAACGCAATCGCCTTCGTATAGGCGGAGAGGTAGTGGCAACTGGGTCATCACCTCAACTTGGAGCAGACACAGTTTGTCACAGTGGAAACAACCGCGAAACCCCCAGTTCTCGGATCATCACGCTAACCCGCATTTCTCATGAACTGTCTACTCCGGCGCCAAGATCATCCCAGCTGGCTGCGTGGCCCGCCCTCGGCCTCCTGAGAAATGCGGGCTAAACCGTGAGGTCTTTGCGGACGATCTGGGAAACTGACGTTAGTGTTAGTGATATTGGCTCCCCCGGGTTTCTGGCACCGGAGCGCCCAAAAGCACCCGCTTGAAGGAGGTGCAAGCGGTCCCCTCCCTGAGTCGCCCCTCGACAGCGCCTCGGGGCGCGGAGGGAAAGAGAGCCATAAGGGTGGAGACACTCCTGTTGGCGGCGGCGGTGCCAAAGAGACACGGTGGCAGGAACTCAATTTGGTGGAGTTTTGGGGTTGATTGCCGGATCTTTGCCATGAATGACCCGTGCAGGCAGATGAGAAACGACGCCTCGGACCGGAGGAACCGTCCCACAAATCCTTTGAGCCGGCGCAGCCTCCTCGGATCGCGCCAGCGGATCCGTCGAGCGGACGACCGCAAGAGGCATTACTACGTGGATCGCTACGGATTGTATTCCAGCCTGGTCTTCGTTCTGGTGCTGGCGCTGTCAGTTGCAGATGCCTACCTGACGCTCCAACTGGTGGCCTCAGGGGGTGAAGAGGCCAACCCGGTCATGGCCTTCTTTCTGCGCTTCGGACCCCTGCCTTTTCTTCTGGTCAAGTATTTCGTCACCGGTCTCAGCTTGATGTTCATCCTCGTTCACAAGGAGTATCCGCTGGGCGGCAGGCTGCGCGTCGAGTCTTTGATGATTCTCCTGTTGGGCCTCTATGCAGCTCTGATTCTGTACGAGTTTTCTTTGCTTGCTAGACTGTAGCGGTGGAAGAACTTCACAAAACGGTCAACTTGTGCATTTTGCAACCATGTACACTATGAAGCAACGGAGCCCCGACCGTGAGGGAGGGGAGCGTCCCAGCTTAAGCTCGCCGTTCCCTCCGGCCGCTAACGCTCCCGGCTCCGTTTTCGTTAAATCGTCGCGCGCCCTCTTCTCGGCGGTATGAGGCCGCTCCCTAGACTGTAGCGGTGGAGGGCGGGTGGAAACGTGCCGTAATGCAGGCAAGGGGTCCCTCTCCACCCAGGTCGGAGGGAGACTTCAGCAGGCAAGGTGTCCAGGCGCCTGTCCCTTTAGGCTGTCTTGGAAGTTGGAGTTTGGAATTGGAGACCTCTTTGAGAGTGAATGCCGAGCGAGTTCCCATCCCAGAAAGAGTCGGTCGTTGGAAAAAAGTAAGTGACCAGATGGGGATGGGAACTCGAATTCCCAAATCCCAAATGCCAATTCCCAAGGTAAGATTGCAGATCCCAAGTCTGAAATGAAAGAGTTGTTTGGGGTTTGAAGCTTGGTCCTTGGGATTTTTTTGAGATTTGGGCCCTTGGAGTCTTGGAATTTCTAGTTCCCATCCCAAACGCTAAGGCACTATTTAACAACTATTTAAGAGTTTTTAGATGGGAACTGGCTAGAGATGTCCAGCCGACGCTTCTCGGTTCGTGTTCCGGCCAGTACGAGCAATTTGGGCTCCGGTTTCGACACCGTTTCGGCAGCTCTCGGCCTCTACCTGACGGTTGGTGTCGAGGTGACCGGAGAAGGTGGAGTGAGATGGATTCCGAAGTGGCGGAGCTCGGAAGAGAACATCCTGGATCGTGCGCTGCGAGTCTCCTCCCTGGCTCTCGACCTACGGATTCCCGGGATGCGCCTGGAAGTGAGCAATCCCATCCCTTTCAAGCGTGGCCTGGGCAGCAGCGGAGCCGCGGTTATTGCCGGGATCAAGATCGCTGAAAAAGTCAAGGGTGCGGATCTGAGCCAGGAGGAGGTCTTGAAGATCGCCTACCCGCTGGAGGGGCACCCGGACAACCTGGCGGCCAGCCTTCTGGGGGGCTGGGTGATTTCGCGCCTTTCAGAAGGCTCCGTCAAGGTAGAGAGACTCTTGTCGACACTTCAATGCCGCTTTGTCATGGCCATTCCGGAGGTGACGATCTCCACCCGCAAGGCCCGCGCCATTCTACCTGAGAAGTACCCTCTCCGCGACGTGGTTTACAACCTGCAGCGCTGCGCCCTGCTGGTCCACGCCCTGGGTTCGGGACGCGGCGAGCTCCTGCGTGAAGCGGTTGGCGACGCTCTGCATCAGCCCTATCGAAGACGCCTCGTTCCCGGTCTGGCCGAAGTACTCGAGAGACAGGGAGCGCCGGATCAGGCAGCCGGCAGTCTGCTCGCCCTCTTCATCAGTGGCTCCGGCTCGGCCGTCGCGGCGGTGGCGGACGGGCACTTCCATGAGATCGGCGAGTGGATGGTGCGAACCTTCGAGAGGGCGGGGATTTCCGCCCGATATCTGATCCTGAACCTGGACACCGCGGGGGCTCGGGTCGAGGTGGGCTGAGGACTACGGGATTTGCCCAGGCGCTCACGCTCCGGTTCAGCCCGCATTGAGGAGTCGGCGCCAGGCCACTGAACCACGAACGTGAGTGAGTGGCCATCCGGATTTGGCCGGGCGTTCACGCTTCGGTTCAGTTCACATTGCATTGTCGCCCCGGAGTCGAAGGCGCCGCCCGGACAAGGCTTGCGACGGAGGCCCGCGGAGGCGTACTGTACAGCAAGTCGAGCACGACCGAGGCAGACTACCGCAGCCAGAGTGGATGCAAGCGGCAGCGGAAACAAATTCGTTTGGGAGAGAGGCGGGCTAGAATGAATTCCATGGCGGACCGATACTCACGGCAGATCCTCTTCCCGGGTATCGGACGATTGGGACAAGAGAGGATTCTTAACTCCAGAGTGACCGTGGTGGGCTGCGGCGCTTTGGGGACGGTGGGCGCCGAAATGCTGGTCAGGGGAGGAGTCGGGGAAGTGGTCCTGGTCGACCGCGACTTCGTCGAGCCCAGTAACTTGCAGCGACAGACTCTGTTTACGGAGTCCGATGCCGACCAGGGGATTCCCAAGGCCATTGCGGCGCAAAAGGCTCTTGTGGCCATCAACTCCGAAATCGATGTCCAAAGCCGGGTTTCCGATCTGACCTTCGAAAATGTGGATGAGATCTGTTCCGGCTCGAATGTGCTGGTCGACGCCACGGACAACTTCGAAGCCCGCTATCTGATGAACGACTATGCCTTCAAGAACGGGATTCCCTGGGTGTACGGCGCCTGTGTCGGCAGTTACGGAACCGCATTTGCGTTTCAGCCGGGAAGAACGCCTTGCCTGCAGTGTCTTTTCCGCGATCCCCCCGCCTCTGGGAGCGCGGACACTTGCGAAACGGCGGGAATCCTGGCCCCTGTTGCCCACATGGTGGCGTCTTACCAGGTCGCCCAGGTCCTCAAGATTCTGGTGGGAGAACATTCGAACGAACGGCTCTTCCAGATCGATGTGTGGGAGGAGTCTTGGCGAGAGATCTCGCTGGCGGGCACTGCCGATTCTGAATGTCGCTGCTGTGGACGCCGTGAGTTCCGGTTCTTGGAAGGGCGCGAGAGCGATCGACTGATCAGGTTGTGCGGGCGCAACGCGATTCAGGTCTCCCCGGGCCGTTCAACCCGGCTCGATTTCCACCAGCTCTCGGAGCGGCTTCAGCCAAGCGCCCGGGCCGCGTTCAATGAATACATGATGCGGATCCAGGTTGTGGGCTACGACATCGCCCTTTTTCCGGACGGCCGTTGCATCATCAAAGGAACGGACGATCCGGCCCGGGCACGAGGAGTGTATGCCCGCTACATTGGCTGCTGAAGCTCTACTCAACTCCCCACTCTCAATGGGAGTTCAGGTCAACTCGTTGAGGTAGTGGGGCACCATTGCCCGCCAGGAGGGCCAGTCATGATCGTATTCCGGGCCCCAAGCGTCGACACGATTGTCGATCCCCTTGGACCCCAGCACATCCGCCATTCGCCAGGATTGATCCGGGTGCTCCCAGCGGCCCTTGCCGTACGCCATCAACACAAACCGACGGCGCAACGCTTCCAGTTGGTCTCCCTGGTTCAGGTTGGGAATAAAGTGCATGGGTGAGGCAAAGTAGAGGCCCGTGTCGACGTGACCATGGGCATAGTTTTCCAGGTCGTAAAAACCGCTCATCCCGATGGCGAGCCGGAAAACGTCGGGATGCCGGCAAAGCGACGCAACGGCGTTGAAGGCGCCCATCGAGGCGCCGGCGGTAATGATCTCGATGCCGGGAGTCCGGCAATCCTGGGAAATAGCCGGGACAAGCTCGTGGTAGACGAAAGAGTCGAACTGGTTCTGCATCCAGGCACAATACTCGACAGAGGGATTATCAATCCAGGTGCGCCCGGCAACACTGTCGCAGGAGTACACTTTGATCCGCCCCGCCTCGATCAGATGTCCCAGCGCCCCAATGAGATGGAACCGCTCGACCTCCTCGGCGTCGCCTCCCGCTGTGGGAAAAAGGAGAACAGGGGTTCCAAAATGTCCCCAGCGGACCACCAGAATTTCCTGCCGCAGGCGTCCCGAATACCCTCTTGAAGCTCGCTTCATCCATCCTCCTCACAAAAAGAGCCGCAAGGTCGGCCATAACTATTCATAAATCATCCACAGGGGCCCTGGAAACAGCCAGGAGAGCCCATCTCTGAGCCGGTCCCGCCAGTTTTCCCAGTTGTGACCGTCGCGGGCTTCCTTGTAGCGGACCTCCATGCCGGTCTTCTCCAGGAGAGGCAACAGCGAGCGGTTGTAGTAGATGAGCGACTCGTAAATGCCACAGCTCAGGAAGAGCCGCTGAGAAGGGCATCCAGGCTCCTCCCGGAAGGCGTTGACGAAGCGGATCACCGGATCGAACTCGGGTCCCCTGTGATGGGGCCCGATCTCAGTGAAGAGAAACGATCCGGACTGCAGCAGCAACCGCCCATACAGCCCCGGATGCCGCCAGGCGGTGAAGAGTGAGGCGACGGCTCCCAGACTGGCCCCCAGCATCCCTCGCGCTCCGGGACTCGGCAGGAGGGGGAACTCGCTCTCCAGGAAGGGCAAGAGCTCGAGGGCCACAAAGCGAGCTTGATCCCTGTGGGCGGCGTACTCCTTCAGCCTCTCCTGCGGCTGCGTGAGGGCCACGATCATGGGAGGGATTTCCAGGCGGTGAATCAGGTTGTCCAGAACGGTCCGAAGCTGGGCATAGCGCAGATAGTCGTCCCCGTCGTGGACTACCAGCAGAGGATAGCGCCTGCGCCTGCGAAAGCGGGCCGGAAGGTAGATCTTGAGGTCTCGGACCTGCCCGAAGACCTGGCTCTGGAAGGAGACCTCGTGGATCACGCCGGGCCTCGCCTCGGGGTCGGGAAGCGTCCAGCCGGGAGACTGATAGCCATGGCCGTGGCAAACTGAATTGGCTCCGAACGGATCATGGGCAACGAGGGGATTGAGAGGATCGAGAATCCATTCCCTCTCACCATTTGAGGCGACATCAATCTTGTACTCGACACGGGAATTCCGGGGGAGCTCCAGGACCAGATACCAGAGATCCGTCCCTTTCAGGCGTTCAAAGGGCTGAGAGGCGGGCAGGCCATAGATCCAGTGCTGCAAGTGAACGGCTTCGGCCCGCCCACGGTAGACGAAAGTGACTGTGAACTCTTCGACGATGGGAAAGGTGTGCGATTCCAGGAAGCCGTCAATCTCGGCCAGGCTAAGCCTTTCCTTCTCTTTGAGTTGCCGGATGATAAGACTCACTTCACCCCCATCTCGTAGACTTTTCCGTCCTCTCCCAGGCAACGGGTGCCGGGTCCGGCCGACCAATCGCTCCCATTCCAGCGCAGGGAGGCCCCCTCGTCCAGAGCCACGCAGCGGCAGGGTCGGAAGCGGGAGGCAAAAAGAGAAACCCGGACGGGATCGTCCAGTCTGAGACGTCGGCGAGCGTGCGGGAGGGGCAAGACTCCCTTGAAAACCGCCAGACCCGTTTCCAGTATCTCAGGGTCGCCCCGGCCTTGCGGAGGGCTGTCATGAAAGAGCACTATCCTCTCCGACAAGGCCATCGCACCGGCCGACCAGGCAATCAGCGGCTTTCCCACCATCAATGCTCCCAGCTCGAAAAGGCGCAGCCGATTCAAGAGGACAGCCACATGCCCGCCGGCCACCAGAAGGGCGGCCGAGGCAGCCAATATCTCGGCCAATTGGGACCGGTGGCGATCAACTGAAGCTCTGCGGGAGCAATGCCATCGATCCTCGAAGGCGGCGTGGATCTCACGAATTCGGCGCAAATGGTGGCGGTCCAGGGTCCGGACCGACTCGATGGCGGCCCGCCTCTCCGGGGCAATCAAGTCGGGATCGCCGTCTCTTCTCATCAACTGCCTCGCCGCCTTCAACACCAGGGAAAGCCGAAGACGATAAAGCGACTGCAATTCTCTTAACCGATTCTGGCGCTGTCGATGAGCCTGGAACAAATCACGGTCCTCCTGGAAGACCTGGTCCCCGCGCCGGTGCAGAAGCAAATTGACCACATCTCGACTGATGGACTCTTGGAGAGCCTCGATTTCAGCCTCTCTTTCCTGCCACCCGGCAGTGATCGCGCACACCGGGCCCTCGCCGCCAAGCGCCTCCAGAGCCCGGTCCACAGTCGGTTTCATTCTCTGTGGCCCCAACAGCACAACCTCTCGCATGATGCCCAAATATACTCTAAGGGCTCGCGCAAGAATAACTTCACATTTTGGCATCTCATCTTCACACCCTCTTGGGCCGCTCCTCCAATCGCGAAATCCTCAACGTAGGCCCGGCTACGCCTGCGGTTTCGCTCAATCGTTCGAGGCCAAATCTGGTGCAAATCTGAGCGCCAACTCTGCGAACCTATTCTTGCGCAAACCCTA
>JBHHYX010000264.1:0-7719 GCA_046757765.1 Acidobacteriota bacterium | reverse complement strand
GGAGCTTCGGCCAGGCGAAGAATTGCATCATCTTGTTTCTCTCCGGCGGATCGTCGCACCACGACACGGTCGATCCCAAGCCGGATGCCCCGGTCGAGATTCGCGGTGAATTCGACACGATCGCCACGGCGTTGCCCCCCAGGGTAAGAAAATCGACTGTGCCCACTCCGTAGGCGGAAAGAGCGGAGTCCAAAGCAGCCGTCGCCTGAGGTATGATTCCAGTGCGATAGAGTTCCGTGAGACGCCGGGAGGTGCGGGCGCTGATGTAATAGTCCTTGATCCTGAAGGTCACCTCCTGCAGCTGGCTCTGGAAAGCGCTTCGCGACTGCCGCAGTTCTTCCACTTGTTCTTCGACGCCCAGTCTCTCCTTTCTCCAGAAATAAAGTGGAATCTTGAGGCCGATCTTGTACTCGTACATGTTGGCGAAAGGGCCTCCCCGCTGCAGGTAGGCGGTGGAGATCTTGAAATCCGGCCGCAGCTTCTTCCTGGCCCCATCCACTTGGAGGGAGGCTTTCTGAATCTCGAGTCGCGCCGATCTGAGCGCAGGATTCTTGTCCCGGGCCACCAGGTAGAGCCTTTCCAGAGAGAAGGGAAGATCCTCCGGCACATCTTCAATGGGGTCCAGCCGCGGCAGCAGGGCACCCGGCGACCGGTTGAGCAGAGTGTTGATGCGGGCCTGGGTGCTCACCCGTTTTTCTTTCAGCTGCTCCACGCGCTCGACAAGCAGTGAGATCTCCAGCTGGGATCGCAGGACGTCCGCCTGGATGCCCTCACCCACGCTGTAGCGAGCTTCGGCGATTCTGGAGAACTTCTCCAGAAGGTCGCGGTAGCGGGTCAGAATCTCGATCCCCCTTTCCAGGTAATGCAGTTCGAAGTAGCTTTCCTTGAGCTGCCGGACCACAGCCAGTGTCACAGAGCGGTATTGTTGCGCTTCCTGATCGGCCTCCGTACGGGCGATTTCTCCCTCGATCCGCAGTTTTCCGGGCCACGGAATCTTCTGCGTGAACATGAACACAGCCCAGGAAAGCGGTCCGTCCCCCACAGTGGAGTAAGGCAACGCGTTGCCCGTACTCATGGAGCCGAAAGTGACCTCGGGATTGGGCAGGGAAGCCCGCTGTCGGGGTCGTTTGGTGGAGGCGATCCATGCCCTTCGAGCGCTCTCGATGGAGGGGTTGGCCCGAAGCGATTCCCGGACCAGAGAATTGAGGAGCGGGAACGATCCGGGCGGGGAAGGACCCGCTTGCTGTGACGTCTCCGCCTTTGGGGCCGATTGCGGCCGGGGAGACGACGGCAGCCGGCTCTGGGAAGCGCCCGGCGCGAAGCTCAGGCTTGTCACCACCAACAGGAATGCTGAAAACAGCTTTCGTCTATCCATAGCCATCACTACCCTCACTCTGCTCTGATGGTTGTTTGCAGATGACGGGGCCCCTCGGGGCTGTCAAAGCTCACCCGCATTTGCCACTCGCCTGCCATGGGGAGGTCCACGACAGCGGAAAACTCCCCTCTGGGTTGGGCCTCGATGTCAGCCGCCGCCCGCATCGCCGGCATCGTGGCCATGCCCGACATCAGGAAATCGACCCTGAGACGCTCCACTTCCAGGGGCTCACCCTGAGCGGTCTGGAAAGTGATCCGGAAGAGATTGCGGCCGGACGCCAGGCGGCCGCCGACCGCCAGAACTTTTACCTGGGTGCCGGCGACCTCCTGCCACACCACCGGCTCCAGCGCAGGCGCGCCGGCAGGCCCCCGACTCCAGCTCCATGCAGCCCAGGCCAGCAACCCGGCCAGAACCGTCGCCAGCAGAATCCAGCTCCAGCCAACACGCCTACCGGGCTTCGGGGCAGCCCGGGGCTCCTTTCCTTGTCGCCGGGGGCTTGACAGGCCAGGGATCAAAGCGCGCCATCCATCCACCTCCGCGCTCTTCCAGAGAAGGAAAATGGCGGGGTAAATCGTCAATTCGAGAACAAACGAAGTGACCAGTCCCCCCATCATGGGCGCTGCCATCCGCTTCATGACATCCGCTCCGGTCTCGTAAGTGGAAGCCCACATGATGGGCAGCAACCCGGTGATGGTGGTGAGAACCGTCATCACCTTGGGGCGGATCCGCTTGACTGCTCCGTAATGGATGGCCTCCTTCAAGTCGTCCTGGTTTCGCATCTTTCCATCGGACTGCCAGCGCCGGAACGCTGTCAGCAGGTAGAGCAGCATCACGACACCGGTCTCAGCGTCCAGGCCGGCCAAGGCGATGATGCCCACCCAGACGGCGATGCTCAGGTTGTAGTCGAGCAGGTAGAGCAGCCAGAAAGAGCCGACCAGTGAAAAAGGCACGGCCAAAAAGACGATCAGCGGCTCCTTCCAGGAACCGAAGTTGGTGTAAAGAAGAACGAAAATGATGAAGAGCGTCAGCGGGATGATGTAGACGAGGCGCTCCTTCATCCGCAGCAGGTACTTGTACTGGCCGGCCCATTCCAGGCGGTAGCCCGGAGGCAGTTGGACGTTCTCCGCCACCACCTGCTGGGCTTGCTTGACGTAGCCTTCAAAATCCTGGTGGGTGACATCCACAAAGACATAGCCGACCAACTGGCCGTCTTCATCTCGAATCATGGGCGGACCCTGGGTATAGCTGATCTCGGCCAGAAGCGAAATGGGTACCTGTGCTCCGGTGGGTGTCGGTACCAGGACTCTGCGCAGAGCTTCAATGTCGCCTCGAAGCTCACGGGGATAGCGGACGTTGATGGGGTAGCGCTCGCGCCCTTCAATCGTATAGCCGATGGTTTTGCCGCCGATGGCTGTTTCGATGATTCGTTCGACGTCCCCAACGGTCAGGCCGTAGCGCGCGGCCTCTCTCCGCTTGATCGTGAAGTCGATGTAGTAGCCACCCATGACCCGATCGGCGAAGGCGCTACGCGTTCCCGGAACACCCTTCAGCACGGCTTCGATTTGAACCCCGATCGTCTCGATAGTGGCCAGGTCCGGCCCGAAGACCTTCACGCCCAGGTTGCTGCGCATCCCGGTGGAAAGCATCTCGGTGCGCGTTTGCACCGGCATCCACCAGATATTGGCCATTCCGGGGAATTTGAGCTGGGAGTTCATCTCCTGGATCAATTCCTCCCAGCTCTTCCTTCTCTCCTCGGGCCAGAGAAATTCAAAGGGCGGCTTCAAGGAATCGGGAAGCCAACCCGAATACCACCGGTCCCGGTGTTGGGTTTGCCATTCCTCCTGGGGTTTGAGCAGGACCACCGTTTCCACCATGCTCAGCGGGGCGGGGTCCGTGGAGGTGTTCGCCCTTCCGGCCTTTCCGAAGACGCGTTCCACCTCCGGAAACCGGCGCAGCAGCTTGTCCTGGGTCTGCAGAATCCGCGAGGCCTCGGTAACCGGCATCCCGGGGACCGCCGTCGGCATAAAGAGCAGCGATCCTTCGTTGAGCGGGGGCATGAATTCCGAGCCCAGCCGCAGGTAGACGGGAACGGTCGAGATAACCAGCACCAGCGCCAAAAGAATGAAGAGCCGCGGAAAGCGCAGGACCGTATTAAGAACAGGCGTGTAGATCCCGTGAAGCAGCCGGCTGAGGGGGTGCCTTTCTTCGGAACGAATCCTGCCTCGGATCAGGAGAAGTCCCAGAGCCGGAACCAGTGTAACGGCCAGAATCGCCGCAAAACCCATGGAAAAGGTCTTGGTGTAAGCCAGCGGCTGAAAGAGCCGGCCCTCCTGAGCCTGGAGCGTAAAGACGGGAATAAACGACACGGTGATGATGAGGAGTGAAAAAAAGAGCGAGGGTCCGACCTCGCGGAAGGCGTCAATGAGCACGTCCGCGCGGTTGCCGGGCCGGCCCCGCGTCTCCCACTCCTCGAGCTTCTTGTGAGAGTTCTCCAACAGGATAACCGTCGCGTCGACCATGGCTCCGATGGCGATCGCAATCCCACCCAGCGACATGATGTTGGCGGTCAGGCCCATGTAATACATGGGAATAAAGGAAAGCAGCACGGCCAGCGGAATCGTCAGAATCGCGATAAAGGCGGTGCGGAGATGGAGCAGGAAGAGGATGATGACCAGGCTGACGACCAGCATCTCCTCGGCGAGCTTGTTATGGAGCGTCTTGATGGCCCGCAGGATCAGATCGGAACGGTCGTAGGTGACGACCAGTTTGACGCCTTCCGGGAGCGAGTCTTTGACCTCTTTGAGGCGTTGTTTGACCCGTTTGATCACCTCCAGGGCGTTTTCGCCGGAACGCATGATGACGATTCCGCCCACCGTCTCGCCTTTGCCATCCAGCTCAGCCACTCCGCGCCGCAGATCGGGTCCGTACTGGACTCGTCCCAGGTCCCGGACGTAGACGGGAGTTCCCTGGTTGTCCACGGCGACCGGGACATTTTCGAGATCTTCCAATGATTGGACATACCCGCGGCCCCGCACCATGTATTCCCTGCTGGCCACTTCCAGTACCCGCCCGCCCACGTCGTTGTTGCTGTCCTGGATCGCCTTGATCACGCTGCTGATCGGAATGTTGTAGGCCAGAAGCTGGTTGGGATTGAGCTCCACCTGGTACTGCTTGACATAGCCGCCGACGCTGGCAACTTCCGCGACGCCGGGAACAGACTCCAGCCAGTAGCGCAAGTACCAGTCCTGAAAGGAACGCAGCTGGGCCAGGTTGAAACGTCCAGACTCGTCCACCAGAGCGTATTCGAAGACCCACCCCACCCCGGTCGCATCCGGACCCAGGACCGGTGTGACTCCTTCCGGTAGCTGCCCGGTGATCTTCTGCAGGTACTCCACGACCCGGCTGCGGCCCCAGTAGATGTCGGTCCCGTCCTCGAAGATGATGTAGATATAGGAGAGCCCGAAATCGGAGATGCCACGCACCAGTTGCACCCGGGGAGCGGCCACCAAGGCCGACACGATGGGATAGGTGATCTGGTCTTCCATCAGGTCAGGACTGCGGCCAGGCCATTCGGTGAAGACGATGACTTGCGTGTCGGAGAGATCGGGGACGGCGTCCAAAGTGGCGTTAAAGAAAGACCAAAGCCCCCAGGCCGTGACAAAGGTCGTCATCAGAAAAACGAAAAATCGGTTTCTGGCGCTGAGTTCAATGATTCTCTCGATCATGTCGCAGGCCCGCCTTTACTCTTTCCGGCCGCCCGGCGCCCTCTCCGTCGCCGGTTTGGGAGTCTCCCAGGAGGCTTCCACACCCTGGACCTTGCTTTCCGCATCGATCAGGAAGTTGGCCGAGGAGACGACCCTCTCGCCGGCGCGCAGGCCTCGCAGGACTTTGTAGTAGCCCCCGGCCCTGGCTCCGATTTCAACCTGGCGAAGACGCATCGACCCTCCTCCCAGGTCGACGAAAACCAGGTCTCGGGTTCCGGTCCGCAACACGGCGCTTTCCGGGACGGCCAGGTGCTGGCCCAAAGGCACGTGGATTTCGATATTGGCGTACATCTGTGGCTTCAACAGCAAATTCGGGTTGGGGAACTCCAGGCGAGCCTCCAGAGTTCGGGTCGTGGGATCCAGGTGGGGGTAGAGGTAGGAGATCTTGCCGTGGAAAACCCGGCCGGGGAAGGACGACATCGTCATGGTCACGGTCTGGCCCAGATGAACCTGGGCGATGTCGTTTTCGTAAATCTTCACCTGGGCCCAGATCCGGGCGTGATCAGCCACGCTGTAAAGGGTGGTGTCGGGGGTCACGCGCATGTTCTCGAAGGCGTTCTTTTCGATGACGTGGCCACTCACCGGGGAGTAGATAATGAGGGTCTTTTTCACCTCCCCACTCTGTTCCAGCTCCTGAATCTGTGCTTCGGTGACGTCAAAAAGAAGAAGACGCCGCCGCGTCGCCTCCAGCAAGGATCGGGCTCCGTTGGAGACAAAGTCGAAGGGGCTGCCGCCGAGGCTTTGGGCAGTGCGTACCGCCAGCAGGTATTCTTCCTGCGTCGAAACCAGCCGGGGGCTGTAGATCGAAAAGAGCGGGTCTCCTTTCTTGACGTGCTCAAGTGTGAAATCCACGAAGACCCGGTCGATCCAGCCTTCGATCTTGGCGTGCACCTTCGTGATCCCGCGCTCGTCCAGCTCCAGAATGGCGACGGTTCGGATGCTCTTCTCCAGACGGCGCCGCTCGACCACGGAGGTCTGCACGTTGATGAGCTGCTGCCGCCTGGGATCCACCTCAAAAACGGAAGCGTCTCCTTCCGTCTGGACGCCTGTCGCCCGGTCCAGGCGTGCCGGTTCGGAGAGGCGAGGCGGCTGGACCCTCTTTTTCTTTTTCACCGGAACCAGGTTCATGGAGCAGATCGGGCAGGTCCCCGGGTTTTTCATCTTGACCGAGGGGTGCATCGTGCAAGTCCAGTACTCGACCTCACCCGCCTCGCCTCTCACCGGAATCAGGTCATGCTGCTGGGAAAGGCGCTCGCGCAACCATGCCCCCTGACGGCTGGAAAAGTAGGCGAGAAATCCGGCCAGCAACACCAATGTCATTAACAAACTGGTGATGAGGTTTTTGATCATGTCCAACCCCTTCATTTCCGCGGCCTTCGGCCACATTTCAACGGGAAAACGAAAGCCCGAAAATCAGCGGCAGCGAGTGAGGAGTCACTCCACCCCGGATTCAAGCACGAAAGAATGGAAAAAGAAGGGTTGGGTCTAGATCAGGAACGAGGTGTTCAACAGATACACTTCGCCTGGAGGAGACGGGTCAACCGGCTCGTTGGAGAGAGATGGGTGGCTTGGCTCAGACGGAAATAGTGGGGGTGGCGTCAAGTCTGCAGGCAGGGATGCGACGCTGCCAAGGGAATGGCTGGAGGTCTTTTGGAGCAGACCCGGGCAATCATTCTGGCCCAGCCGGCACATCTTGCGGCAAAATCCATCATCGGCACAGGAGGCGGCCATCCGGATCTCAGGATTTCTGGCCATGAAGTCGCGGCATACTGAGAAGCTCAGTCCCGACACCCCGACCAGCAGGAAGAGAATGAGATTGAGGGACACTGCGCGCCGCATTGGAGGCAGTATAGCACGACTGCGCGTTTTACACTTGAGAACACCGCCTTTACGAGAACGACCGGAGGACCTTTTGAGTTGGCCCGAAACTGATCGGGCAATCCCGCTCGCACTTGCTGATTGGGACAGGCGTCGCGTTCCTTCTGGAGCAGCGCTACGTCCGCTGAAGTGGGCGCGCCGGGCAGGAGGGAGAAAATTGAGTCGCGTATTGTCAATTTCCTTCGCCTGCCAGGCGCTCAATGTAGTACTCAGGCTTCTTCCTGAACTCTTCCATGCAGTGCGGACAGCGGCAAAAGTAGAAAACCTGGCCCCCATGCTCCAACTCTACCCTCGTACCCGGAGTCTTCTCTCCCAGGCAGGTCGGGCACACGGTCACATCAGCCATTTCCCGGAGATACTTCGGGGGATCAGCGGCAAACAGGTCCAGGCACCCTTGGCAGCAGAAATAGTATTTTTCGTCCTCACAGGTGTCTGCGACAGCCTGATCCTTGGTGATCCCCAACCGAACCAGGGAACAGCCGCAGGTGGGACAAATTGGTGTTTTCATCTCAGAAGACCTCCTCGTTACAGGGCAAGGCTTTCTTGGTTGGTTTCTCCAGCCCGGATTATGCACCAGGTTTCGTCGCGAGGCGTCGGAAGCGTCGCGCTGACAAGACGTTACGCCCGAGGCCCCCGGAGGCGTAGTGGTGCACTACGTCGAGGAGGCCGAGGGTGGGCAACGCAGTCAGCGCGGATGATAAC
>JBHHYX010000263.1:0-7731 GCA_046757765.1 Acidobacteriota bacterium | reverse complement strand
CCAGAGGAGGAGATGCTCAGACGCGCTGAAGCCTATTATCAAGAGCTGAACCAGCGGCGCAGCATCCGTCATCTCTCGTCCGACCCGGTTCCAAGAGGCTTGATTGAGCTGGCCATCCGAACCGCCTCGACGGCTCCCTCAGGCGCCCACCGCCAACCCTGGAAATTTGTGGTCGTCGGTGACCCGGCCTTGAAACGAAAAATCCGAATTGCCGCCGAGAAGGAAGAGAAGATCTCCTACGGCGGCCGGATGCCTCGCGACTGGCTGGAAGCCCTGGCACCGCTGGGAACGGAATGGCGCAAGCCTTTTCTGGAAACGGCGCCCTGGCTGGTGGTGGTCTTCGCCGAATCCCATGGATGGAACAGAGACGGCAGCAAACGGAAGAACTACTATGTGCGGGAGAGCGTGGGCATTGCCTGCGGCCTCTTCATCGCGGCCCTGCACCACATGGGTCTGGTGACGCTGACCCATACGCCCAGTCCCATGGGTTTCCTCTCCACTCTCCTGGAGCGTCCCTCCAATGAGCGACCCTACATCCTCTTTCCGATCGGCTATCCGGCTCAAAATGCCGACGTCCCGGACCTGACCCGAAAACCCCTTGAAGAAGTGGCGGTTTGGAAGTAGAGGGGGGAAGGAGCGCGGGTCTTGGTGGAGGGCCGGGGAGGGAGCGGGCGACTCCATGCCGCCGAGTAGGGATAATGGGGATCGATGAAGTGAATCCAGGGCTCGATCACCTTCGAGGGAATTCATCGGGATTGTTGGTGAAGAGCGCTTCGACACCAAGCGTATGGAGGTAGAAGGTCATCTCTTCCCGGACACTGGTGAAACCCTCTCCCAACTCCGAAGATCGGAAGGTGTAGGGAGTCAGGCTGAGACCGGCCTGGTGGGCCCATTTTACGATAGCCGGGTTGGCCCTGAGAAGATTCTTGGAAGGCCCGATACCGGCTGCGAATTTCCTGACCTGCTTCAACCATTGGGGTGAAACCCGAGTCCGATCTTCTTCCCCAACCAGCAGGACGAGAGGAAGGGTGCAACCCAACTGAAAAGCCATTCTGCGCAAGCTCTCGGCACTGAAGGATTGAATCACGACAGGAGTGAGCGGGTCAGCGCCCGGTTGATCCAGGCGGTGCCGCCGGAGTTCTGCCAGGACCATTTTTTCCATATCGAAACCCCGTTTGCCGTAGACGCCCGGAGCCTTGGTCTCCGGAAAGAGTCCGGCTTGACCCCGAATGGCCTGAATCGCCTCATCCCAGGTGGGAATCCGGGCCCCGGCGAACTTCTTGCCAAAAAAGGAGCCGGCATCCAGTTTCTTGATCTCGGCCAGCGTGAAATCGGACACCAACCACTGCTTGGAGACGACGCCGCTCTGTTTGACCTCACGGTAGCGCCTGGGAAACACCTCTTCGATATCGGTGGTGCGTTCCAGGGTCAGATCGTGAAGGCAGACCAGAACCCCGTCCCTGGTAATCTGGAGATCCTGTTCAACATAGTCCGCTCCCTGCTGGATGGCCAACTGGTAGGCCTCCAGAGTGTTCTCCGGAGCGTAGGCGGAAGCTCCGCGGTGAGCGACCAGAGTCTTGGCGGCATACTGGCCCCGGACCTGGACCGACTGGAAACCAACCGAGGCGACCCACACCGCGCTCATCGCTACCATTGCGCCCCAACTTTTCATCCTTCCAGAGTTCATTCTCTTACTCGAATCCCATCCTGAAGCAGCGATTCCTCCCAGTCAAGATCAAGTCTGAGACGGTGGCAGATCAGCCGAGTACAGCTTTGTTGACGAGGACATGCGCCTAGCCCGGATTATGCACCAGGTTTCGTCGCGAGGCGTCGGAAGCGCCGCGCTGACAAGGCGTTACGCCTGAGGCCCCCGGAGGCGAATCGCCAGGGGTGGGATAATCTGTAGTTTTGAGTCAAGTTTGGGGAGCGGTGCGGTTATCGGTATCGGTAATCGACATCATGCGCATTACTCACTACCATTGTAATCAACGGCGATGGCGCTAGCGAAACCGATTCCGATACCGATGAAGACCCGGCAACCACACCGCTCGTCGGTCTGGAGCGGAGCCTCGCTAGAGTTCGACTCCCGGTCGGCGGTCGGGCAGAAAGTGGCGCCTTGCTGGAGAGGCTTCCAGCAGGCCGAAGTCCAGGTCGGCGTAGAGGATGGATTCGCGCCCGGCCGGGGCCTGGGCCAGGATTCGGCCGCTTGGATCGGTCACGAAGGACTCCCCCGCAAAACAGAGACATTCCTCAGGTCCGACCCGGTTGGCCAGGGCCGCAAAGTAGCCGTTCTGGAAAGCCGCCACCCGCAGTTCGGCTTCGAAGATCCCGGGGGGCCACTCCTCGGCCGCCCCCGCCTGGGGAACCACCACAACCTCGGCCCCCTTCAGTGCCAGGGCCCGCATGTACTCCGGGAAGTGGCGGTCGTAGCAAATGGCCACCCCCACCCGTCCCACGGCGGTGGAGAAGACGGGAGCGCCCTTGTTCCCGGGATGATAGTACTCCCTCTCATGAAAACAGGGCCCGTCCATGATGTGGACCATTCTGGCCACGCCCAGCAAACTGCCGTCGGCATCCAGCACCGGAGAGGAATCGTAGGTTCGCCCGTTGTCGATTTCGTAGAGGTTCAAGACCACTACCACACCCAATTCAGCAGCCAGGCGGCTGAAGAGATCAGTGGTTGGACCCGGCACAGGCTCCGCCCACGATTGCTCTTTCCCTTTGCGCCGGTCCTGGGGAAAGAAAGGCAGAAAAGCCAATTCGGGAAAGACCACCAACTCTGCCCCCTGCCCGGCGGCGCGTCGCAGGGATTCGAGCCCCTTGGCCAGATTGGCTCCCAGATCGGGGCTATTCTGTTTCTGGATGAGGGCAATCTTCATCTTGGCTCAACTCCCGGGCCGGGAGGACTATTTCCCGCCCTCGTCGACATAGTGCGCGACTACGCCTCCGGGGGCCTTGGTCGTACCGCCCTGTTCAGCGCGGCTGCTTCCGGCTCTTCGCCACGACCGGTTACGAGAAACCCGGCCTGGCTGACCCGTGGCCGTCCCACAACACCGCCACCGAACGAAGTGCGATAGTATACGAAACCGCAACAAAGGAGAAGGTGACCGGACCGGACGGCAGAGGCGACGCGCCAAGGCTGGGGCCGCCTGGCCCGAAACAAGTTAACAGAATGGTCAAGTTGAGCATGGGATAACAATCTTCGCACTACAAACAATCGCTATGCTGGCCATAAATAGCTCTTTCAGAGCTTTGCCGGGTTTCGCTGGGCTGAATATGAGTCGCGCCTTTCGGCGCCTGCGAACATTTAGCGACCTTGCCAAAGGCCAGGGACACAAAAGGGGTAATGGCAACCAAGTCATCACCTCAATGGCCGCTAGTAGGAGGTATGAGGTTGCTCGCTACAAGCTTGGATCTCTTGTAAGCCTGAGCCCCCCTGTTGCCTTTCATGGCGGTGACTGCCGGAAAGGAGATTCATGAGTTCTGAAGAGCGATTGCTCAATTTTGTTGGAGGTCAATGGCTAGAGTCGAGAAGCGAGGAGTGTCAGGACGTGACCAACCCAGCCACAGCAGAGCGGGTGGCGCGGGTACCGCTGTCGCTCCCGGAGGAAGTCGAGCAGGCGGTGGGCGCGGGAGAAGCGTCTTTCCAGAAGTGGCGCCGGACTCCGGTCACGGAACGGATCCAGTATCTTTTTCGATTGAAACAGTTGCTGGAGGAGAACTTCGAAGATCTGGCCCGAACCGTAACTCTCGAATGCGGCAAGACTCTGGAGGAATCCCGGGGCGAGCTGCGAAGAGGCATTGAAAACGTGGAAGTGGCCTGCGGGGTTCCGACTCTGCTGCAGGGCTGCAACAGTGAGGACGTTGCCAGCGGAATCGACGAGTTCATGATTCGCCAGCCCCTTGGCGTGGTGGCCGCCATTACCCCGTTCAACTTTCCCGCCATGATTCCCCTCTGGTTTGCCCCCTACGCCATCGCCTGCGGCAACTGTATCATTCTGAAGCCAAGTGAAAAAGTGCCGCTGACCCTGCGGAAGATTGTTCGGCTGGTTGAAGCGACGGGGCTTCCCGAGGGAGTCCTGCAGTTGGTCAATGGAGCCGGGGGGGTTGTCGAAGCCTTGCTCGACCATCCCTGCATCCAGGCCATCAGTTTTGTGGGGTCCACCCGGGTGGCTCGCTATGTCTATGGCCGGGCCGCTGCCCAGGGGAAGCGTGCCCAGTGCCAGGGAGGGGCCAAAAATCCGATCGTGGTTCTGCCCGACGCGGACATGCAAATGAGCAGTCGGATTGCAGCCGACTCGGCTTTTGGGTGCGCGGGCCAGCGTTGCCTGGCCGCCTCGGTTGCGCTCACCGTGGGCAGCGCGACCGACTCCTTTACGGAAGCCATGGAGGCACGTGCTCGAGAGCGCAGGGTGGGATACGGGCTGGATGAGGGGGTGGAAATGGGTCCCGTCATCACGGCTCAGAGCAAGGCTCGGATCGAGGAACTGATCCGTCGGGGAATCGATGAGGGGGCCGAGGCCATCGTGGATGGCCGGGGACTGAAGGTCGAGGACTACGAGCAGGGCAGCTTTGTGGGTCCCACGCTGCTGCGGGGCGTCCAGCCCTCAGGCGAAGTGGCCCGGACTGAGATCTTTGGACCGGTCTTGAGTACACTCGCCTTTGGACGCCTGGAAGAAGCCATTGATTTCATCAACCGGAGTCGCTATGGCAATATGGCCTGTCTCTTCACAAGTAGCGGCGCGGCGGCACGGAAGTTTCGCTCTGAGGTCCAGGCCGGCAACGTGGGGATCAATCTGGGAGTAGCCGCTCCCATGGCGTTCTTTCCATTCAGTGGTTGGAAGGAGAGCTTCTTCGGAGACTTGCACGGGCAGGGGCGCGACGGCGTCGAATTCTATACAAAGAAGAAGGTAGTCATTGAAAGGTGGCCCAGAGAATGGTCTCGAAAGTTCTGAATGTGTGCAGTCGCTCGGCGCGGAGCACCCGAAGGAGAGTCCGACAGCTGGGGCCCTGGGTTGCCGTTTCTGTGGGCTCCATTTGTCTGGCCTTGGCGCAGTACCCGTCGGCCCGACACGGGGGCAACTACATGCACAACTACTATCTCCCGCCCGCGCCCAGCTCGACTCCCTGGGCTCCCTGCTGGTCTCCCGACGGGCGCTGGATTGCAGTGGCCATGAACGGCTCGATTTGGAAAGTGGATCCCTCGACGGGAGTGGCCTGGGAACTGACCGACGGCAAGAAATACCATTCTTCCCCGAGTTGGTCTCCGGACGGAAAATGGATCCTCTACACGGCCGATGACGACGCTCAGACGATTCAGCTGGAGATTGTGAATCTGGAAACGGGCGAGATAGGGCCACTGACCGACGACCAGTACCTCTACACCGAACCCTCCTTTTCTCCCGATGGCAGTCAGGTTGTTTACGTTTCCACCCGGCCCAAGGGACACTTCAATGTCTGGGTCCGCCCCATCCGTGACGGCCACTGGACCGGTCCGGCGTTGGCAGTGACGAAGGACCGCAGTTTTGGCCGGGACCGTCTCTATTTCGGGCCCTGGGATATGCATATCAATCCCGGCTGGTTTCCCGGCGGCAGAGAGCTGCTCCTTGTTTCCAACAGGGGCGTGGCTCTCGGGTCCGGAAATGTCTGGAGGTTGCCGGCTTTGGAGAATGGCATGGGGCAAGCCAGGGTGGTGTTGTCCGAGCAGACCCTGTACCGAACGGCCCCCGATGTCTCTCCGGATGGGAAGCGGTTCGTCTACTCCTCCACTGGGGGCGCAGCCGATCAATTCAGCAATCTCTACCTCCAGCCGACTGCTGGCGGAGACCCCTACAAGCTGACCTTTTTTCAGCATGATGCCTTTGCGCCGCGCTGGTCCCCCGACGGCGAGTGGATCGCCTACATTGACAACCGAGACGGGCTTCCCCAGCTGGCGGTTCTCGAAACCCACGGGGGGGAGAATCGTATCGTCAGGATTCGAGACCGGCGTTGGAAGCGCCCGATGGGCCTCCTCTCCGTCCGAATCGTGGAGGCTGCCACCGGCCAACCTACCGCTTGCCGGATCCATCTCACTGCCGAGGATGGCAAGTTCTATGCCCCGGCCGGCGCTTATGCCCGGGTCTCCAGAGCGGGGGATCACGTCTTTCACACGGACGGCAGCTTCACTCTCGAGCTTCCCGCCGGAAGTGTGCATCTTGAAGCCGTCAAAGGCTTTGAATTCCAGCCCCAGGAATTCCAGACGCGGATTGAGCCGGGACAGCTCAGCCAGATCAGGATTGAACTGGAGCAAGTGACGGACATGGCTGCCCGGGGTTGGTTCAGCGGCTCGACTCACGTTCATATGAATTACGGCGGCAACCTCCACAACAGCCTCCAAAACCTGATGCTGATGTCTGCGGCGGAAGACCAGGACGTGGTCAACGAACTGGTCGCCAACAAGGACAATCGTGTTCTGGACTACCAGTTTTTTGTCAGCGGCGGGAAGCCTCATCCTCTTTCCACGCCGGAACGGTTGCTCCAGGTGGGCCAGGAGTACAGGCCGCCGTTTTACGGGCACGTGTTCCTGCTGGGACTGAAAAGTCACCTCATCTCGCCGGCGACTACAGGGTATGAAGGGACGGCGATTGAAAGTCTGTATCCCAGCAATACCGATATCCTGCGCAAGGCCAAAGCCCAAGGCGCCACGGTGGGCTACGTGCATGCTTTTGGGGGGGAAGAGGACCCGCTGAAGGGTAATCTCGGGGGTGGAAAAGGCTACATGGTCGATGCCGCCCTGGGTACGGTGGACGCCGTCGAGTGGTCGGGCGCGGGTCGCGCCGGCTTCTATCCCTGGTACGCCACGCTCAACAATGGTCTGCGCGTTGTGGCGGTCGGAGGCGAAGATTCGATCAGCGATCTTCATCGAAGTAAACTGATTGGATCGGTTCGAACCTACGTTCACACCGGCGAAGAGGGGCTCAGCTTGACGGACTGGATGGCGGGCCTGCGTCAGGGCCACTCCTTTGTGAGCACCGGACCCCTTGTCCAGTTGACGGTTGAGGGGAGGATGCCTGGAGAGGAGGTCCAGCTTCCGGCGGCGGGAGGCGAGGTGAAGATCGAGGCCACGATCGAGTCCATCACGCCGCTGCGCACAGTCCTGCTCGTCTTCAATGGCGAGATCCTGGAGGACATTTCGGTTGCGGGCAAGAAACGGATTCGCCTTCAAAAGCTTTTCCGAATCAGCAGGAGCGGATGGTTTCACCTGAGGGCGGAAGGGGCGCCGGTGGACCGGTATCCTTTGGACTGCGACTATGCCCAGGCCTTCACCAACCCGGTCTGGATCCGGGTCGGGGACCGGCCGGTGCGAAGTCGGGCTGCCGCTGAATACTCGATTCAGTGGATCTCCAAGCTGCGTTCAATGGCCGAGAGTTGGCCGGGCTGGCGCTCGGAACGGGAAAGGGTACATGTCCTGAAACAGTTCGAGGAAGCCAGGCATGTCTACGAAAAGTTTGCCCGGGAGGCGGGCCCACTCGAGTAGGTGTAGGCAGCGGCGACTATAAAGAAGAGAGGGAAAGTTGACTACTACCTGAATTGAGCGATTCTCGACGGCGGTGAGCAGCAATCTGTTGCGCCCCGCGGGTCTTATCGATCCTCGACATACCGCAGCGGGGTATGCCTGCGGTCTCCGCAACCCGCGGGGACACAACATCTGGGCACTTCTCATCCGCAAGAATCGCTCAACTCAGGTTCTAT
>JBHHYX010000262.1:0-7823 GCA_046757765.1 Acidobacteriota bacterium | reverse complement strand
GCCAAAGGCCCGGAGGGCCGATATTCGAGTAGCCCGGTCCGTAAGGGCCGGGAGGCCTGATGTCCCTCGCCGACAGGCCCGGAGGGCCGACACAAAGGCGGTCAAGGCAACCAAATCATCACCTCAATGGCCGCTCGGCGGTATGAGGTCGCTCGCTACAGCTAGAGAACCCTGGCCGGGTCCCGCCCCAAGGGCGATTTCGCGCTTCTTCCCGCAACACCGTTGGGAATCCGGGTCCCGGCGAGATCAGGTCCGGGTTTTGCCGCCGTGTCTTTTGCCGTGATTCAGATAGAGTTGCCACACGGCCTCCTTGGCCTGCTCCACGGTCCTCTGCCGCTCCTCCTTGCTCTTGGGCGGGGCAATGCTGGGGCCGAAGGCTATCGTCACCATGGGCCTGGGGATGAGAAGGTGGCGCCATTTGAAGTCGAACCCTATATAAACGGGGACGTTGGGGGCGTGTGTCATTTTGGAAAAGTAGGCCGCCCCCTGGCTCCATTCCTTCTCCTGGGCGAGGCCCTCTTGATCCGCTGTTCCAAACTCATGGGTAATGCTGGGGAAGGACTGACCGGCGGGAAAAAGCACCTCCGCCTTCGGCCAGTCCTCGTGGGTCTTCTGTTGAAAGATCTTCACGTGCCGGTTGATTGCTCTCGTCCCCACCGAACGCATCCCCTCGAGCTGCCACTTTGGAAAAGGACCCAGCTCATAATCTCCGGTCAAGAAGAGAGGTTCCTTGCCTGTTCCCACGTGGGCCTCATAACCGAGGAGGGTCCCATCAAGGCCGACCCAATCCGTCAGCCATCGAACCACATCCGCCCAGAATGACCGCAGTTTCCCCTTTGCCATCAAGGGAGAGAGCATCCCTTCGACCACTCGGCCCAAAAGATGGACGGCTGCTGGCCAGGGGACTTTGATCGTGTTCGGCGCAAGGTGATTGGCCATGAGAACGACATGTCCCTCGGGAACGTTCTGGCGACCGACGGATTTGACCCACAGAGGACGAAACAGGTAGCGATAACACCACACACTTAAACGGATGCGCCAGCAGGTGGGCTTCCATTTTTGGGAGAATGTGTGCATAACGAGTCTCTTTTCGGCTTCCATCCCGGGCAAGATCAATGTCCAGCCAATCACTGACACCGACAGGCCGCCCAGCGTGGGCGGAGATTCGCCAGCCGTGGCCCATCACCAAGCCCGCAACCGCGTCTTATACGCTACCATCATTGCTCTGGCAAGAAGTCTCCATGATTGGAGGAACCAGCACCACTATGCAGCCATGAAACCAATCTGTGGGGCGTCGGTTTGGAAAGGGCGCATTGACGCAGCCCTGAAGGGTGCCTTACAATTCTGGGTGGAGAATACATGAAATCAACGGACACGACAGGTCGTTACAACCTGGAACAAAGCGCCGCGACAGTCTCTGTGGGGGTCGCATCGAGTGAAATGACCGGCTCCTGGCGGGAAAGAGCGGCAAAGCCTGCTAAGCCTCGCTATCCCGGGGTTCCCGTCACCTGTGACGGAAACTATCTGGTCGGCTATCTGACTGAATCTCGCATCACGGATGGGGGCATCTTTTATCCCATCACGTCATCCACCCAGATGGGGGAGTTGTACCAGCAGTCGTTCGCCGAAGGAAAACTGAACATCTTTGGACACCCCAAGCTGGCCGTTGAGACGGAGGGAGAGCACGCGGCTCAGGGTGGCGCCATCGCCTACTCGGTGACGGGCAAGCGCGTGGTCAACTTTACTTCCGGCCAGGGCATCGCCTACGGCATCGAGCAGTACTATCACGCTCCCGGCAAGTTTTCCACCATGGTTCTGGAAGTGGGAGCGCGGGCCCTCACCAAACATGCCCTCAATGTCCACTGCGGGCATGACGACGTCTATGCCGCCCTGGACACCGGCTGGATCATGTTGTTTGCCAAGGACGCCCAGCAGGCGGCCGACCAGGCCGTGATCCTGCGCCGGGTCACGGAGTTGGCGCTGACACCCGGCATCAACATCCAGGACGGGTTTCTCACCACTCACCTGGAACGCTCCTTTTTCAGGCATGAAACGGAGTTGCTGCGTGAGTTTCTAGGCGCTCCCGATGACATCATCGACTGCCCGACCGAGGCGCAGTCGAAGTTGTTTGGCCCTACCCGACGGCGAGTGCCCAGAATGATCGACATCAAGAATCCGATCCTGCTGGGGCCGGTCCAAAACCAGGAGCACTACATGAACGGCGTGGTGGCGCGCCGGAACAACTTTACCGAGCCGATTCTCGGCTTCCTGGAGGACGCCTACCGCCAATTCGGTGAACTGACCGGACGTCACTACGGTCTCCTCTCCGAGTATCGTTGTCACGATGCCGAGACTGTCTTTGTTTCTCTGGGCTGCGCTGCCGAGAACATCGAGGCCGCGGTCGACTATCTTAGAGAACGACGCGAGGCGAGGGTCGGATCGATTCATGTGAACGTGCTCCGGCCTTTCCCGGAATCCGCCATCATCAAGGCGCTGCGCGGCAAGCGAAACGCCATCGTGCTGGAGCGAACCGACGAGCCCATGGCGGGCGGCAATCCTCTCGAACGCGACCTCAGAACGGCTCTTTCCAAGGGACTCGAGAACGCCCGCGCCCACTTTGATCTCCCTCAACTGGATCCAGAAGAGATGCCGCACATCTTCTCGGGAGTCTACGGCCTGGGTTCGAGGGACTTCCGACCCGAGGGGATCCTGGGCGCGTATGAGTTCACTAATGAAGGGCGGGCCCGGCAGGACGGGAAGACAGCTGCCAGCGGGGAATCCTACTTCGCGCTCGGCATTGACCACCCCTATGCGGTCCAGTCTGACAACACCCCTTCACTGCTGCCGGAGGGTGCGATTGCGGTTCGTTTTCATTCCATTGGCGGCTGGGGGATGATCACCACCGGAAAGAACCTGGGGGCCATCATTGGAGAGCTGGGGCGATTCGTGGCCGAGAAGCGCCGCTCATACGATGAGTTTGGACGGGTCAAGCCCATCATTCATACCAGCGCCAACCCCAAGTATGGGTCGGAAAAGAAGGGCGCTCCGACCGCCTACTTCCTGGTGGTGGCGCCGGAACGCATTCGAGTCAACTGTGACCTGCGCCACGTCAACGTCGTCCTTTGCTGCGACCCCAAAGCCTTCACCCATACCAACCCCTTGGCCGGACTCACGCCGGGGGGGGCATTGGTGATGGAATCCGAAGAGAGCCCCGAGCACTTTTGGGAACGCATCCCCGGACCTCTACGGGAGCAGATTGTCAAACAGAAAATCCGGCTCTTCATTCTTCCCGGCTTTGACGTGGCCCGCAACGCCACCGACAGGCCGGACCTGCAACTGCGGATGCAGGGGAACGCGTTTTTGGGCGCATTTTTCAGGGTCTCGCCCTTCCTGGGGAAATTTGGGATTGATTACGAGCACTTCCGCGAGGTCGTTCGGAAGCAGTATGAGACCAAATTCGGACGGCTTGGCGACGCCGTCATCGAGTCCAACATGACCGTCATGGAGCAGGGGTTCAAGCGCTGCCGCGAAGTGCCCCATGGGGATGTGGACGCACCGGATCGCTCCAGTATGAGAGGGAGCTCTTTGATCCCTCTCAGCGCCCTCCAGGAGACGGACAGTGACCGGAAAGTGGGCGGCGAGCGCCGCGTGAGGACCTTCCCCGCTCCCAGTGGTCAGCAAGCTCGCGCTCCCGTCTTTCGCACCTCCACCTTTGATGAGGAGTTCCGCGCCGGTCTGGGTTACGACCAGCCCGCCTCTTCTCTGGCCGCTTGCGGCGTGATGGCAGCGGGAACGGGTGCCAGTGCCAGCAAGTACCTGGCGCGCCGGGAGACACCCGTGTTCATCGCCGAGAACTGCACCCAGTGCATGGACTGTATCGCTGCCTGTCCGGACACGGCCCTGCCCAACACCGCTCAGGATATCGGGGCGGTCCTGGCCACTGCCGCCCAACATTACGTCAACGATGCCGGGTCCAGGCAACAGTTGATCCAGCTGATTCCCCAGATCGAGGCCCATACTCGAGAGGCCATGCGGAGTGAAGTGAAGAACAAGAGTACCACTCCGTTCGTCAAACTGGTGAAAAGGGCGCTGGCCAAAGTGGATGGCAACGTGAGACCCGAAGGAAAGGACCAGTTCCTTGCCATTCTGAAAAAACTCCCTCTCGCCTACCTCAAGACCAGCCAGATCTTTGGAGGCAAGGAAAAGAAAGCGCCTGGAAGCGGCGGGCTCTTTTCCATCTTCGTGTCTGATCTTTGCAAGGGCTGCGCCGAGTGTGTGACCGAGTGCGGGCAGCACGAAGCTCTGAAAATGGTCCAGGAGACGGAAGACGTCAATGCCAGACACACGAGTGCGATGTCCTTCTTCGACCTTCTTCCCGACACCTCCCAGAAGTACCTGGGTCTTTACGATGACGAGCATCCTGAAGAGAGCAAGGCGGCCGCGTTGCGCAACCATCTCATGGTGCGCCGCAACTATGAGGCCCTGGTTTCGGGTGACGGCGCTTGTGCCGGATGTGGCGAGAAGAGCATCCTGCGAGCCTTGGCGACGGTTACGGAGTCCTTCATGCGGCCCACCTTTCACCGCAAGGCGGCCCGCCTGCTGGACAAAGCCGACCGACTCGAGAAAAAAGGATTCCAGCTTCTCCAGGACCTCCAGAGCAAACAGGCCTCGGCTTACTCCAACCTCAAGCGAGCTGTCGCCCATTTGATTTTCGATCTGGGTGGAGAGACCGAGGACGATACCACCAAGCGAATCGAAAACCACGGAGCGATCAGCGATCGGCAGATCCTCGAGGCGCTTTGTAAAGTCTTGCGCCAGGACGCCTTCAACCACCAGGAACTGCAGGCTCTGGATGGGCGGCTCAGCAACGGTATGTCGGTGATGGCCATGGCGGCTCATACCGGATGCAACACCGTTTACGGCTCCACTCCTCCCAACAATCCGCATCCCTACCCGTGGATGAACTCTCTCTTTCAGGATGGCGCCACCATCGGCTGGATGATGGGAGAGAGCTTCATGATGGACCACGCTCGCCGATCGGTGCTGCCGGAACGTCTGACGGACGCTCTCCTGGAGGGGCAGGGAGTCAGTCAGGAGAGCCTCTACAACTATACGCACTTCTCGGACTTTTTGATGACCGATCAAGAGGTCGTTGAAATGCCCAAGGTCTGGGTCATTGGTGGTGACGGTGGCATGGGGGACATCGGGTTTCAGAACGTCTCCAAGGTGGTGCTGCAAAACCGGCCCAACGTGAAGCTGATCATGCTGGACACACAGGTTTACAGCAATACCGGCGGTCAAAACTCGGACTCCTCGCCCTCCCCCGGCGGCGGTGATTTCAACCAGTTTGGCCAAGCTTCTCAAGGCAAGCTGGTTGAGAAGAAGAGTGTCTCGGAAATTCTGACTTCGGGACACGGCTCCCCATTCGTGGCCCAGGTCTCTATGGCCAACGCCGCCAAGCTGTACCGCAGCATATTGGATGCGTTGGAGTACCGGGGAACCGCCTTTTTGCAGTGCTTTACCACCTGCCAGCCCGAACACGGAGTGGGCGACAATATGTCGACCGTTCAGGCAATTCGGATTCGCGACTCGCGCGGGATGCCCGATTTCGTCTTCGATCCCAGCCGCGGCGAGACTTACCCGGAGTGCTTTGATCTAAAAGGTAATCCCGCTCCCAAGCAGGACTGGTGGACAAGCTATCACAAGCCGACGGGATCACGCTTCAATTACACGGTGGCGCACTGGGCCTTCACCGAAGCCCGCTTCCGCAGCCATTTTCGAAAGATTACGGCCGAGCAGGCCGCCGGCTTCCTCCCCCTCGATGATGTGCTTGTCCGGGTGACCCAGTCTGACGTCCTTCACCGGCGTTACCTGAACCCCGAACATCGAAGTTTCGTTCCTGACTTCGGTGTCTACATCAAGGCGGTGGACAACAGCGACAAGCTTCGCCACGCTCTGATCTCTCGCCAGATGGTCCTCTTCTGCGTGGAACGCCGAAAGGCCTGGCGGGTGCTGCAGAGTAAGGCTGCCATCGACAATCTTGATTATCGGGCCCAGCGGTCACTGCTCCAGAAGGTCGATGACGGCAAGATCTCCCAAGAGGACTTTCTGGCTCGGAGCGACCAACTCTGGCAGGAGGAACGAGCGGCTCTGGCAAAGAAGTGAGGCCTGGGTGAGTGGTCGGATTCTTGGATCGACGCGACCTGAGTCCGGTGTTGTGACTCGGTCTCAGACTGACTTCCCGTGGGCTTTCTTCGAGGGTCTGGCCTTTTGACGGAGAACTCTCATTTTCTCACACTTGGCGGAGGCCGGTTGTCGTTGGATTTGTTTCAGCCCTGAACACACCATGTCCGATGGGTCCGAGAAGCGGCGGCGATCAGGGCCGGGAGCGCTCCGCTCAACGCCCCGGCGGCAAGTACTGAAAGAAGTTTCAAGCCTCCTCCTGTTTGCCTTCGGCTTGTCCCTGGGCAACCTCGATGCCCGGGCGGCCCGGTTGCACGTCAGCAACCGCTACAGTCCCAAGAACAAGAGACGGCCCAAAAGGCCCCATACCCGCTACATCATCCTCCACACCACGGAGGGTGGTGAAGGAGGGTCTTTGAAGAAGATTCTCAGCCGGGGCGAAGCTCACTATTTTGTGACCAGGCGGGGGCGTGTGTATCGCACCATCGACAAGTCGAGGATCGCCACCCACGCCGGTAGAAGCATGTGGAACGGCCAGCGCGTAATCGATAATTACTCCATCGGTATTGAGGTGGTGGGATATCATAATAAAGACCTCACGCCGGCTCAGTACCCGGCCCTGCGCGAGTTGTTGCGCCAGCTCAAGAGTCTGTACCGGATCCCCGACCGCAACGTACTGACCCACTCCATGGTGGCCTATGGCCGACCCAACCGGTTTCACCGACAAAATCACCGTGGGCGCAAGCGTTGCGGGATGATTTTCGCTCGCCCCGACGTGCGGGCCCGGTTGGGTCTAAGAGCCAAGCCCGGCAGAGACCTTGACGTGGAAGCCGGGAGGCTGGCTGTCGGAGACCCGGAACTGCAGCGCTTTCTTTACGCAAGAAACGCTGCAGGCGCCGTGGCCGCCGGTGTACGGTTGCCCGCGGAAGGTAATGTCATACGCCAAGGTCGAACTGCCTGGGATGTCGCCCGCGAGGACTATGACAGCGCCACTACACTCTACCTCTTTCCCGACGGCAGTCGGCGGCGGGGCGATGAGGTGGTGGACTGGAGCCGGGTTCCGGCAGGGACTCGAGTTCTCATTGCACAATCCGCCGACAGGAAGGGTTTTGAGGGATTCCGCCAGATTGGCGTGGACGCCGGTACCCCCTGGCAACTGGCCGGCGACGCCTATGATGATAAGACCACCATCTACTTTCTGCCCAGCGGCATCGTCCGTACGGGAGAGGAACTGAAGCGAAAGGCATCCAACCGCATCTTCTCCTCCCTCCCCGCCGGCACTCGCGTCTTAGTGGGTTATGTCTACGGCGGACATGTGCGGAGCAGACGTCTGCCCGCCCGTATCGCCGGCGTCAAATGGAATTACCCCTCCACTTTCTATCGTTTTCCGGATGGACGCATTCTGAGCGGAGATGAAATCGACCCCTCGGCCATCCCATCCAAGACGTTGATTTTCTTCCAAAACTAAGCTCGGGCTAACCCGCATTTCTCACAAACGATCTATTGCGGAGCCGAATGCATGCACCCTGACTGCGTTACGCTTGGTCGGCCCGCTCGACATACTGTACAGTATGCCTGCGCGGGCCTCGGTCGCAAGCCTTGTCAGGGCGGCGCCTTCGACTCCTCATGACGAAAGCCTG
>JBHHYX010000261.1:0-7857 GCA_046757765.1 Acidobacteriota bacterium | reverse complement strand
TAGACCTCGCCGGAAGCCAGTGGACTCAAGACGAAGACCTGCCCACCGGCGCCACTGGTGGGCCCCGCTGGAGGACCCGAGCCTGGCAGCGTCACCGGGCCAACCTGCGCCTGGGCCGTAAGAACGACCTCTGTCGCCATCAGCAGTGTAACGAAGCAGACGACTCTCGCGTTCTCCATGGTGCATCCTCCTGTGTGGTGCGTTCGGTATTCTGAACTGTGCAATGACGAGACGGTGTCCGCGGGCGTATCCGAGGCCAATGCAGAAACGTCACCGCCCAGCCCACTTCGGCACGGCTTGCTCCCACTCTGCGCCCCTGCATTCTCCGATACCGGGTCGGACCAAGCGGACGCTACCATGCCTTCACGTTTGCATTCAAGGCAACGGGGTCTGACCCTGAAAATTTCCTTTTTGAAGATGAAATCGCGCCAGCTTGCCTCAGGCGGATCTTTTCATACGCAGGACAAGGGATGCTGCGTTCGACAAGTCGAGTCGCCGGGATAGCTCCTGATCCTGTACTGATCTCGGCCGGATCGCTTTGTCCGCCTTGCTCACTGCACTGGCCCACCACTCCTCTCACACCTGACTTGACCCAGCGCACAGTTTATTTACAAAAAAGCAAACCCATGCGGTTGCACTCTGAGAGGAAAGGTTTAGTCTAAAGAAAAGGTGTGGTGTTCTTGAAGATTCATGATCCTGGCCTGAACGGCGTCGATGGAGCCTTCGCTTACTGGCTTTGTTGCATTGCACACAAATTGAGCGATTTTTTACGGTGATGAGCACGGATCTGTTGCACGCAGCGGGTCCAGTCGATTCTCGACGACCTACCCGGCGGGTCTGCCCGCGGTTTGCGTAACTCGCGAGATCTTAACATCTTGGTGCTTCTTGTCTGCACCAACCTCGCTCAATTCAGGCTACACCGTTTTAGGGAACGGGAGTTGGCGCCATGCGCCATACTTCCGATAGGTTTTGGAAAGAATTCTAGTGACAATGACAGCGATCCTGCTGATTGTGAGGAGGGGAGAAACTGGGTCGATACCAACCTGCCGCCTTGTCCGATCCCTGCAGCGGCAGCACTATCCGGGCAACCTCCCCTGCAAGACCAACTTTCCTCTCAAACGGAGCAAGAGAATGCGAAAACAGCAACACTGGATGAAGTTCAAGAGCGCGATTAACAGGGTTACTCAGTTGAGTCTGTGGATGTTGTTGCCATTTCTTGGCCTGTCCCCTTTACCCTCTGCTCTGGGTAACGGTTACGATAGCCGGACGACAAAAGGAGGGCCTGATTTCAATCCCAACATCCGCTTCCAGGGAGGCGACGGACCGGGCCAATGCTCGCTGGGACGCATGCCAAATTACTGGGTGAATCCAGTCGATCGGTCCTATGTCGTCCAGGACACCGAGCTCGCCTACAGTGGTCTCGGGCCTCCCATCCGGATGACCCGAACCTACAACCTCTACACGGACAGCTACGAGAATACGCCTATTTCCGGGATGTTCGGCAATCACTGGAGGTTTGCCTACGAATGGACGATTCGCCAGAGCTACACGACGCAGATCTACCTGCAACTGGGCAGCGGTCAAACCTACGAGTTTCGACTTGAATCGGGCGCTACGCCGCCGGCCGAAGCCCTGAATCAGGAGTATTACCCGAACCACAACGGGATGTACTTTAACCATTTCACCTGGCATGGTGATTTCTGGCTGTTCGAAGAAAAGAGCACCCGGTTCGTTTACCGATTCGATCTGATACCCGGACAGGAGGGGGAGGTCAAAGACTATCGACTGGTCTCCATTGCCGATCCGTACGGAAACACGGTTTTGATCTCCTACGCATCCAATCGAAGGATCGACCGCATCACCGACGCGGCAGGGAGAGAAACCACGTTTGAACACAACTCGGCGGGATTGTGTACCCGCCTGAGGGCCCCGGATGGAAGAACCGCCACCTTTGAATACGATCAACTGGGCAATCTGATCAAGTCGACCGATTTCGCTGGAGAGGTAACCAGTTACGCCTACTCGTGGAAGGAGCCCGATGGAGGACTCATTGGCGAGCCCGGCCAGAACAACTACAATCCAATCGTACTCGCCTCTTTTACCGCCTCGGGGCAAACCTATCAGTTCCAGGTCGGTGACTACCAGACCGAGAATCCCGAGTTGATTGCAGTCGTGAATCCCCTGGGGCAAATCACGCGCTATGAGCCTCATCCCGACAATGAGGAGTTCGACTTGAGAAGTACCGTTGTCACCGAACCCAACGGCAACAAGTACTCCATACTCAATGACGAAACGGGAAACACCCTTGGTTATCGAAAAGGGGTCTCGCACATCTACGATTGGGAGAACAACTTTGGGACTTTCGCCCTCTACTTCGAAGTTTTCCCGGCAAGACTCGTCGATTCCAGAAAAGATGTGTTTCTGGACTACGACGCGGACCGGGGGAACCTCTTGCGCGTCGAGATGTTGGGAGGTTCTTCAGGCGCTTCCGTATATACCTACACCTATGACGATTCAGACCATCTGATTACTGCGACCAATCCGCTGCGGGAGACCTGGACCTATACCTGGAATGATCAACACAGGGTGATTCAGGCTGAGTCTCCGTCAGGGCGGAAGCTTCAGTTTTCCTATGACGCCAAAGGAGAGTTGGTCAGGGAAACGAGAGCTGATGGCAGCCAATTCACGTTCACCTATGATCGTTTTGGCAATCTGGCGACAGTCACTGACCCTCTCGGCAACAAAGTGACCTTTGGCTATGACAATCAAGGGCTACATCGCCTTTCCTATACCGACCCACGTGGTAACGTGACCCGCTACCAGTACGATGCGAATGACCGGCTGATTCAGACGACCTATGCAGACGGAAGTTTCCGCAAATACAGTTACGACTGCTGCAGCGGTGTATCCACCAAAGATGAACGAGGCGACGTTTTCACCCGCGTTCGAGACCCTCTCCTTCAAGTCCTTCAGTCGGTGGATGCCGCCGGGAATGCGACTCACTACAGCTATGATGATAATGGGAATCTTGTGGGCGTCAGGGATGCCCTGGGCCACCAGGTCTCCTTCGCCTATGACGAGATCGATCGGATCACCGGGTTCACGGATTCCAAAGGAGAGCAGCTCGCCCTGTCTTACGATGCTTTTGATCAGGGTACTACTTCTAAGGTCGTGAAAGTGCGCGACCAGCGGGGCAAAGAGACGTCCTTTTCATACGACTATATGGGTGAGATCGTTTCTACGACCGATCCTCTGGGACGTACCGTCACGCTGAAACGGGATCCTTTGAGTCGAGTGGTTGAAGTTGCCAACGGTCGGGGTGAAAAGATCACATTCCTCTACAGCAATGACGGGCAGGTGCTGGAGAAGGACTATCAAGGCTCCAAGGTGGCCAGCTACGACTATGATCAACTGGGCCGATTGACGGGGATGACCGACTCCTGGGGTTCGACGCTCTACAGCTACGATGCAGCGGGCCAGGTCACGAAAATCCAGTATCCGTCTGGCAAGAAGGTTGAGTTCGCCTATGACGCAGCGGGCAACCTGAGCTCCATTACTTATCCCGGAGGCGTCAAAGTCAGCTATGTGTATGACTCCCGAAACCGGCCCGTCCGAGCCTCCTGGACCGGCTCCATTGACTTGACCTACGACGCCGCGGGAAATCTCCTGAAAGTCAGTCGTTCCAACGGGACCGAAAGTACCTACACTTACGACGAAAACAATCGTCTTCTCTCCATCCGGCACGGAGAAGGGGAAACCTCCTGGGCGGATCTTCGCTACACGCGCAACGGCGTGGGCAATACAACCAGTGAATCCCGGAGGCTTCCTCTGCCCGAGTTTCAAGCCCCAGGTGTGACACAGGTGAGTGTCGACGCTGCCAACCAGATCACCCGGTTTGGCCAGGACACGCTTGCTTATGATGCCGACGGAAACCTGACTCAGGCGGGGACGGGCCTCTGGGCAGTGTACGATCCTGAAAACCGCCCTACCTCAACCACCCGGGACGGCGTAACGACCCGCTACACCTATGATGCAACCGGCCATCGTGTGGCATCCGAGAGGGGGATCTGGAAGCGCTATTTCCATTTCGGCCCCTTCGGCAATCTGTTGTTCGAGACGGATGAGCGAGGGGAAGTGACCGTCCTGTATATCTATATCGCTGATCGACTGGCGGCCAGACGTACTGGATCTCAAGACACCTTTTACCACTTCGACTCGCGGGGAAGTACGCTGGCCCTGACCGATTCCTCCGGCGACATCCTCGCCGCTTACAGTTATGACCCCTTCGGCAAGGTGATCCACCGGTCGGGTTCGATCTATAACCCTTTCACTTATGCGGGGGCTTTCGGGGTCATGGATGAAAGAGGCGGACTCTTCTTCATGAAGAACCGGTTCTACCACGCTTCGCTACAACGTTTCGTGCAAAAGGACCCCTTGGGTTTCGTAGCAGGGGCGAATCTGTATCGCTATGTGGCGAACTCCCCAAATGATTGGATCGACCCGTCTGGACTTTTCGGGCTCAGTAATCCATTCAGCCGAGTCAATCAAGACCTTAAGGCTATAAATAAAGCTCTCAAACAGCCTGGCAAGGCGCTTCCGGGTCTCGTGAAAACGACGGCGGAAGTGGCAAAGCAGAGCAGAGAGGATCTGGTAAAGGTAGCCAAGGGGACCTATGCATTGTTAAAAGGATTCAATTGGTATGCGGATAAGACCCTTGGTTATTATTCCCCCGCCTATTCCATCTTGACTAGCCTGCGAGAACTGGGGAAGGGCAATATAAGAGAGGGATTAGCACGTGGTGCCGGTGCTGTGCCTTTCTTCGGCACTTTCATCTCCGCCACTGTTGACCTGACGCAGGCTACTCTTGAGGCCATCGAGGCTGCCAAGACCGACGGGGCGAGTTGTGCCGTACCGTGAAGAGCCCATCGCTTCCGGGTTCAGGACGCCACTAGATGAGGAGGAAGACAGGTCATTTGCCAGCCGGAGGACTTCAACATGCGCAATCGCTTTGCCTTTATTATTCTAATGCTTGGCCTCACCGCTCTTGCTTTCGGCGCAGGGTCAATTACTTACACCTATGATGAGGATGGAGAGCTGATCGGAGTGGATTATGGCGATGGAACAGAAATCCACTACAGCTATGACGCCGGGGGGAACCTGCTCAGTCGCGAGGTGATCGTGGAGGAGACGCGTCTGTACTTTCCCTTCTACCAGGCCTCTGCCTCGACGTTCCTCGGGATTGCCGTTTCCAATTATTCAGATGCCGCCGTGCCTCTCGACTTTACCGCCTACAATAGGTCCGGTCAGTTGGCCGGCTACGGGCAGAACCCCTCCAGCGAGAGGCTGGCCGCCGGCCAGCAGTCAGCTCGTCTGGCGAGCGAGATCTTTCAGACCGGGGCCGAAGCCCAGGATGCCTGGGTCGAGTTGTCTTCCAACTCGACCAGGCTGAGCAGTTTCTTCCAATTCGGAAATGGATCCTTGACTGAACTCGACGGGTCGATTGCCTTGAGTCGACATAACCGCGAGTTTTTTTTCAGCAGAGTCTACCAGGGGGATGACGCCCTTCGCGACCAGAGAGCGCAGACCTACCTGAGCCTTGCCAACCCGACCTCGGAGCCCGTAACCGTGGTTCTGAAACTGTTCACGACGGAATCCTCCGAGGGAGGCGCCTCTGTGCGAAGCGCGGCGACTACCGAGCGGACGATTCCAGCCAAGGGTTTCGTCTATGAGAACATCAGCCAGCTCTTCGGAGCCAGTGTGGTCACCGAGGGTTACGTCAGGGCCCGGGTCTCTTCGGGATTTGGCCTGGCCGCCTTTGAGCTAATCGAGCTTCCTGACCGGACCACCATCATTGGTCTCAACGCCAGCGACGGGAACCTGGCTCCGGAGCTTTATTCCGCCCAGCTGGCAGATGGTTCGGGGATTTATACGAGTCTTAAACTGATCAACATCTCCGACCAGCCCCGCAGATTCCAGGCTACAGCGGTTGGCGATGATGGCGAAGAGCTGGCTCGAACCGAAATGATCTCTCTCGGGGTGGGAGAGTATCTGGAAAGAGATGTGGGACTGCTGTTCGGATTTCCGACGGCTTCCGACCTGACGGTGGGCTCTCTCAAGATTGAGACGGACGGGCCGGGCATCATTGGCGACGTGGTTTTCGGAGATCCGATTGGATTCAAGTACGCTGCTTCGCTCCCCTTGCAGACGAAGAAGTTGACTCGGGCCATCTTTTCCCAGGTCGCCAGCACGGAGAATTTTTTCACCGGTCTGGCTTTCTACAATCCCGACACAGAACAGGCAGATGTTCGGGTCAGAGTGTACAACTCCGAAGGGGGACTCGAGGGAGATGAAACGAAAACGCTCCCGGCAGGAAACAGGATCTCAGGGTTGGTTCCGGAATTGGTCCCGTCAGCTGCCGGAGTTGTGGGGGGATACATCGTTGTCGAAGCGACCCGCCCACTGATTGCCCAGCAGATCTTTGGTGAGGCCGCTCTGAACCAGTTCTCAGCCGTCCCACCGAAGATCGATCGCTAGTGGTTTGTTGCGGAAGTTCTTTCCCTCTATGGGCGAACAATCTTTAAGCCCGCTGGCAAGGCGCTCCGACGAAGTCATATTCCCCATATTTCGAGGAGGAGCAACGGGAAAAAAATTCGGGGTCAGACTCCGACCTCCGCCCGCGCGGGAGGCCCTTCGCGCCGGGATGTAGCAGGCCACCGCCGCCACGCCCAGCATCAAGGCTCCGATGCCGATGAACGTCAGCGGATGCGCAGGGGTGACTTCAGAGAGAACACTCTCCAGAAAACCGGTGACAAATGCGGCCGCCGAGAGCCCCAGGCCAGGGCGATTCCCAGAAGAACCAGCATCAGCCCACGACGCAGCACCAGGCCCGGGCCGGCAGTTGCCCTAGCCGCGAGCCCTGAAACATTACCCGGTTAGCCTCGTCCATCATCTAAATTCGACTGACATTGACATCTCAATACATACAACTTATAGTGCATCATATGCGAACCACATTGGACATTCCTGATACACTGTTGCAGGAAGCCCGTGAGCTCTTACAGTTCAAATCCAAGACGGACACGGTTATTTTTGCACTTCGTGAGCTGGTTCGGCGCGGTCACGTAGAGGATTTGAAGCGCCTGATGGGAGCCGTGGATCTGCAGATCGACCTACCCGGCTCCAGGCGTCGAGCGCGGCAAAAGACAGCCGGGAGGGTAAGCGAAGGACGTTGAGCGCCCTGGTCTTTGTCGACACTTCGGTTTGGATCGACGCGTTGCGCGGCAGGCCCCGAACGACCGGGGCCCGGTTGCGGGTGTTGCTCGATGAAGACCGCGTGGGCTTAGCGGTGCCTGTTCGTCTTGAGATTCTTTCGGGAGCTTCTCAGCATGACTTTCATCGCCTCAGCCAAGATCTTTCGGCTCTTCCTGCTTTCTACCCCTCAAGATCGACTTGGCGGCGGATGGAGGGCTGGTTGGAAGTAGCGGGGCGTTACGGAGAGCGTTTTGCTGTCGCAGACCTACTGATTGCAGCTATAGCCTCTGAACAGAATGGAAAGCTCTGGTCGCGAGACCATGATTTCGTTCGCCTTAGTAATCTGGGATTCGTCGAGCTTTTTGATCCCTGATCCAGGCTGGCGATGTCATGAAAATGTCACAAAACATCCTCGTGCGGCTAGGCGGCGAAGAAGTTCACAAAACGGTCAAATTTTGCAAACCAGCTGAGGTCTCCCCACGTTTCGTCCTGGTCGCCGGGGATCGCTTTTCGGAGTGTGTGGAACCCTGGTGTGAGCGTAACCGACCTAAGGCCCTCCGGGCCTGTCGGCGAGGGACATCAGTGCCTCCCGGCCCTTACGGACCG
>JBHHYX010000260.1:0-7862 GCA_046757765.1 Acidobacteriota bacterium | reverse complement strand
GTTACGAGTGAGAGGGATTGCACTGGATAGCGACACAACCCCGTTGGGGTGGGTAGGGGATCACGACAACCGCCAAACCCAGGGTTGTTGCCAACCCCGGGCTGGACGGCGCAAGCCCTTTGGGCTCGTTGGTTTGTTTGCCTTCTCACCCGCTAAACACGTAAGGGGTTGTCTCACCCCTGGCTATTGAAATCCGCCCCTTGGGGGCTCATGCCGGACGGCTCGCTTCCGCCACACCTCACACCTCACCCGCCGGGAATGATCCCAGTCGCATCCTCTCCGTTGAAGACTGTCCCCCTAAGGGTACACTGAACACTACTCCTTTATTATCAGTCACGTGAGCCCTCATATCGGAGTGAGATCGGGACACAATGGGTACAGTCCCGGAAGAACGCGGGGAGGTTGAGGCTTTCCTTCAGACTGGGGCCTATATCACGTCTAATCAATTACTTATGGGGGATTCGCCAGGCGGCGTCAAGCCCAGCCAGAGACTGGCACATCTTTTGCTGAAGAGAGCGGCGGGTGCACCATGATGAGTCTACTGAGAACCGCCATGACGTCAATGGGATGCCTGATGTTAGCTTTGCCGCTGGAGGCGGGAACGGTCGAAGGCCGAGTCTCACTCTCCGATCAGTTCTTGAAGAACGCCTTGGTGTCGGTCACGGATCTGGCTGGTTCCCCGGGCAACCGACCGCCTGTGAGCCTGGACCACCAGAGTCCTGCTTTTCGTCCCCGGGTGCTGGCAATCTTGCGGGGAACCCCGGTTCGATTCGTGCTGGGGAAAATGCCCTGCCGCCTCTATTCGATCTCGGAGGAGGGTCGATTCAATCTCAGCCGCCAGAAAGGAAGGTTGAAGTCGATCCAATTCGATCGCCCCGGAGTGATCCAAGTACGGTGTGAGGACCACCCTTCAGCCCTTGCCTATATCGTCGTCCTGGCCAACCCCTACTTTGCCCTGACATCGGAAACGGGACGCTATTCCATTGTCGGTGTTCCCGAGGGAACGCATCGGATCGAAGTCTGGTTCGAAGGCGAAGTTCGGGAGCGAAGAACCGTCCGGGTGGAAGACGGAACCCGTCTTGATTTTCGGTTGAGACCGCCCGATGACGGCTCCAATCAAGATCACAAGAGTGAGTCGGCAGCCGTTTCGGCTCTGACTCTTAAAGACAGCCTTGCCTCCGCATTGCCCGACTTGGAGCGTGACGAAACGGAATCAGGACTGACGCCGACGGCCAGTTCCTCAGGTCCGGACGTCGATGTGGGTCCTGCCGGATTCAACCGCGTGTGGGAAAAGCGGACTCAGAACTGGAGGAAACCATGAACAACCATGAACTCAACGGGCGTCGACGCCCCATCCCGGCGTTTACCCTTCCTTGGGCCTTGTTCCTGCTCAGCCTGGTTCCGGTGATGAGCAACGACACCAATCAGGGGGTTTTGAAGGGAAAGGTCCAGATCGCTTCCACGGCAAAGGACTACAACACCGTCGTCTATCTGAAGGGGGTCGGCGGGGACGCTCAGCTCAGCCAGTCGGCTCTCCCCTCGCAGCCATCGATTGAACTCGATCAAGAGAACAAGGAGTTTGTCCCCCACCTGCTGCCCATACAGAAAGGGCAAGCCGTCCTCTTCAGCAACAGCGACCTCTTCAGTCACAACGTCCATGCCTACTGGGGACGCAGGTCGATGTTCAATGTGGTCCAGGGGATCAAGGGGAAGCACGACTGGACTCCTCCCCGCAGCGGGAATTACCTGATCTTGTGCGACATTCACCGCAATATGTCGGCCTTTGTCTTTGTCTTTGACCACCCTTTCTTCGCCAGCGTTCCGTCGCATGGCAAGAACGCTTCTCATTTTCAAATCGAAGGAATTCCCGACGGGACCTATACCCTGGTGGCTGTCAGAGACATCAAGAAGAAGCTGGTGAGGCGGGAGCAGGAGATCACGATCAAAGCCGGACAGACCACCGACGTCAGTATTCAATTCTGACCTGAATTGAGCGATCGTCGACGGTGGTAAGCACCAATCTGTTGCGCCCCGCGGGTCTTGTCGATCCTCGACATACCGCGGCGGGTATGCCTGCGGTCTCCGCAACTCGCGGAAACACAACATCTTGGCGCTTCCCATCCGCCAGAATCGCTCAACTCAAGTCTGACCTGAAATGTGCTTTCAGGAAGGGATTTCAGCATTTTCTCCGGTCGTCCCCACAGGGCGCTCGGCAAGGAGGCTGTCATGAATCAGATCAAACATCAAACGAGAGGCTGGCTGGTGGCTCAACTTGTGGGGCTGGCGGTCGGCTCACTGGTGCTCTGGACTGTGGTCGGCATCTCTCTGGGAGCCACCCCGGGGGAGGAGAAACGGGGTGAATCCGCGGAGCCACCGGCGACCCTAACCGCAGCCGAGCGCATTGCCGAATTGGAACAACAAGTGGCCGACCTGAGCAAGGCACTGGAGCGCAGCCAGGCTGAATTGGAGGCGACCAGGAGCAAGGTCGAGCCCGAAGAAGCTCCTGCTCCCGTGGTGCAGCCCACTGCTTCCTACGATTTCGACCCGGGCGCCGAAGGCTTTGAGTTCCTCAACATGGGTGTTCAGAGAGACTATGTTCAGTTCGAGAACGGTCGCCTGGTGGATCAGCTTCGAACCACCATCCCGCCCCTCTATGAGCCGGCTTTTTCGCCCTTCCACGGCTACACCCTGCCGGCCGGCGCTTTTCGAGTTACCCTCTCCAATGACCGGTTCATCAACAACCACGATTTCGGGCGGGACAAGTTCTATTCTGCATTCTTCAACAACGTTAAAGTGGAAAACCAGCAGCTCAACCTGAACGTCTTTTACGGCATCGACCCCAATAACACGCTTCGGATCACGGCGCCTTTCAGGAGTACGAACATCAGTGGAACCGGAGAGGCCTTCCGCATCAAGCCCATGGTCATGACCATGGAGGGCCATGGCTTCGGACTCGGGGATGTGCAGGTCATGCTCAAGCACAAGTGGTTCGACCAGGGCTATCGGCGTTTCACACTGGCCACGGCATTCGGGGTTCAGATTCCCAGCGGTGAAAACGACAACCGGTTCAACGACTCCCAGACCTTGTTCATGAACGGTATGCCCATGCCCGTCTCAGCCTCCGCCGGCGGACCCCGGATCGACCTTTTCTCGGATGACCTGCGCCTGCCCAACTTTGCCCAACCCGGCACCGGGAGCTGGGGAGTGAATATGGCCGTGATGGCCACCCGCCAGCTTACCTGGAATGGCCGCCGGGGCGCCCTCCACGGTGGGGTCATGTATCGGGCCATGAAAGACACCAAAGAAGGGGTCCGGCCCGGCAATGAGCTCCTCTTCGGCGTCTCCTACGTCCGACCCCCTTTCAAGACGGAGCATCTCAGCTTTGACTTCACTTTCTTCGGCAGGAACAAACAAAGCGAGCGCTTCCCGGGTCTGGTCACTCATCCCGAAGCAGATCCCGTGACGCGCATGCCTCTCATGAATCCCGACGGCAGTCTGAAGATGTTTACGACCCCGAGGCCGCCCTTTGAGCATGGCACCGTCATGTTTCTTTCCCCTTCACTGATCCTTATTCCCAAGTCGAGTCTGCGCATCACGGTTTCCCCTCTGTTTCGGGTTTATGAGCCCAACCAGGGGCCATCGCCCGCCGTTCGGCTCCTTATTGGAATCCAGACCATCTTCTGAGAAAGGAGGATGCCATGACCAGGCACTTTTTGTTCTTGATTGTCTCCGCCTCGATCCTCACCACCCTCTTCGGGCAGGAGGAATCGGATGACATTTATGCCTCGCTCCGATCCGCAGCCAGCCGGCAGCCGTCCTTCGCCGATCTGAAGACGCCCTTGAAGGCACGTGTCACCGATCGTCGCTTTTTCACCCCAGAGGCCCTTTACCTTGCCAATGAGATGAACGAAACGGGAGATCCCTTCTTGAGTCGTGCCGAGGCCGCGGGTCTGCCCGTCAGTGAAGACCTCGACTTTCAGTACATGACCGGGGTGGAGTCCTACTGGTACTCCCGTTACAACATGCAGTCGCTGCTGACGGAGAGCCGGTTGGGCGTGGGTCTGGTTCACGGCCCCTACGTGACCGAGAAGGCCCTGCGGCTTGCCAGCGCCCAATTCAATCGCGACCGGGGCGAGAACGAACTGTCCAACAAGGCCGTCCTGTTTCAGCACCTGGTGCCGGCCTACCTCAATGCCACTGGTTTGCCCAGGCGCTTTGAGGACGCTTCGCCTGTCATGCTGGAGTACGCTTCGGGGGACCCTCACCTGCTTCGTCCGGTCGACCATAATGAACATTTCGAGCTGGCTGAGAATCTCTGGAAGGAGAAGCAGTTGAAGGGGCTCTATGGCGTCGCCTACCAGCCCAAGACCCATCAAGCGGGTGAAGGCGGCAACCAATACTTCAGGTACCGGGTGGCTTACCGCGATGACTTCGAAAGCCTGCGCTGGTCCAATGACCGGATGGATCATTTTGTAGACATGGCCGGAGTCGGACAAACTCTCATGAAGGCCGTCTTGTGGATGGAGTACTTCTTCCGCCAGACCCATCACGACAACCTGCTGGGCGCGGATCCGGAGTACGGATTCCGGGGAGCCATCCTCAATCTGGCCTCGGTTTCCAAGCTGCTGTTGATGAAATCAGCGTTGTTCTACGACGGCAGGAAGCTTACCGGCGTCAACCCTTTTCAGTATCGCCCACAGGATAAGCTCCTCTACCTTCCCCATCAGATCTCGGTTCACTGCCGTTACATTGGCGATCTGCCCCCCCGTCCCGAGAAGTTCAAGGTGCGTGACGAGAGCAGCCGGCTCTTCGACCAGTCCTCCCTGCTCTGGGGGTTGAGCGAATACTTCTACTTCATGGACCCCCAGCGTCCCGCCGATGACCCCTATTACGAGCAGGCTTACTCGACCTGGAATCGCGTCTTCGGAGATCACTTCCCCTACGACGGCTCCCTGATGGAGCGCAAATACCTTCAGCTGGCTCGGGGCCTGGCCAACGTGGTCCTGCGGAATATCGATTTTATGCACAAGGACAAAGAGTCGGGCCTGCTCGTCTCGGAATGGAGTCCCAAGCGAGGGCAGGGGCAGACAATCTCGTTACCGGATCTGGGGATGAGCCTGGTGGCACTGGCCAATTACCGCCATTTTGTGGGTGCCGCCGAGCCCGATCTTTCCAGTATGGCGGAAAGATTGCTCCGAAGTCAGGCTGACTTCCTGGCCCAGCGGATTGAAAACGGAGATGGTTTCCTGGCGGCAAGTTTTCGCCTTACCCCAGGGGCGCGGCGGGATGAGAATGGAGTGCTGCTCTCTCAAGCATTTGCGGTGAGAGGGCTTCTGGCCGCATTCAAAGAACTGAAGGAAAGCCGATATTTTGAGACTGCCAGGAAAGCCTATCAATCGATGAACCGCACCTTGTGGGACTCCTCTACGGGCGTCTACCGCTCTCAGCCGGGGGCTCAGCTCAGCGTGTATACTCCGCTCAACCTGGGGGCCGCACTGGGCGCCATGCGGGAGTACATCCTGGCCAGCGGCGATGCCGGCGAATACCGCCGCTTCAAGCGTTTCTGGGTGCAGGCGGTGGACTCCAGCGGGATTCAGCAGTCTGAATACGAGGAGACCGGCGACGACGATCCGACTCAGGCAGACAGCGACCACGATGGCATCCCCAGAATGGAAGCCGCCGGAGGCAAATACGGCATCGCTCCGGTTTTCGCCCGTCGTGTGGAAATCGAAACCCCCGGGTTGGCCAATCCACAGCTTGCCAAGAAGTAAAGGGATCGCGGGCTTTGCAGCTTGTTTGAGCGGGGCAACATAGGTCAGCCCAGGGCAACCTTCGCGTCTAGCCCGGGACAGGGGAATCCCACAGGCCTGGTGGGCGTCAATCCCAAAGGGATTGTGGGTCTGTTTGCATTGGCACTCGCGAAACACGTACAGGGCAACGCCCGGGAGATGGGGCGGATCGAGACAAGCCCTGAATGGGCGGCATAATGGGGATGCTGGAATGGAAGCATTCGATAGTCCGTCGCCAGAGTCCTCATCAGATGGCGCCAATCTGGGAAAGATGCGGAATGTCCTGGCCAACGGCTTGAGGTGCCACTCTCCCGGAACCTGCCATTGATGAGCGAAAGGAATCTTCTCATTCTGGTCGGAGTGCTGCTCTTGTGGCTCGAGGCTCCGCTCTTTGCCGCCGATACCAAGAGCGGGGAGACCGAGCGGGGCTCCGGTAAAGGTTCTGAACAAAAGAAAGACGCGCACGGCCGGACCTTCTTCTGGACTGAGATCAACCTGGTGGGGTTTTATTCGCCGGGTAGCGGCGACTTCGATTTCAGCCCTCGTCCCCAACGAACCTCGGCCGGTTTTGAGTACGCCGGGCAGCTGTCCCGAAACCATGTGACCAAGGCTCTGTTCGGGGATGCCCTGCAGAGAGCCGATTTCGACATCCATCCACTGGTGATCTTCAACCCCGTGGATGATCGGTTGAAGTTTGTCTTCCACGATGCCTGGCTGCGACTAGGACTGGGAGATCGGCGCAGGAGCAGCATCAAGGCGGGCCATTTTCTAATCCCTTTCGGACAGAATCCTATTCTAGAGCCGCGTGGGTTCTTCATCCTGCCCCTGACAGCCGCCGACCTGGGCTTCAAACGGGACTGGGGTGTGGCTTTTCAAAGCAGTCTGGGGGATTACAGCTACGAGGTCGCCCTCACGGCAGCCTCAGGACTGGGGTTCCATCATCGCAGCGGAGGTTATCTTCTTTCCGGACGCATCGGGACTCCGACCTATCGAGACTTCGAGTATGGCCTATCCATGCTGTATGGAAAGGTGCCCGAAATCCGGGCCGAACGATTGCTGCCCGGGGCGCCTGTCTCGCGCTGGCGGCTGGGTGGGGACATGATTTACAAGTACGGAAATTACACCCTGTTCAAAGGTGAGGTGGCGGGGGGAAAAGACTCCGAGGCCCCGGTGCTGGGATATCAGTTGGAAGTGGACTACGTCTTCCCACGATTCCAGCGGGCCGAGGCCCGAATCCAATTCGGCTCCTGGTTCAATGACTTGCGGCAGTCTCGCTCCGATGACACGTTTCTCCTCCCCGGATTGTCCTTTTCCCTCACCACGGCCACCACTCTCAGCTTCCACTACCTGCAGGACTTGCGGCGGACATCGCGGAGCAGCGACTCCAGAATCTTCCTGCAACTCCATTTTTATCGCTGAGAGGGCAGCGCAGCGAAAAGGGAACGGATGAGAGAAAGAGCGAAGGTTCGATGCCACCGAGGGGGCACGAGATTGAAGCCACATCAGTCCACTGGTTGGGGCGCCATGGCGTATCTCCTGGCCTGGAGCTGGGTTCTCCTCTCGGCCACGCTGGCCGTGAAGGCCTCCGGCAGCAAGCCGGGTTGGGTCCATTTCACCGAAGTGACCACCGCTTCGGGCATCCAGTTCCAACATTGGATGGGTGAGGCCAAGCTCTCCAACATTCTGGAAAGCACGGGGGCTGGGGTCTGCTTTATCGACTATGACCAGGACGGTTTTCAAGACCTCTATTTTGTCAATGGCGCTGACCTGAAAAGGAATAAAACCTCCCCCAGGCCTTCTAATCGACTCTACAGGAACAACGGTGACGGAACCTTTTCAGATGTCACCATTTCTTCCGGCACCGGAGACACCGGCTACGGCCATGGCTGCCTGGCGGCTGATTACGACAATGACGGGGACCCGGACCTCTTTGTCACCAACTATGGACCCAACGCCTTGTACCGCAATAACAGAGATGGGACCTTTACCGAGGTGAGCGCCACGGCCGGTGTCGCCGGACGCCAGTGGAGCACCGGCGCCACCTTTGGAGACTATGACGGCGACGGCTTTCTT
>JBHHYX010000259.1:0-7878 GCA_046757765.1 Acidobacteriota bacterium | reverse complement strand
ACGTCGAGGAGCCCGACGGAGCGCAACGCAGTAGACGCGGGCATATCCGCCGCCGCAGTAGATTGGGTGTGAGAAAATGCGGGCTAGTCTTCAGCTTTGAGCCCAAAGTCCAACTTGCAGGTCGCGCCGGGGTCTGGAGCGGGGTTGGCAGAGGGGGCAAAAGCAAGTCCCCCGCTGGCTGATCACGATCTTCTCGATTCGACTGCCACAGCTGCGACAACTCTTCCCGGCCCGTCCGTAGACCATCAGTTCCTCCTGGTGGCTCCCCGACTCTCCTTCACTGTTGATATAGTCACGAAGCGTTGTCCCTCCGAAGCGGATCCCACGCCTTAACACCGCATGGATAACATGAAAAAGCCTCTCCTTTTCGTATCGCCGCAGGGTTGTCACACGCCTGGAGGGGTGAATTCCAGCCCAAAAGAGGGCCTCGTCCGCGTAGATGTTCCCAATCCCGGCCACAAAACTCTGATCCAGTAGCAGGGATTTCGTTCTCACCTTGCGCTTGGCGAACTGCTTCAGAAAGGCGGCCAGCACATATTGCTCGGAGAAAGGCTCCAGCCCCAGCTTTCGAAAGAAGATGGAAAGGACCTCAGAGCCCTTTTCCAAAAGGTGCACTCTGCCAAACTTTCGAATGTCACGAAAGAGAAGGGCCTTTCCGTTTTCGAAACAGATCTGGAGGTGGGTATGGGGATCGGGGGCGTGTTGCCGGATCCTTTGAAGTCCCGTGTTGGGGTGACGGTAGAAACGCTTGGAGTCAGCTCGAGCGGGGTCGCGGACGGTCAACTGGCCTGTCATTCCCAAATGAACGATACAGTAATGGCGGTCCAATTCGAAGATAAGGAACTTGCCTCGACGAGTGATCTCTCGGATGCTCTGTGCCCTCAATTCCCGCCCCAGTCGCTCGGCCGGGAGCTGGAAAATGCGGCACTCTCTCCAAACCACGTCGCGAATCGTAAGGCCTTTAACGTGCTCGACCAGTCCTCTCCGGATGGTCTCAACCTCAGGCAGTTCAGGCATCGTGTCTCTTTCGTCGCTGAATACAAACGCAACCACAGGTTCGAGGTTGGAAATCCTAAACAGGTTCAGAGTGTTTGCGCAAGCATAACTTCGCACAGTTGGCGCTCAGATTTGCACCAGATTTGGCCGCGAACGTTTGAGCGAAACCGCAGGCGTAGCCGGGCCCAGGTTGAGGATTTCGCGATTGAGGGGCGGCCGAAGAGGGTGTGAAGGTATCCAAGGTGGTCCCTTGTGAGTGTGGGCTGCGCCGCCTCCGCCCTCACTCCGGGGAATAAGGAGAGGTCGAGTACGAACCCGGTGTAGAATAGGGGCATGGAATTGGAACCGGTTTTCATCGGAAGGACCTATAGTGACTTCCTTTTTCGCCCCCAAAAGGGGCGGGTGGTGTCGCGCCGCATGGTGGCGCTGACGACTCGCCTGGCGGGCCAACTTGATCTCAACATCCCGGTGCTCGCCGCCAACATGGACAGCGTTACAGAGGGGGACATGGCCAAGACAATGGCCTTGGAAGGAGGCATCGGCATCATTCACCGGGCCATGCCGATTGACGCCCAGACCCGGGAAGTGAGGCGCGTCAAGCGCAGTCATGGCTACATCGTCGAGAATCCCCTTTGCCTGCCCCGCGCAGCCACCATTAGAGAAGCTCGGGAGTTTATCCGGGAACACGATATCACGGGAATCTTGATTGAAGAGGAGATCGGTGGAAAGCGATTGGCCGGACTCCTTTCCAACCGGGACATCCCCTGGATCGATGGATTCGAGGATCAGAAAGTCGAAGACTTCATGACCCCGGTCCAACGCCTAACTACCCGGCCTCCGGGAATCAGCGTGGAAGCGGCGGAGCAGATCATGTACGAAAACCGTATCGAAAAGCTGCCGCTGATCGATGACAATCGTCGTATTCAGGGACTCATCACGAAGAAGGACATCATCCTCTACCGGCAGCGTCCCTATTCCAGTAAGGACGAAAAGGGACGGTTGCTGGTGGGAGCGGCGATTGGCGCCCGAGGGGATTACCTCGAGCGGGCTACTGACTTGATTGGCGCCGGGGTCGACATCCTGGTCATCGACATCGCCCACGGCCACTCGGAGGTCATGCGTGAAGCGGTCGAAAACTTTCGTCGACGCTTTGGCACCAGGCGACTGATCTGTGGAAATGTGGGAACGGCGGCCGGTGCTCTCTTCCTCAAAGAGGTCGGCGCCGATGCCATCAAAGTCGGCATTGGTCCCGGCAGGGGCTGTCGAACCCGTCTTGAAACCGGGGCGGGAGTCCCCCAACTCCAGGCGATCCGGGAGGCCTGGTGTGCCGTCGGCGAGTCGGTTCCGATTGTCGCCGATGGCGGAATCACCGACGACAAGGACATTTTCATGGCTCTGATGGTGGGGGCTTCAACCGTCATGTTGGGCAGCATGCTTTCGGCAACCGACCAAGCTCCGGGAAGGGTCTTCGAGGATCCCAAAACGCACGAGAAAAAGAAGATTTATCGGGGGATGACCTCCCCCCAGGCTGTGCTGGAAGCGCTCTACGGTCTCGAACCGGAAGCCGTGACAACGGCTCTTTCGACGCCGGCGGAAGGACAGGAGATCCAGGTGCCTTACAAGGGAAGCGTGGTCGACATTCTCCACCGTATTTGTGGACACTTGCGCTCGGCCGTCAGTTATGCGGGAGAAGACACCCTGGCCGAGGCCAGAAAAAAGATTGTCCAAGAGGCCTTCAAGTACCTCGTTCCGCTCTCCGCTGCCTCTCGCCAGGAGTCTTACCTGCGCTGAACACCGGGCACAACTGCGGGCGAGCTGTCCGAAGAATGGCTCGGGGGCCAGGACTCGAACCTGGATCGGCGGCTCCAAAGGCCGCTGTCCTACCCATTGGACGACCCCCGAGAACGGCTCTCTCAGGATTTTATCGCACTCTCCCCGCTGGAGAAAGGCCTCCTTTGCGGCCGACGCCCCCGGGATATTGGACTTCGCGGCTGGGGCGCCAGCTCATCCCCGCAGACCACGCCTTACGGCGCTTCACTTTCGTTCTGTTCAGCCAAGGTCGCACCGGTCCTACCTGTGGTGACCCGCCTTCGGTTGTCGGCCAGCTGATCCCCACAGGGAATACAGGCCAAAGGCCTGGCTCAGTTTAGCCTGGGGCAACGCCCCAGGAAACGCCGGACACGGGATCTCAGCGCTGAAAGCGCGATTCACAAAGGGGTGCAACCGCAACCAGAAGAGGAGGGACTGGAACTGACAGATTTGGTGAGTTGCGCCTACAGCGCTGGCCCCCGGGACCCTCCAAGTTCCCTGGGGCTTCGCCCCAGGCTATACTGAATGACGCCTTTGGCGTCGCCTTCGGGGTCAGGGAGTGCCTGGCAGGAACCCATAACGGTGAAGGACACGGCTAGGGAGCTCCTAGTCCGAGAAGAAGTTCACACAACGATCAACTTGTGCGCCTGACAACAATGCACTCTATCGAGTAACGGAGCCCCGACCGTGAGGGAGGGGGTATCCCGGCTCAAGACGCGTCGTGGCTCCGGTCGCTGACGCTCCCGGCTCCGTTGTCATTATGGCTGCGCGTGTCCCTTTCTCGCCGGTATGAGGTCGCTCGCTACGGATAGCTAAGTTAAGCTAGCATGCCGTCCAGTTCTCTGGACTTGGCACGGTCAGCATTCGCTGGCGCTCCGGATGGAGGGGAAGGAGCCTACTTGGCAGCAGCCTCGACTTTCTGCAGGGGCTTGATCAGGCCCAGAGCCAGCCTGACCTTTTTTTCGATCTGACTCGCCAAATCAGCGTTCTCGCAGAGAAACTGCTTAGCATTTTCGCGGCCCTGCCCCAGTCTTTCCTGGCCGTAGGAGAACCAGGAGCCGCTCTTATCCACGACCTGGTGATTGACCGCCAGGTCCAGAAGCTCTCCAGCTCGGGAAACCCCCTGGCCGAACATGATGTCGAATTGGGCTTCCCGGAAAGGTGGGGCCAGCTTGTTCTTCACAATCTTGGCCTTGGTTCGGTTCCCGACATTCTTATCGCCTTCCTTGATGGTGGCGATTCGCCGGATCTCCAGTCGGACGGAGGAATAGAACTTGAGCGCCCTCCCCCCCGTGGTTGTCTCGGGGTTTCCGAACATCACGCCGATCTTCTCTCGAATCTGGTTAATGAAGACCATGCAGGTGTTCGACTTGGAGACGATGGCGGTCAGCTTGCGCAGGGCCTGGGACATGAGGCGGGCTTGCAGGCCCATGAAGGAATCTCCCATTTCGCCTTCCAACTCAGCCCGTGGCACAAGGGCCGCCACCGAGTCGACCACCAGAATATCGATGGCGCCGCTGCGCACCAGCATTTCCGAGATCTCCAAGGCTTGTTCTCCCGAGTCGGGCTGGGAAACCAGGAGTTCATCGATCTTGACTCCGAGATTGCGGGCATATCCGGCGTCCATCGCATGCTCGGCATCGATAAAAGCGGCCGTGCCCCCTTTCTTCTGTGCTTCGGCTATGGCGTGCAGAGCAATCGTGGTCTTTCCGCTCGCCTCCGGACCGTACACCTCGACCACCCTTCCCCGTGGAAAGCCGCCGATGCCCAGCGCCGCATCAATCGACAGAGAACCAGATGAAATCACCGGAATGTCGAGAGATGTTCGATCGCCCAGCTTCATGATCGAGCCCTTGCCGAACTGCCTCTCAATCTGGTTCAGCGCCATTTCGATGGCCCGTTTCTTATCGGTTTCCTGACCCATGACGGTATCCTTTCCCGTTGAATGTCGTCGAGCACCGACATGTGCCCTTCTTGAAGCGTGTGGTTTTTGTGGAAACATCATCAGAAGCACAATAGCATGGAGGTCCGACATCGCTGCTCTGGAATTCCCAATTCCCAAGGCACCCATTCTCAAAAGGACCCATTCTCAGGGGGCCAATTCCCAAAGCAGCCTGCAAGTCCGAAATCTCAAGATGCAGACCCGTTACTTTGGGATTTGGGACCTTGGACTCTTGGGACCTTGCCCTCTTGGGACATCTAGTTCCCATCCCAACCGCCAAGCTGATGTTTTACAGCTCTGTAAAGGTTTTGGGATGGGAAGTAGCGCCATAGGGATAGAAGCCCCGCCCCGATTTACGCCCCAGCCGGCCGGCGTCGACCATCTGCTGGAGTAAAGGACAAGGGCGATACTTCGGGTCTTTGAAACCCTCATAGAGCACCTTCAAGATATCCAGGCAGACATCCAGGCCAATGAAATCCGCCAGTTGCAGAGGGCCCATCGGGTGATTCATCCCCAACCGCATCACTTGATCGATGGACTCGGGTTCCGCGACTCCTTCCATCACCGCGAAGATGGCCTCATTCAACATCGGCAGCAGCACGCGGTTGGAGACGAAGCCGGGGAAGTCTCGAACTTCCACGGCAACTTTCCCCAGTTGCTGGGCCAGGATCTTGGCCTTCTCGCAGGTCTCATCCGAGGTGGAGAGTCCACGGATCACTTCCACCAGCCTCATGACGGGAACAGGGTTCATGAAGTGCATTCCGACGGTTTTCTCCGCCCGCTCAGTGGCGGCTGCCAGCCGCGTGATGGAGATCGACGACGTGTTGCTGGCGAGAATGGTTCCGGGCCCGCAGATTCGATCGAGCGCCCGCAGGACCGACTTCTTCACCTCAAAGCTCTCAAAAACGGCTTCAATCACAAACTCGGTTTCGGCCAACGCTCCCTGGTCGGTGGTGGCGTGGATCCGGTGCAACGTGGCCTGGAAGAGTTCTTCCGGATCCGTCTCCTCTTGCTTGTCCACTACCTTGCGAAGGCTCCGGCGGACTCGGGTCATAGCTCTCTCCAGAGAGTCTTCCGACACATCCTGCAAGCAGACCTGATGACCGTGAAAGGCAGTGACCTGGGCAATGCCGCTGCCCATGGTCCCGGCCCCGACGACTCCAATTTTCATTCCATTCACCCTTTCTCGATCGTCTCACTAGCATTAACGTCCCAACCCGGGAATCCGCGAAAGGAATCGCCAAGTCTCGAGGCAGGGGGAGAATCGAAGCGGCCCCGCAGACGGCAACGACCATCCGCCTCGGCCGCCCCTGGGGCCCCATTTCCGACAGCGGCACGACCGGAGTCATGGGGGCTGACGGCATTGCCGCCCTGGCTCTCCTGGAGGCGCAGCACACCGGGTGAGGGGGCGGAGCAGAGGGCCTTTTCAGCGCGCCGCTGCCGGTCCTTCGCGACGACCACCGGAGCGAGAAATCCGCCTCCGGGGGGCTGAGCAGGCACTCAACACAATTGCACCGCCATGGCCACGCCATTGCCCCCTCCCAGACAAAGCGAAGCAATCCCCCGTTTTCGACCGTGGCTTCGGAGGGCATAAAGGAGGGTGGAGAGGATTCTGGCGCCGCTGGCGCCGATCGGATGTCCCAGGGCAACCCCTCCCCCGTGGACGTTGAGCCTCTCGCGATCCAGCGGTACCTCGCGACAGAGCGCCACTGCCTGGACCGCAAAGGCCTCATTCACCTCATACAGGTCCACGTCGGAGTCCGACCAGCCGGCCCGACTTCGGACCTTCCGGATGGCATGAAGCGGAGCCATCATGACCAGGGCCGGTTCCACTCCACTGGTGGCCGAGGCGACGATTCTCGCCATCGGCTCACAGCCGTGCCTGTTCATGGCATTCTCCGACATGACGGTGACCGCCGCCGCCCCATCGCTCAGTTGAGAGGCGTTGCCGGCGGTGACGGAGCCCTCCTTTTGAAAGACCGGCTTCAAGCGCGCCAGGGACTCGAGAGAAGTCCCCGACCGGGGGCCTTCGTCAGAGTCTACTCTCACTGGGGCTCCCTTTCGCCCAGGGACCTCGACCGGCAGGATCTCTTCTTTGAACCAGCCCCGCCGGCTCGCTTCCAGGGCACGGGAGTGGGAATCCACGGCGTAAAGATCCTGATCCTGGCGGCTGATGCGATACTTCTCCGATATGACCTCGCCGGTACATCCCATATGGTAGTCGTTGTAAGCATCCCAGAGACCGTCGTGGACCATTGAATCGACCACCGTCCCGTCTCCCAGCCGAAAACCTTTCCGGGCCTTCGGCAACAGGTAGGGGGCATTGGTCATACTCTCCATGCCTCCCGCCACCACGATTTCGACATCTCCCACCTGAATGCCCTGAGAAGCCAGTGTGACCGCCTTGAGTCCGGATCCGCACACCTTGTTGATGGTGAGAGCCGAAACCCCGGCCGGAATCCCGGCTCGGATGGCTGTCTGGCGGGCGGGATTCTGGCCCAGACCGGCCGACAGGACATTCCCCATGATGACTTCCTCAACCGCGTCAAAGGGGAGTCCGGCGCGGCCGATCGCCTCTCGCACCACCAGGGTTCCCAGTTCGACGGCTGAAAAGGAGCTCAGACTGCCCAGGAACTTTCCGATTGGAGTCCGACAGGCGGAAACAATGTATGCGTCTTTCATCCCTCCATCATATCGGAATCGAGTCGGGGCGTCAGGCCGGGAGTTGACAAGGGAAGGCGAGGAGTGGGAAAATTTCTCTTTTTCGACAAGAGCTTTGGAGAACGTATATGGCTAAGGTTTGCGAGATCTGCGGCAAGGGTCCTCAGTTCGGGAACAGAGTCTCTCATGCTCACAACCTGACCAGACGTCGCTGGAACCCGAATCTGCAGCGAGTGCGGGCCGTTGTCGACGGGACCGTTCGAAGAATTCGCGTTTGCACTCAATGTCTGAAGTCCGGCAAGGTCGTCAAGCCGGCCATCCGTTAGCCCGAATTTCTCACACTCGATCGTAGCGAGGCGGTGGAGATGCCCGTGGATACAAGGCGTCGCGACCGAGGGCCCCGCAGTCGCACTGAACAGTACGTCGAGGAGCCCGACGGAGCGCAACGCAGTAGACGCGGGTATATCCGC
>JBHHYX010000258.1:0-7880 GCA_046757765.1 Acidobacteriota bacterium | reverse complement strand
CGACACAAATGCGGTAATGGCAACCCAGTCATCACCTCAATGGGCTCTCGGCGGTCTGAGGCGGAGCCTCGCTAGATTCGGCCGCGAACGATTGAGCAAAACCGCAGGCGTAGCCGGGCCCGCCTTGGGGATTTCGCGATTGAGGAGTGGCCGGAGATGGTGTGAAGAGTGAAGATGAGATGCCAAAATGTGAGGTTATTCTTGCCCTGAGTCACTGAAGGAGCGATATGAGTCCAGAAGAAGCGTTAAACAGGATCTGTGCGCTGCTGGAGGAGCGCTATGGGGATTTTGGCAGGGGCGCCGGAAATCGACTGCGCCAATGGATTTCGGGCCGGGTTCCGCGCGCCTCTCCCGAGATGCTGGAAAAGCACTTGGAGGCACGGCATCTGGAGCTTCTTTTCGACGCCTTCTGGCAGGTGCTCCCCTTCGGGACGGGTGGCCGGCGGGGGAAGGTGGGCTACGGATGCAACCGGCTGAACCCGGCCACGGTGGCCATGACGGTTCAGGGACATTGCGACTACCTTTGGGCCTCGGGCAGGCAGGACTCGGAGCGAAGTGTAGTCGTGGCCAACGATGTACGAGTCTTTAACGATATTGCGGGCGTCTATGATTTTCTGGGCCAGGATCACCCCCTTTTGGGCGTCTCTTCCCGGTCGCTGGGGCGGCTGGCTTGCGAGATCTACGGGGGCAACGGCGTGGTCGCGTATTTTGCGGATCCGGCCCAAGCCCAGGCGATGATGACGACGCCCGAGCTCTCCTATCTGATTGACCAGCTTGGGGCCGCGGGGGGAATCAACCTGTCCGCTTCCCACAATCCGCCCGATGACAACGGCATCAAGGTGTACGATTCCTATGGAAGCCAGCCCGTGGCTCCCGAGGACCAGAGGCTGGTGGATGCAATGGAGAAGGCAACCGATGTCCGTTCTCTACCTTTTGAAGAAGCCTTGGAGCAGGGTTTCATTCGGGATGTTCCAGCCCCTTTGCACCAGGCTTACATCGAGACCTACGTCAATCTTTACGAGGGCATCGAGTCACCCCGGTCCGAGATCCCAGTGGTCTACACTCCGTTGTGCGGTAGCGGGCTGACCACGGTAGGGGATGTTCTGAGGCGGTTGGGCTTTCCACTGATCGTGCCGCCGGAGCAAGGGCCGGACGGCACTTTTGGGGTCATTCCCTTCAAGGCCCCCAATCCCGAGGTTCCCCAGTCCACTCAATTGGCAACGGCTTTCGCTGATCGGGAAGGTGCGGGGATTGTCCTCTCAAGTGACCCGGACGCGGACCGGGTGGGTGTGGAGGTTAAATTGGGGGATGGGTCCTGGTACCACTTCGACGGCAACCAGATTGCCGCACTCCTCTGTTACTTCCTGATGCTCGATCCCCAGGGACCGTGTCGAAAGGGTCTTGTCATCGAAACGCTGGTCACCACGAAGATTCTGGGCAGAATCGTTGAAGAGGCGGGTGATTCCTGCTGCATCGACGACCTGCTGGTCGGCTTCAAGTACGTTGCCGACGTATTGAAGCGCCTGGCGCGCACGGGACGCTACCGGAATCTGTCCAGCTCCCCCGAGCAACTCGTGCTGGCGGCCGAAGAGAGCCACGGCATCATGATGATCCCGACCATCCGGGACAAGGACGCGACGCCGGCGGCCATGTATCTGGCGGCGCTCCATCAACGCCTGTGCCGGGAGGATCGGAACCTTCTCGACTACTACGTTCAGATCCTGGAAGAGCTGGGCGGCTACGACAATGTCAGCCGATCGATTCTGATGGCGGGAGCAGAGGGGATGTTGAGAAAAGCTCGAATCATGCGCTCTTTGAGGAGCTCTCCTCCCAAGGTGCTGGGGGGCCAGCCCGTGCTCAGAGTGGTGGATTACTGGGATGAAGAAATCTTCGGGACGTTTGCCAGTGAGACGGAAAAGCTGCCCAGAAACGTCATCCAGATCTTTACGGATGCTTTTGTCATCACCGTGCGGCCTTCTGGAACTGAACCCAAGTTGAAGCTCTATTGCCAACTGCTCCCCCAGGGAGAGCCATCCACGGCCCGCGGGATTTCGCTGTTGCGGGAGGTCCGTGCCCAAGCCGAAAAGATCAGTCGGTTGGTCTACAATGATTTGCTGGGACGGATTGACTTTGTGCTGGGTCAGGCGGCCATGCTGCTCCCCGACATTGTGGACCTGGACCGAAAACGGCACTTCGAGCGGGTGACGACTCCCCACTTGCTGCAGGCCCTCGAAAAGGGAAGTTTTCGCCGTCTGAGCGACCTGCTTTCCTGGTTGCGCGAGGAGGCGACAGGCATGACCCCGGGTGCCAATCCGTTGCCGGCCTTGAAGGCACCGGTGGCCTGTTTATGCCGGCAGTGGGTGGACCGGCTTCCCGCCACTTCCCTCCGGAGCCGGCTGCGGGACTGGGCCCAAGAGTGATGGCCTTGTCGGCCGGCTGGCTGCGGGCTGGGGGAATTGACCCGCCGCGTTGAGGAGGGGTTGAAATGAATGGATTGAACTTGCAAGACATCTTCTACGGCAATACCGTGCAAGCCTGGTTGACGGCCCTGGCTTTAGCGTTGGTGACGTTGGCCGCCCTTCGAGTGGTTCGCCTCGTCCTGACCAGGCGTCTGAAAGAATTCTCCCGCCGCACGAAAACCACGCTCGATGATCTGGTGGCGGAGCTGTTCCAAAAGACCCGTGTGTTCTTTCTCATCGTCCTCTCCTTGTGGGTCGGATCGACGGCACTCATCCTCGCTCCAGTCTTACAGGGATGGCTGAATTGGATCGCCGTCATTCTGGTGTTTTTCCAAGCCGTGAGCTGGAGCGGCGTCCTGGTCAACTACATGGTCTCCCACTATGTCGAGCTGGAAGCGGGAGAAGAACCAGGCGGGGCCGGATCCACCGCGGCCCTGGCCTTCATCGGGAAACTGGCTCTCTGGTCCGTGCTGCTGCTTCTGGCCCTCGAGAACCTGGGAGTCGACGTAACCGCCCTGGTGGCCAGCCTGGGCGTGGGGGGAATTGCCGTCGCCCTGGCGGCCCAAAGCATTCTGGGCGACCTCTTCGCCTCACTCTCCATTTTGCTGGACAAGCCTTTCCTGATTGGTGATTTTGTCACCGTCGGAGAGCTGTCGGGCACGGTGGAAAGAATTGGTCTGAAGACAACACGGTTACGGAGCTTGTGGGGAGAACAGCTCGTTTTTTCCAATGCCGACCTGCTCAACAGCCGAATACGCAACTTCAAGCGCATGGAGCAGCGTCGGGTCGTGTTCTCCATTGGAGTCGTCTACCAGACTCCCAGTGACAAACTGAAGTCGATTCCGGGGATGATTCGGGAGATTATCGAAGAGCACCAGCACGTCCGCTTCGACCGAGCCCACTTCAAGAACTTCGGAGACTCCTCACTCCTCTTCGAGGTGGTGTACTGGGTGCTGGTGCCCGACTACGGCACCTACATGAACATTCAACAGGAGATCAACATCGAGTTGCACCGGCGCTTCGAAGAGGAGCAGATTGAATTCGCCTATCCCACTCGGACGGTGCTACTGAATGCTCCTTTCCCCGCGGCAGTCAAGGTCGAGTCGGTGAGATAAGCCGGGTGGTGGGAAGGCTCCAGGAGCCTGTCCGAGTATTCCGTCGTGGAGGAGAATGAACCCGGTTACGAGTTAGAGGGATTGCACTGGATAGAGACACAACCCCGTTGGGGTTGATGGGGGGGCACGACGACCGCCAAACCCAGGGTTGTTGCCAACCCTGGGCTGGACGACGCAAGCCCTTTGGGCTTATCGGTTTGTTTGCCTTCTCACCCGCTGAACAAGTACGAGGTTGTCACCCCTGGCTATTGAAATCCGCCCCTTCGGGGCCGGTGCCGGTCGGCTTGCTCCGACTCAGCCAACCGAGCTGTTCAACACTCAATTGTCGCGAGACGGTGGAGAAGCCTGTCCCGAGCAGACGTCGCCACCGAGGGCTCTGGTAGTCCGTCCCGGAACCCGACGCAGCGCAACGCAGTCAACGTGGATGATTCCGGCTTTGCCGCCAGAGCCGGCGTCGGAAACTCGGGTTGACTCATCCAATTTCGGAGGTACCCATGACGAAGTCTTCTCAGGGGCGCTTTTCTATTCGAATCGAGCTCCCAGCTTTGATCCTCCTGTCCCTGGGTCTGCATGCCTGGGCCGGCGCGGGAGACAATCTGTTTACCAAATATTTTCACCATCAGAAGAGAGAGTCGGTGGTGGTGGGGCCGACCCGGGTGCCGGCGGTGCGCGCGGACGGCAAGGTTCATCTGAGCGAGCGGGAGGCGATCGAAATGGCGCTGCGCCAGAACCTGGACATCAATGTCGCGCGGCACAATTCCGTCTTCAGCCTTTGGGGGGTTGAGGCGCTTCGAGGTATTTACGATCCCAGCTTCACCTTTGATCTGACCTGGGATCGGCAGAAGATTCCCACCGGGAGCGTTCTGGCCGGAGGCAACAGCGTCACCAATGTCGCCACCGCCTACAACTTCGATTACACTCAGAGTTTTTCCACCGGCACCGCCGTCGAAGGCTCCTTCACCGGCACGCGTAATCGGAGCACCAACTTCTTCAGCAGCCTGGTACCGTCCATCGACACCAATTTCCGCATGACGCTGCGCCAGAGTCTACTGAAGGGTTTTGGACGCGTGGCGGCTGATTACCAGATTGAGATCGCCCGCAACAACAGGGATGTCAGCGACCAGGACTTCAAGCAGAAGGTGGTGGAGGTGGTGGCTCAGGTTCAGGGTCAATACTGGGAGCTGCAATTCGCACTGGAGGACATCAAGGTCAAGGAGAAATCGCTTCAACTGGCCCAGACGACTCTGGAGCACAACCGGGCGCGGCTGGAAGTGGGGACTGCCGCCCGCTTGACCGTCATCGAAGCGGAAGCCGAAGTGGCCTCTCGGCGGGAAGAGCTGATTCGCGCCCAGTACAACTCCCGTCAGGTCCAGGATCAACTGGTTCAATTGATCACCTCATTCCAGGACCCCAGAGAGTTCCCGGCTGAGATCATCCCCTCCGACGCCGTCTTTTCTCCGGCCCCCGTCACCGAACCGATCGACCAACTCGTGAGGCTGGCTGAAGAGCTGCGACCAGAGGTTGAGAAAGCCGACCTGGAGGTGGTCAATCAGAGCGTGAACCTGAAGCTGGCGCGCGACCAGCTGCGGCCCACCCTGGATCTCTCGCTCAGTTATCAACAGTTCGGACTGGGAGGCGTTCAGGTGATCCGAGACTTCTCCCAAGGATTCGTCAACCCTCAGATAGTGGACGTCATTCCGGGAGGTGTCGGAGACTCTTTATCACAGCTCTTTGGGGGCGATTTCCATGGCTACTCGCTGGGGGTGAGGCTGAATCTGCCGATCTTCAACACCGAAGCTCGAGCCGAAAGCGCCCAGGCGCAAATCGCCCTGGATCAGTCCCAGCTCCGGAAGCGGGCTTTGAAACAGGTGGTGACCCTGGAGATCCGTACCGCACTGACCCGGATCGAGATGAATCGGGCCAGGCTGGAGGCGTCCCAGGCAGCCGTTCGCGCCGCCTCGCAACGGCTCGAGGGGGAGCAGGCCAGGTTTCAAGTGGGTCTGGGAACGACCCGCGAATTGATCGAAGCTCAACGCGATCTGGTGCAGGCTCAGTCCCTCCTTTTGCGCGGCCAGGTCGACCTGATCAAAAGTCACGTCGAACTGGACAAGGCGGTGGGACGAACCTTGGAGAGCCATCACATCAGTCTGAGGGATGCCCTCCGAATGAACGTCAAATAAGAGAAGCCCCAGACGGGGTCTCGGGAATGCGTTTGTGGAGGCGGACTTCTCACTCATGGTGGTCGCAAAGAGCCAGAAGCAGGCGTGCCGACCGGGGCGCTACGCTCGAAGCCACCCGCAGTCGTCGTAGCCGTCGACTACGGTCGAAGAGGCTGACCTTGCAACGCAGTCAGCGCGAACGCCTCCGGCTCTGTTGTAGACCAGGTGTGACAAGTGCGGGTCCGCATCCATGCGAGGAGAGGAGAGGGGAGAAATGAAGAGACTCTACACGGGCACCGTCGGTTTGATTATTCTGTCAACTCTGGCCATCACCGTCACTCCGGCGTCCCGGGCAGCCGGGTTCGGTAGTCTGGTGGAAGAGCTGTTGGAACAGCTTTCCGAGGTACTGTTTGGGTTCCGAAGGCCGTTGCCGAATCCGGCCAATGCCGGTGATGCGGTCCCGCGCGAGATGGCCACTGCGAATGACCGGCAGCTGCTGGCCGGGGAAGGAGAGCTTCAGGCCGAATTCGTGGCCCGAAACGTCGCTGTCCGGGGCGACATGATCGCCTTGTGGCCGAATGAGAACGATTATACCCACTTGATCATCTGTATCGAGCAGAGTCGGAGGGGGATGACTCCCGCAGGCAATGAGGGGCTGAACCCGGCCGTGCAGCGCGTGGATGTTGCCACTCGGCAAGTGGCGACAATTCTCCATGGCATGAGTCGGTGCGACGGGGTCCGGACCACTCCCTGGGGGACCGTCTTGGCCGCCGAAGAAGTGGACGATGGCCGAGTCTATGAGATCATCGACCCGACGGGTACCAACGGACACTGGGTTGCGGACCGGGTCTCCGGTGATATCCGCGACGGGATTGACAGCCCCAGGGCCAGTACTCAGGTGATTCAGAGAAGGGCGTTGCCCACCATCTCCTGGGAGGGCTTCACGGTTCTGGAAAGCGGTGTGGTCTTTGGGGTCGATGAGCTCACTCCCGGCTCGGACGGATTGCCGGACAGCGACGGCGGAGCTCTCTTCAAATTCCTGCCTGACAGGCGGCGCAATGAAAGCGGACCCCTCTCCGACCTCTCGGATTCTCCCCTCGTGTCGGGGAAAAGTTTCGCCATGACGATATCCTGCCGGGAGTCGACCAGCTCTACTTTTCCTCAATATGGCCAGGGGTGTGAGGTTGGACAGGGGGCTTGGGTCAAGGTGAATGCTCCCACCGCGCGTTCAGACGCCGACGCCGCCGGCGCGACTGGACACTTCAAGCCGGAGGATCTTCATCGTGACCCGCTCTACGAAGGCGAAGGTGTCCGTCTCTGCTGGACTGACAGTGGGCGGGCGAGTGCCGGGCATTTCGCGGAAGTGATGTGTGCCATCGACGCCGACCCGGATGCAGCGGATGAGAGAGTGGATCCCCGCACCGGTCTGGTCTATCTGGCCGCCGGCGATGAGTTCGCCGTTGTCACCGCCAATCGCTTTGTCGAGGGCGATGGGCGCTTCAACAGCTACGATAATCTCGCTTTTCAACCTGTCACGGGCAATGTCTACGTCGCCGAGGACGCTCAGTTCGGCGAAGTTTTCGCTTGTCTGCCGGATGGAGATGACCGGGACACCAGGTCAGATGGCTGCGTCGCTTTGCTTTCGATCACCGACCCGGATGCCGAACCCACCGGTTTCATTTTTGACGCCACCGGCGCGACGGCCTTCTACATCGTCCAGCACGGAGAGCAGTCCGAAGCTTTGAAAGACTTCGTGTCCAACCCGGTGGACGGGGAGACCGACGATCTCATCAAGATCACCGGATTTCGCCTTCTCTAGAGACCCCTCACTCGTCTCTCTTTCCAGAGGCCGTCGGGGCCGATGACTTCGCCTCAGGAGTAGAAGTCGGGGGCATATTGCACCTCATCGAATATCACGGGAGACGGGTGCATTTCGAGGAAGGTGCGCCAGGCGCTCAGTTACCCGCTGTGTCGAACTTCAGGCGCTTGCTCAAAACACTGTCTTCCGCATCGAAGCGAAAACCCTCCCTGGTAATGTCGGTGACCAGAAGCGCCTGGGTGGGGGGCTTGCGGTCTCCCAGAAGATCGAAGGTGCGAAAGAGGGCCAGACCGTCCGCTCCCGTCACCGCCGTCTGTTTTCCAGGCAG
>JBHHYX010000257.1:0-7881 GCA_046757765.1 Acidobacteriota bacterium | reverse complement strand
AGCGGGGATCTGCTCTCGGTTTCAAGACGCTATTTCAAGCGCCAGCCTTCGCCATCAGGTGGTGTCCTCATCCCTCTTGAGGAAGGAGCACCGATCGAGCTCGGAGATGAAGTGGAGGTTCACCTCTCCATTGTCGCCAGACATCCCGCCGAGTATGTTCATCTGCGCGATCCCAGAGCCGCGGGGCTGGAACCGGAACATTCCGTGTCGCGCTACAAGTGGGATCTCGGAATTGGCCGGTACGAGGAGACCCACGACTCGGCCAGCCATTTCTTCTTCGAGCAACTGCCCCAGGGGGAGTACACCTTCAAGTACCGGTTGCGGGCCACTCTGTCCGGCACCTTCAGGGTGAGCCCGGCCACCCTGCAGTCGATGTATGCCCCAGAATTCGGCGCTTACTCCACCGGCGCCGTGCTTTCAGTGAAGTAGCACGGGGGATGAGGGTTTCGGGTAGGCGCGCAAGGTCCGCAGTGAGGTGTCCGAGAAGAGCACCTAGGCTGGAAGTTGGGGAGTCTCTCTACCTACCTCAGAGGGTCATCAGCATGAAGACGAGGCCGCAGAGTTGGGGACGGAGGGTTCTCAACTGCTTTCAATCACCTGACCCTATCAAGCCCTCCAATCTTGTGTCAACGGTGCCGAGGGCCCGGGTGGCTTGGTTGAGGGAATCTACTTTCTCAGCATCAAAGAGGCTCCTGCCCGCTACCTGCTGGAGTCTGAACCCATCGGGAATGAAGACTAGATCCAGAAGTAAACAAAGGCGCACACAGCAGCTTCGCGCCGCCGCCCGAAACTGTGGTAACTTGTTGAAGAGGCCGCCCGATATTGAGAGAAGAAAACAATCGCGACGGCCACGACCAGAGGAGGGAAGGCAACGGGCAAGCCGGGCCAGGGTCCGCTCGGCCCACCACGGCTGGAGCCGCATAGCGATCTGAATGGAGCGTGCTGAGCGGCAGGAGGTGCTATGCGAAGCATCGATCTCACCGATGAAGAAGCCAGGACTCTACTCGAAGTGTTGGAGTTCACTTGTTCGGAACTGCGCATGGAGATCGCGGGGACCGATCGGAAGGATTTCCGGGAAGGCCTGAAGAAAAAGAAGGTATTCCTGAGAGATCTGTGCAGGCGCCTGGAAAAGGGCCTTCCCGGCAGCTGAGTCGAAGCACGGGGCTTTCTCGCAGGTCAACATGCAAGACATTCTGTCAAGAACCTATTACCAGAACACAGTCGAGCAGTGGCTGGTAGCACTGCTGATCATTGTCGGCGCAGTCATTGCAGGGAAGATCCTGTACTGGATCTTTGGGCGTGTCGTACGCCGTCTGACAGCCAAAACCAAGACGCGACTCGACGACATTATAGTGGACATGATCGAAGAACCCACGACTGTCGTGGTCGCCCTTTTCGGTATCTGGTACGGAGCGAACACGCTCACGCTGCCGGACAACGTACGACTGTGGGTAGGTCAGGTCTTCCAGGTACTGATCGTGCTGACGATCGCCTGGGTGATTTCACGTCTGTTCGACTCCCTGTATCGGGAGTATCTGGTCCCTCTCGCTGCCAAAACCGAAACAGACCTCGATGATCAAATACTTCCCATCGCCCGCAAGAGTGTAAAGGTCGTGATCTGGGCTCTGGCGATCATTATCGCCCTCGACAATGCCGGTTATAACGTGGGAGCCCTGCTTGCCGGACTCGGCATCGGCGGTTTAGCTCTTGCCATGGCTGCAAAGGATACCGTCTCCAATATATTCGGCGGTTTTACGATCTTTGTCGACAAGCCCTTTACGCTCAACGACCGGGTTATCGTGGCAGGCTTGGACGGAGTCGTCAAAGAGGTCGGGCTACGGAGTACGAGACTGGAAACCCTTGCCGGAAGAATCGTGACTATTCCGAACTCCACGTTCTCCGACAGCCCGGTTGAAAATGTGAGCGCCGAGCCCTCTCGCAAGGTGGTTGTGGGGCTGGGGCTGACCTACGACACGACCCCCGAACAGATGGAGCAGGCGATGGATCTGCTGAAAGGAATCGCCGCCGAGAACCCCGCGCTTGAAGAAAAGGTCGTCGCGGCCTTTACCGAGTACGGCGACTTCTCTATGAATCTCACCTTCGTCTACTACATCAAGAAGGGCAGCGACATCTTCGGGACGCAGTCTGCGGTCAACCTGGAAATTCTGCGTAAGTTCAACGAGAAAGGGCTGGAAATGGCCTTCCCCACTCAGACGCTCTACACGAAGAAGGCTTAGCCCGGATTATGCACCAGGTTTCGTCGCGAGGCGTCGGAAGCGCCGCGCTGAGAAGGCGTTACGCCCGAGGCGTTTGAGTTCTTCGAACCAGCTCAAGACGAAATTGACACGCGAGGTTGCCAGTGGCTCCTCTCTCGCCTTCACCATCAGGAAGGTCTTACCGTCCGGGGCCACATCATAGTTTGTGAGGGGCCAGGGCGTGCTGACGTAGCGTCCCTCGAAGAGAACCCTGGGAGTGCCTAGAGAGAGGGACGGTTGGGTTGTCACGTCGACAACCATCATCCGGTCGCCGTTGCGATAGAAGAATTCGCGGCCGTCTTTCGCCCAAACCGGCTCCCGACCACCCTCGGATGAGACCTGCCGCCCACCACCGGGTCCGGGAAAAGGCTGAAGGAAGATTTCGAATCGCCCAGACCTGTTCGACGCATAAGCAAGCCAGAGACCATCCGGCGAAACGGCCGGAGTAGCCTCCTTGAACCTACTCTGCGGAGAAGTCAAAGGCCGCGGTTCGCGATCCTCACCCGGTTCGAAGGCCCAGATCTCCTCTATACCATCCGGAGGTATCAGCACGAAGACCAATACCCGCCCGTCGGGCGACCATGAGCCCAGATGGACGTGCTGATCACTGGTCAGCGTCAGGAGACTCTCAACGGCGCCAGTGCCGTCAGCGGCGGTCCAGGACACGGTTCGCAGTTCTTCGGCCGGGGAGGATGCAAAGTGTACGCGTCGGCCATCTGTCGACCAGATTGGCGTCTCATCTTCGCCGCTGGCCGACGTGAGCGGGCTGAGGGTTCCCCGTTCGACTTCCAACTCCCACACGTCGGTATTTGGATCGCGGATGGTGACGACCGCCTTCTTTCCGTCGGGTGAAAAGCGAGGGGATTCGAAGCTTCGGAGCGTGTCGGCAAGAAGCCGGGACTCACCTTCGCGATCCACCAGCGCCAATGAGTATCGAGCCTCCTGCAACCCGCCCGCTCCATCGGCCGCAGGTAGAGATACTGATTCCCGTCGGCGTTCCTGGCAACGTAGACTAGCTTAGCTGGTTTCCATCGGGAGAAAGCGCCAGGGCTGGGCTATCTAGAGCGGTCAGCTCTGTCTCCTGCGAAAGCATCAGGCTCAACCGAGCCGTAGCCCCCGGTTCGAGAGCAGATTCCGGTTTGAGATTCCATGTGACGAGGACTCCCAGAACGATTCCCAGGAACAGTCCAAGTACCGTCCAGCCTATCGTTCGGCTACGGACTGAGTGAACCGTGTTCTCCGAAGCGACAACCGGGACCTCAGGGCCGACAGATGGAGAAGGTTCGGCCTGTGCCAGAAAAGCGCTGACAGGAAGCGAGTTTCATGCTATCATTCTGATAGCTCGGGTGGGAGATTGCCAATGGCACAGATACTTGTTCGCGACTTGGACGAAAAAATTGTGGAGACTCTTAAACGGCGCGCCAGGGAGGACGGGCGCTCTCTTCAAAGCGAGGTCAAAGCCATTTTGGAGCAGGCGGCGAATGCGCCCAAGGTGGATATGGAGACGGCCCGGAAGATCTCCTCGGAGTTCCGTCGTAGGTTCAAGGGTAGGAGGTTTCCCGATACGGTCCAACTGATCCGCGAGGCCCGCCGGCGGTGAGCCTGTTCGTTATAGATGCGAGTGTGGCCGCGAAGTGGTTCGTTGAGGAGGAATACGGCCAAGCCGCTCTTTCAATTCTGGATGAGAGCAACCAACTTCATGCGCCCGACTTCCTGCTGTTGGAGATGGACAGCATCATCTGCAAGTGGACCCGGCGGGGGCTCGTTACCCCCGAGGAGGGAAGCGACCTCAGGGATGCGCTCCGCCGATATCCCATACAGCACCACCCGTTCATGTTGTTCCTCGATTCCGCCTTCGCCTTCGCCAACCAGACGGCGCAGAGCATTTACGATTGCCTCTATGTGGCTCTCGCACCCCTTCTCAAAGCCAAGGTGGTCACGGCAGACCGCAGGCTCTATGAGGGACTGAAAAAGGGCCCGTTAAAGGAGCATGTGGTCTGGATTGGAGATATGCAATAGGAGTGGATTCGGGAGCGAGTCGATCGGAAAAACGGAAGTATTCCGGGTCAGGCCTGATGTCAAGGCCTTTGAGACACGGCGGGCCGTGTTCGTCGCGCCTCCCCTGGAGGGATGGGCACGAAAGGCCTGTTGATGGAGCCGGTGACGAACCGTTGAGGTGATATACGCCCTTCGGGCCGAGACGTCTTCAGAGACGAGATCAGCGGTCGATTCTCTCGACAGATCCCGCACCGCCAGGTGAGCATCGTCAACGGCCACAGTGAAGGTCAACAACTCAGGCCTGTCCCTACCACACCGGCCAGACTGCCAGATAACAACCCGCCACGACACCCCTGGAAGTAGATCAGAGGGATCCTGCTCTTCATTGCTCTCCGCAGTTCCACGTTGTCTCGGTGATTCCGGTCGGTGCCACGATACCGGTAGGCCAGCAAGCCATCCTGGGTGAAGCTGTCGTTGTATGGACCTCGGAACACCGTCGTGATCGTCAGAGGCAGTTCGGGCAGAATTTTCGGCTTGAAAATGCCCTGTGGACTCACCAGCGGAACTCGGTGGCCCTGGAAGACAAATCCTTGCGCCAAAAGGCCCCGTGGCAGTACCTCCCCATGAATGGCGACCTGCGCAGAGAGCCAGCTGAAAGCCGCCAATCGTACCTGACTATCGCGAGGCTGGCCCATTTTCACAAACCCGATGATCAGCCGAAGCGCCAGAGAATCACGTGCCCTTACAACACAATTCCATTGGACCGTGACTCAACCCTGTAGTTGACGATCCAGGATCGCAGGGTGGACCGCTTCCGGTCAAATGCCGGCCCGCCCCTCGACTCTGGAGATCGCTCCTCACAAGCGGATAGACCCTGGCAAAGACCTTGCGAGCGTCGCCTGTTCCGCTCGTCCAGTCAATTTTGTCATCCTCCCCTCTTGTCATGGATGAGGGCAGGGGACTTCAGCTCGCCAGACCGCAATACGGTCTCCAGGTTCAATCAAGTGCCACCGGGTTTACCCGACCGTGTTAGGGCGTCAGCCCGCCGTTTCCTCCGTCTGTGGCTCGCTGCAGAGAATTGACCCGTCTCGAAATGCCGGCAGTTTCATGGCGATCCGCTCGGACGAGAACATTCCCGCTGGTACTCCCCCATAAATGAGTCTCCATCAGGGCAGCAATTCCCAGATTGAGGTTTGTACGGACAGCGCCGAAATCACGGCGATCTGTAGTGGCGATCCGCCCCAGCCCCAGCGCCTCGGCGATGGCGATCACTGCGGCATCTACGAATCCAAGGTTCAAATCGGCAAATTGCCGGTTCAGATCGGCAACACGGGAGTAGCTCTCTCGGGACAGGTCGGCGACCAAATAGAAACCATCGACTAGCCCCCGGTAAAACAGCTGCCGGGAGGAACTCGTAGCCCTTCATTCCAATCGGGCTTGCGCGTCTCCGCCAGGCCGGCCAGTTGTCACTCCCCGTCGATACGCTGCGTAACGACGCTCCACTTCCTCTATCCACTCGGCCTCGAAATCGCCGGTGTCCACCTCTTCGAGACTTTCTATTAGACGACGGGCGAGATCTGCTCTCTCCTCTGAGGGCAGTTTCAGCACTTCGGCTTCAAGTTCATTTTTTCGTGTTGCCATCCTCATCTCCCAATCTCAGATAACCCTCCCCGATATTGTAACTCCAATGGCTCAGCGGGAGCATAGGGACGGGCAGCGCACTTGAGCGGCGTGACCTCCAATTCCAGATCGGAGTCATCCAGAAGTGCTTCTCGTTCCAGTCATCAGCGTGCTGCTTTGCTTGATCGGCGTGGGGAGATCAATGAGTCATACAACACCCTTAAACTGGGGGGGTCGGACCGACTACTTATTTCTTTGATTGCTGCGCGGCTCAGTTCAACAGATTGTAACCGGAATGCTTCCCACCGCCAGCCGATCCGCTGGATTGGTCTTGAAAACGCACTCCGGATGCAATCCTTTTTAGGCGTCTACGAGACACTGCTCAGCAGTCGTGCTTTTTCGTATTGTCTGAATCGGGATCGTCAGTTTGGATTGTGCCGTCGATTCAGCCCGTCTCCCCAGACCGGCCCGGGTCACTCCGGAAGAAGCTGTAGAGAGTCGCAGTGTTTGGGCCGGACAACGCTGAAGTGTCTCCGATCGAGCGTCGCGACCTTCGCCTCACCCAGTTTTTCACAAATGGCGATCACCGCCGCGTCGACCATGCCCAGGCCGAGATCGGCATAGTCGGCTTGGAGTTCCGCCACCCGAATCAGGTCTTGAGAAGCCAGAGATTCCAAGCGATAGGCACCCGCCACGATGTCCTCGATAAAGATAGACCAAACTTCAGGTTGGAGACGTTTGCGAATCCAGTAGTCGACTTCCACCAGGGTGGGTGCAACGAGAACCAGAGGTTGGTCGATTTCATCAAGCAGCGAGACGCATCGAGAGTGACCAGGGTCGTCTGCGTCCAAGAGAGCGAGAATCGGGCCGGTGTCCAGGACGAGAGCCATCACTGCTCCGCCGGCAGATCTTCTCGATCGACGCTTTGTTGAGAAACTCCGGAAGCGGAGCGTCCGACACCGAAGCGAGGGCGCCGGGCACGCCGAAGATCGGCTGCCTTGTCCGCCAGGATCTGGCCGGCCAGCGCTGCCAACGAGACGCCACGTCGTTTGGCCTCCCCCCTCAGCATTTCCAACACCTCCGCATCCGCCGCCACAGTTGTTCTCTGAATCATGAATCACGATGTTAACAGATGCATAAATCTGATTCAACTCGTGAGGCAGGCGTGGAATCAGGGACGGAGCGTTTCTGGTCTTCCGACTCGTCGGCACTGAAGGCCACCCGGAAACCGCCCTAGCTATAGCTAGTTCCCATCCAGAAAAGAATAAGTCATTGAAAAAACGAATGTTACCAGGTCGCTATGGGAACTCGAAATTGCCGAGTTCCAACTGCTATCCCCAAGGTTGGTTGTCGATACGAGAATCGCAAATGCAAGAGCCGTTTTGGGGTTTGAAGCTTGGTCCTTGGGATTTGTTTGAGATTTGGCTCCTTGGTCCTTGGAATTTTCTAGTTCTCATCCCAGACCATAAGCTATTATGTCACAATTATTTACAAGTTCTTGGATGGGAACTAGCTAGCCTTGATTAGCGCCGTTTTCGAAGAATTGAGAATTAAAGACATGGGCCACAATGATAATCATCTAGTCGGCACCTCTGTCGTGAGCCACCAAAGGAATGGCCCTCCTTCAAGGGGGGAGCCACAGAATCTGTCTCCGATAGGGAATAGTTTGCCCACTTGACAGGTGCCGCCTAATGAGTGTCCCTTTCTGACTTCCTACTTCTTTTCCTGCCGCACTCCAAAGCTGTCCTCCCCTCAAAGAAAGGGAAGGCGCGGCGGATTCGTCCAGTCTAAGGAGCCTCCGCGGCTGAAGCATCCCCTGATCCGCGTGTTCTGGTTCACCGGACGGGCCTTTACGGAAGGGATCGAGAGGCACGAGCTGGACGGGGTCAACGTCCGCGCGTACGGGGCAGCGAAGACGGTGGCCGACTGCTTCAAGTACCGGAACAAGCTCGCCATCGACACGGCCCTCGAGGCGCTCAAGCTCTTCCTGCGGGATAGGCGGGGGAGT
>JBHHYX010000256.1:0-7892 GCA_046757765.1 Acidobacteriota bacterium | reverse complement strand
TAGTCGATGTTGTCCATCTTGACGACGATCGCGCATGCAGCCTCCAAAATCCATAGCCGGTCGAACCTCCGCGCCTGGCCGCTTTGTCCCTGATTGCGTCGCAGTGTGCGATCAAGTCAGCGACGATCCCCTCACCCAGAGCATTCGAATGTTTGTTTGAGCGGGAGTGGTAGCCCTGTTCTTTGAAGATGACCCAAGAATGAGATCGGATTTGGGCTCACTACCCTCCTCCCTCAGCTAATCTGCAAAGAACTCAAGAGTGCAGTGTGCCGGGGGTTGGCCGATGTTCTTCCTTCCAAGTTCGATGTATCGTGGCTCAATTTCGAAACCAATTGATGGTCGGTGCATCGATATCGCGGCCACTGTCGTATTGCCAATCCCCAGAAAGGGTCCAGAACAGTATCGCCGACAAAAGAGAACATGCCAATCAAACGGCGCCGGATGCCCCTTCTGGATCTTTCCTTCCATCGAAGACGATAGGATCCAGCACGACGTGGCCGAGCTGGCGGGCTGCGGCCTGACTTTGCTGGAGGCGATCCAGGCGGCGACTTCAAGGGCCGCCGACCTTCTGGGCGTCCAGGACCGCACGGGAAGCATCCAGAAGGGTCTGGAAGCGGATTTGATTGCGGTGGAACGGAATCCCCTGGAGGATCTGGTGGCCCTTCAAGATGTGCTGCTCGTCATCAGCGATGGCAAGATCGCATTGGAGACCGCCTCCAAATGTCGCTTTCTCCTCCAGCGCCGCATTAGCCCCCATTTCTCACAACCGGTCCTAGTGGAGAGCCGGAAGCGGCGGACTGACAGGCGGTGGATCATATCGATCCATTCGGGGCGGACACGCATCCGCCTCGGACCAGAGTGTTATTCAGGTTGTAGCACCAGCAACTACTGACTACCTCCTCGCGGGAAGGGCGCTGTGGGAGGCCATATGGGGAATGACGCCGTCGCGTCAAGCAAACGGGTCCAGGAGCTCGACCCCGGCCTTTCCGAAATCACTGAGATTCCGTGTGACGACCGTCAGGTTGTGGGAGAGGGCGGTCGCCGCGATCAGGCTGTCTTTGATCGGCATGGAGCGGCCGGAGGCACGGAGGGCAGCGAGAAGCCCGGCCCATCGGAGCCCGGCGGCCGCTTCCCAAGGGAGACAGTGGATGCGCTGGATCCCGTCCTCGAACCAGCGTTCCAGTCGCGTCCGGCGCTTGCCGCGAGGCAGGAGAAGGATTCCATACTTGATTTCACCGAGGATGATTGGATCGACTACAATTTCGCGCTCGTTTTCCCTCAGCCACTCGATCACCTCGGGAGCCGGGTCGGGTCTGGTGGCTTCACTGAGCACGTTCGCATCCACGAGGTAGGTCATAGCGAGTCCGTGGGTTCGGAATCGATGGGCTCAAAGAATCCCTTTTCGGGGCAGGCCAGAAGCCAGTCTACTAGGCCGGCGTTGAGTGGAGGTGTTCGGCGGACGAGCCGGTATTCGCCGCGATCGATGCGCTCGACCTCGAACTCCTGTCCCGGCTCGATATCATCCTGTTGCCGGATTTCAGCCGGTAGCACAATCTGACCTTTCGTCGAAACTTTCGTCTTCATATGAGGTAAGATATCGTCTTACCATGCGGATGTCAAGTTATTCTCTGAGTAGGTGATGCGCCTGAGCACCGATCCGGCCTTGGCTGGAGTGCCGTGGCAGCCCTTCCAAGCTGAGGTCCAGGACTTCGACCTGGGGTCGCTCCAGCCGGGTGAGTTCGTGACCGTCCATGTCCAGTTCATGGACGAAGCCGGCAACATCAGCGACAATGCGGCAGGCGACACGTCGGATACGACCCGCTATCTGCCGTCTAGTCTCGTCGCCACGATCGACTACAACTACCGGATGGCGAGTGGTGACGCCGGCGGTGGGCAATTCAGCCTGCTCGCCGACGGGAGCTTCTTTGAATCGTCAGCGGAAACGGGTCGCTGGTTCTTCCAGACCGTACCGACCACGCGGTTCATCCTCCTGTACGACACAGGCTTCGCCTGCGACGCCGCCATGGTGGGGGAATTGACAGCGCCCGGACGACCTCCGGGGTCCACGCTTGTGCCGCGACGGTTCCGGAGACAGCGGGAGTTGGGTGGGAAACCTCCTGGCTGCCGACGGTCCGGCCTTGGACCTGGGCGAGTTCGATTGATCGTCTTCCTCACCAGGGTGCTTGGAACAGCAGATTGTGAAGCCGAATCGCTCCAGGTGGCCGGCGAGCTTTCGGCCCATGTGGAAGTCGTACCGGGCTGTGAATAGGGCGTCGCGGGCGTAGTCGTCGAGCAACGATGGGCCCGAGCACCCAGTGGTGCGTGTCCAAACAGGTCGTCGATTTCCGTGAGCGCGATCCAGCCTCCCGAACACAGGTGCCGACCCCATGATTCGAGCGCGCCAGACAGGTCGGGGAAGTATGCGACCGTGAAGCTGCACCAGAGTCGTGGTTCCAGGCGACACCATCAGAAAGCTGTTGAGTAGACGGGACAACTGACTCCGCCAACCCGCCCTCTCACAGGTTCCGCAGTCGTGGGTACCGAGGAAAGGATCTCCCTCAGCGGCCTGTGCCTACCCGGTAGGCCTCGCGCAGCCATGTCCGCAACTCGTCATCCAGGTCCGCCTCATCGCGGACTTCGAAGTGGTGTACCCAGTAAGGTGGGCCGTCGTCGATGCGTATGAATCTTTGCGATGGGACCCTTCGCCGCAGGAGAATGTGGGCCCGCAGGTAGTCCTTGCGCGGCATCACGGCGGAGAAGGTGAGTCGCGTGATCAATCCGATTCGCGTCTTCGCGATGGATAAACGCACCGGCCCCCCGACCTCCTCGACGGCACCACGGAAGGCATCAAACAGCTGGCGCGCACGAGGTCGACTCCGGAAGTGGTCTTCGAGCGAGACGACGCAGCACGAGTGTCCCTGTCCGGCCCGCGGGTAAAGCTTGCCGCACCCGGGACATTGCCACAACGAACCGCACCGGGACCACGAACTTGCCGGCGGAGGAGTCTTGAACATTCGACGACGCGTGCTCATGGGCCATCTCTACTGCTTAGCGAGGCCCCGTCTCAGAGGGACGAGAGGCGGAAAGGCCGATGCTCCGATCTCGTCGAGCCGTAGCTTCGGTGGCGGCGGGTGCGCCGCGCACAAAGGCAATAAAGTCAGTTGCCGCCGGAGCATGACCCGCCTGCCGAAGAAGTAGATTCACCTTTCCACGGTGATACTGTACAACTGAGCCATCGCCCCATCGGCCAATGCCTTGTAACGCCGATATTCCGATTCAATGGATGCCAGGAATGTTCTCATCGTTTCGCATTTGCTCCGACAGACCAACACCTTGGCGATCACCTCTCGGGGTGCATCGCCGTGTCAGACGGCCAGCCGCAGTCTCACTTTGCGCGGGCCTCGGTCGCAAGCCTTGTCAGGGCGGCGCCTGACTTGCTAAAGCCTGTGAGAAACGCGGGCTAAAAGAATTGTATCCGGAGAGCGTTTGGAAGACCAGCCCGGCGGATGGGCGGGCGGTGGGGGGCATTCCGGATAGAATCGTTGGACAGAGTGATTGTCCGGGAAGCCCGGCGCAATCGCGCTCGCACCCGAGTTGTATCCTCGGCTCAGATCGACCGATCGCCTCAAAGGCGGCGGACCCTCTTGGCAGGACGATTGCCGTCGACGGCGACAGAGCCGTCTCGGAACCCCAAACGAAGGTGGTTTTGCCGGCTGTCACGCCGGATCGTTGATCGGCGAAGGCGGCTGTGGTAGCTTGCAGTCACCTTCTTTGGACAACTCAGAGATGAGGAGAAACAGAGATGCAATGGAGACGGTTTGTAGGTTTGGGTGTGGGGTGGGTCTTGTTGGCGACTTCAGCGCTGGCGGAGCGAGCGCCGGCCAAGGATTCGAGCCCGCCCCAAGTTCTCTCGGCTCGCGACACTCTGCGAATCAACCGGGTGGGTGCTCCCACACTCTCTCCTGACGGGAACTGGGTCCTCTACACGCAGCGGACCCGCGACCTTAAGGATGAGGAGATGAAAGCGCTGACTCACATCTGGCGGGTTCGGGTCGACGGCTCCGAACGTCGCCAGATGACTTTTGGATCGGAGAGCTGCTCTTCTCCCGCCTGGTTCTCGGATGGCCGCCGGATGGCCTTTCTCTCCAGCCGCGTTCAGAAGCAGGGGAAGGGAAAAGGCGGGCGGGGAATGAGCCTGGTGTAGGCCCCAAGAAGCAGATTTTCGTGATGCACATGGATGGAGGGGAAGCCTGGCCGGTGACGCATCACGAAGAGGGCATTCAAAGTTTCAGAATTTCGCCCGACGGAACCCGTATTGCCTTCGTGACGCCGGATCCCCTGAGCGAAAAGGAAAAGGAAAAAAAGAAGAAAAAGGATGATGCGGAGATTGTGGACGAGAAGTTCAAGATGCAACATCTGTGGCTGCTGGATGTCAAGACCGGGGAGACGAGCCGGCTCACGCAAGGCAAGTTTACGGTCAGCGATCCTCAGTGGTCACCTGCTTCGGATCGAATCGCCTACGTCACGCGACCCAATCCCACAGTCGATGAAAGCTGGAACAGCGACATATGGGTGGTGGGTTTGCAGGACCGGTCGCCCCGCAAGCTGTACGAAAACCCCGGAAGAGACATCAGTCCCCGCTGGTCGCCGGACGGCCGAACCCTCGCCTTTGCCTCCGAGCCGACCCCCGGGACCAACACCTGGCACAACAAGCTGTATCTCGTTTCCGCCCAAGGTGGACAGCCCAGAATTCTGCTGGGAGATTTTGATTTGAACTTCCAGAGTCCGGTCTGGTCCAGCGACGGCAGGCGCATTTTTGCGGCCACCGGCGAGCGGACGAGTTGGAACCTTATGGTGGTTGACGTCCGGCATGGAGAGATCAACATAATCCATCCCCCTCGGGGAGGAAACTCCCAATGGGAACTTTCCCGGGACGGCGGGCGCTGGGTTTGGGTCCACACCGGCCCGGGCTGGCCGGCCGAGGTGTACACCGCTTCCTCCGACCTGGAACAGGCCCGGCGTATTTCCCAAGCCAACCTCTGGCTCGAGGAGGAAGGTGTCGAGCGGGCGCAGGTGGAGGTCGTTCGTTGGAAGAACAGCGAGGGGGAGTGGATCGAAGGGGTCTTGACGCGACCGGTCGGATACCAGCCCGGTCAGCGCTACCCCTTGATCCTGAACCCTCATGGCGGCCCCAGCGGCGCCGTCACCGAGTCGTTCAACACCACCAACCAGTTCCTGGCCGGTAACGGCTTCATGATCCTGCAGCCCAATTTTCGTGGAAGCGCCAACTACGGCCAGGCATTCCTCAACGCCAACCGGGGCAACTGGGGCATTCGTGACTACGACGATTGCATGACCGGAGTGGACTATTGCATCCGGCAGGGTTGGGCCGACCCCGACCGGCTGCTCTGCTACGGATGGAGCTATGGCGGCTATATGAGCTTCTGGATTTCGACTCAGACGGACCGATTCAAAGGCATTTCACCGGGGGCCGGCTTGACGAACCTGTACAGCATGTACAGCACCACCGACATCCCCCATTACTTGGGCTGGTTCTTCGGCAATCCTCTGAAAAGAGAAGAATTTCTGGGAACCCCCTGGGATTCGGAGGAAGCTTTCGTGAGGCAATCCCCCATTCGTTATGTGCGGCGAGTCAGCAGCCCCATGCTGATCCTGCACGGAGGCAGCGACAAACGGGTCCCCCCCACCCAGGCGGTAGAGTTTTATCGGGCGCTGCGTGACCTGGGCAAAGACGTCACGTTCGTTCGTTATCCCCGTGAAGGGCACGGTCTGCGCGAGCCCCGCCATCAACTGGATCGACTCCGTCGCTATCTCTCCTTCTTTGCCAGGCATGTGGGGCTGACTCCAGTGAGCGAACCAGAGCCCCAGCCGGAGGCAGAGGTCTCGAGTGGGAATCCATGAAGCTGGCCGGATGGACCGCTCTCATCTATGGCGCGACCGTGCTGGTGGGCGGAATACTGGCTGATCTCCGCACGGGAAGCGTGGTCTCGTTGGCAGTGGGTGTGGCCGCCGGCGCAATCGCATTCTACTCTGGGACTCTCCTTCTCCGGGGGCGCATGGCCGGTGGATTCGTGGTTTCCGGGGTGGCCATGGTGCTGGGTCTGTTTTTCGGCTACCGTTTTATCGCCACCGGCAGTTTCCTGCCTGCAGGCTCCCTGCTCGTGGTGAGCTTCCTGGCCCTCTTTTTCATCCTCATCGGAATGTTTCTAGCCGTTGGGGCTGAAAACTGAGCCATCAACGTCACATGGAGCTCGCTCAGAGCACATCCCGGACCGAATGGGAACGCCAGTCCCCCGTCTGATTCCGGCGGCCATGCAGCCGGAACTGGAAGATCCACATGCGTATCCCCACGAGCAAAGCTGTCGAGTTGTTCAGGTAGGATGATAGCCGTTGGACTGTTATTCAGCCCTCACAGGTTCAAGGACCCGTCCAGTTGGCAGTCCTCAGTCCTTCCACGTGGACGAAATGGGCATCATTGGTTACCAGAGTGGCGTTCCGGGAGAGAGCCCCGGCCGCCACCCAGACGTCGTTGATCGGAATGGGTTTTCCCTTGTGGCGGAGCTTGGCGTCCACATGGGCGAAGATGGCGCCGAATCACCGAGGTTGACACCACTCCGGCCACCTCGCAATCCCATGCGGTCCCACCCACCAGAGGCATGGAGACCTTCTGGTCGGTCGTTCGGTTGTGACAGGTCGCAAAGACGCCGGTCTCCGCTCTTGGAAACGAAAGCTTGTGAGAAACCCAGACGTGAAAACCCGGAGCCTTGCCCTTTTCCTTCTCTGTTTCCGCCTTATCTAACGGAAGGAGATGAGGAATGAAGACCAATACAGGTTTCAAAACGAGGAGTCTTTGGAAAGCCGTCGGTTTCGAGGCGATTGCGGTCCTGGCTGCCGTGACCGGGGTTTTTTCGCAACCCTCCCTCGTGGGTGGTGCCTACACTCTCCCACCCACCGTCTGGAAAGACGCCGCGGGACGCCCGCTTCCCTTTCAGAGTGGACGGGAAATCGAAGATTTCTTGAGGACAGCCCCTATCGTCGACGACGAGAGAATTCCGGAAGGCATTACCCGGCCGCGCAAGGTTTTGCTCGAGCAGGACGGCATTCAGATATACGCCTGTTTCCGCAATGTCAAAGTCTATCGAAGAAGGATGGAACTGGAGGGTGGTCGCGTTCGTATCGATTTCCGCGATGACGCTATCTTTGAAGTTGCCGCCTACGAGTTCGGTAAGCTCTTGGGGTTGAACAATATCCCGCCCACGGTGGAACGGAGAATCAGGGGCAGGAGAGGGACACTGCAGATCTGGGTGCCCGAGGCAATGATGGAGAAGGAACGGATGAAGAAGGGAATCCAGCCGCCCATGCGCTGGCGCTGGACCATGGAACTCCAGATCATGCGGCTCTTTGACAACCTGATCTTCAATGACGATCGTAACGCCGGCAATATCCTGATCGATTCGAACTGGAAAGTGTGGATGATCGACCACACTCGCTCTTTCAGAACCTTCAAGCAGTTGCCGGATCCCAAAGCCATCTTGTTCTGCGAAAGAACCGTGTGGAGCAACCTCAAGAGATTGGATGCAACGACTGTTCGAGAAAGACTGAAGCCGTATCTCGGTTCCAGAGAGATCAAAACCCTGCTCAAGCGGCGGGATCGAGCGCTCAGGTACATCCAAGAGCTGATCGACGAACGTGGAGAGAATCAGGTTCTCTTTTCCCTCCTGCCCGATATCCCGAGTGGTCCCGGTCATCAGACGTGGGTTCAGGCCGGCATTCCTTCTTGGGATTGAGGGCCGGCGATGAATCGCTCTCTTAGGGATCGCGCAAGAATAACTTCACATTTTGGCATCTCATCTTCACACCATCTTCGGCCG
>JBHHYX010000255.1:0-7945 GCA_046757765.1 Acidobacteriota bacterium | reverse complement strand
TTACGTCGAGGAGGCCGAGGGTGGGCAACGCAGTCAGCGCGGATGATAACGGCGCTGCAGCAGAAAGATGGTGAATAGTCCGGGCTGGACCGGCCGAGCATCAGGTCGCTACCACTCTGGTCCATCCGCGGGTACAGGATCCATTGCCCGTCCGGCGAGACGGTGATTTCGCCAAAAGCCAACTGGGTGTCGCGGCCCAGAGAGGTCAGCTGAGTGGTTTTGCGGCTCTTCAAGTTGAACAACTCTATGGTTGGACCGGCTTCCTCGTCTTCGGAGATGAAGACGATGTGGCTCTCCCACACGCACCAATGTGAATACTCGATGACTTTCTCGAGTTCGAGTCTCTCTTCGCCTCCGTCTGCGGGAACACTCCAGATTTGGCCTTCTTTCCAATAGCAAACACGCCCCTCGCATTTCGCGGGGCTTCAACTTGAGCCCTGCGGAATGTGTGAGTTGTTGCTTCCTTTCGCGGCTTTCAAGGGACATCTTCCAGATCTGGCCAGTACCGCCTTCGTTGGCCTGGAAATAGATGGACTGCGGTTTCTTCCAGCTTCTCTTCAAAGGTGACCGCGGCAATCAGCTGGTAGCCTCGCCGCGGAATGTTACGAATGAATTGAGGGTGCCTGGAATCGTCACCCAATGCCTGGCGCAGCTTCCAGACGGCGTTGGTCAGGACCTCGTCAGTGACGAAGGTGTCGGACCAGACGGCCTGGATGAGACGCTCTTTGGGGATGACCTCGCCCCGATGGTGAGGAGGATATCCGGTCGATTCCTGCCGAACCGCTTGGAGTAGAGGTGCTCGATGAATTGCCTGAGCGGCATCTTCCAGGGCTTCTGATCGTGGCTGGTCAACGCTGAGACGGTCGACAAATCAGCTGAGCCCGGCCTTGTTGATGCGGACATGGGCGTGATCGAAAAGAGGTTTGAGCGATGCGAGGAGACTTCGTGCCTCATTTTCGTCCACTGGGACGGTCTCCCGCATGGCCTGTCGCATCCGGCCGATTTCGAAGGGCGCTTCCTCGGGGAGTGCGCCGCTGGGGACGAGATGGGATTGGATGAAATGGGGCGACACCCCTTCTTCGGGAGACGCCATTTCTTGACCTTCCAGACAAGCCAGTGCCCTCAAGGCGGTTTCGATGGCCTCATGGAGGGCGGGGACCGCCTCGGGAAAGAAGCCGCCCTCCGCCAGCAGCAAGGTCATGCGCATCTTCCGATCCGCCTGGGCGAAAATGCTCTGGGCTCTTTTTCGTTGTTGCCGACTTCTCTGCGGGTCGGCCACGGGAAAGGCTGAGCTTCGATGAATTTCACCCATCGACTCCGTGCTGACTTTCAACAAACCGGAAGCAATCAGACGTTGGATGGTCTGGTAGGTGGTCCGATCCACCACTTCAAGAGAGGGGTTTTCCCCTACTGCGGAGAAGCTCTCACCCAGCAACCTTTCGGCCAGCGGCCTGACCTGCTCGGCTTGACCATCCACAACCGCCAGGAAGGTAGTGTGTCCGGCGGGAGTCTTCCCCGATTCCAATAAGAGCAGGCGATCCGCCAGGCGGGCGACCAGGTCATCCCCAAAGGCCCGAACGGGTTCATGGGAGACTGACGCCGCCGCAATCGGTTGCTTGACAGGGGTCTCTTGCTGCGGCGATTCCACCCCCATGAGAGATTCCAGGCGTTCGACGATGCGACTCCGTCCCGAAGGCATTTGCATCGACTTCAGATCGCCCAACCCGTCTACAACACTATTCGCCAAGCGCTGCTTTTGGGCCAACAGGTCCAACATGCGGTGCTCGATGCTGTTCTCACAGATGAGGTTGACGACACTGACGGGTCTGGTCTGATGTTTGCGCCAGGCGCGCGCAATGCGCTGTTCGAGCCTGGCTGGATTCCAGGGAAGATCCAGGTTCACGACCACGTTGGCAGCTTGAAGGTTGAGTCCCAGGCTGCCCGAATCCGTGGACAGAAATAGACAGCAACCGGGGTCCTCCTTGAAACGGTTAATCTGCAGACGCCGCTCTTTTTGGGGCACGGATCCGGTGTGCCAGGCAAAATCCAGACCCATTTCCTGGACCAGGTCGCGGACCAGCCTGAGCATCCTCTCCCATTCGGAAAAAACCAGCACCTTACTGCCGTTGGACTGCAGCACCTCTTCCAGAACACTTTCCAATTCGCTCAGCTTGGGACAGATCCGGCATTCCTGATCGAGAATGAACGGGCTGTCACAGATCATGCGCAGGCAGGCCAGCCATTTTTGTAACTTCTCCCCCTCTTCCCGAGTCAATGCCCGCCGCCTGGCCAGCGCCAGCAGCCTGGCCACGCGGGCGTTGTACTCGTCGTAGCGAAGCCTTTGCTCCGCCTCCATGGCGACGAAGTAGTTGTTGACGGTTCGTGGCGGCAGTTGGCCCTCCACCTCTTCCTTGCGCCGGCGCAGCAGGAGGGGACGAATGCGCTGGCGAAGGATGTCCAGGTTCTTGTAGCCGCAGGGTCGACCCCGCTCGTCCAGCTGGTAGAAGTCCCGGTTGAACCTGAAGAGAGGGCCCAGCAGATAGGGGTCCAGAAACTCGATGATCGAGTAAATCTCGTCGATTCGGTTCTCCAGAGGGGTTCCCGTCAGCACGAAAGCATAGGGGCTCGACAACTTCTTGACTGCCTTAGCGGTCTTAGTCTGCCAGTTCTTGATGCGCTGAGCCTCATCCAGTATGACCACGTCCGGGGCCACTATCCGGACAATATCGTCACCGTCACTGCGGATCTGTTCGTAATTGGAAAGGTAAAAGAAAGCGGGAGCTCGGTAAAGTTTCAGTCGCTGCGGGCGAGTGCCGGAAACGACTCGGGCGGGGAGCGAGGTGAATTTGGCAATCTGTTCCTCCCATTCCGCTTTGAGCGACACCGGGCAGACCACAAGTACCCGCTCAATGCCGCGAATCTGACGGAGGAGCTCACAGGCCGCGATCGCCTGCACCGTCTTGCCCAACCCCATCTCGTCTGCCAGCAAGCCCCGTTCGCCAAAGGCCAGGTGCAGCACACCCTCCTGCTGGTAGGGATAAAGCGGATGCTTGAGAAAATCGAGACTCCGCTTGCCTCCCTTGAGGTCTTCCAGAAAATCCGTCCTGGCGCGAGCACGAGCTTGAAGTCGGCGCAGCTCGGAAACCCACTGCTCCACATCCCGGGCGATACGAATCTCGGAGCGAACCCGTTCAGGAGCCTGCGCCAGCGTCTTTTGCAGGGAGGGTATGGCTCGCACGGGGTCGGCCAGAAGAACGTCACCGCTGGAGAAAAAAGGTGACAACAGCTTCCGGGCCGGGCGCGAAACCTGACGGGACCAGGCCACTTGAACCTCCTGTCTGGCTCCCGAGGAAAGGAAGATTTCAGTTCGAGGCGAACCCTGGCGGGCGGCTCGAGCGAAGAGCCGGCTCTTGCCCCGCCGCAACCGGGCCAGGACCGCCTCAATGTGTTTGCAGGTGCCCAGCCCATTCACCCTGAAATCAGGGCATTCACAGGAATTGGTAAGGTCGGTCAGTGAGCGGACTTCCACTAGATAGAAGCGATGACCGACCTGAGACGACACCCGGTAGGTACCGTAAAAGCGCTGCTCGGGCTCCACTGCTTCCAGGATGATGGGCTCTGTGGATGCGCGAAGCCGGCGCCGCTCGATCTCTTCCTGATCGGTGGTTTTCCATCCCCGCAAGGCCTGTTTTCCCAACAAGGCCCTGGAGGCGGCGCGGCCCCTTCGCGACTTTGGGATTGGGCCGGGTGAGAGAGTCTTTTGCTTGGACACGGTGAAAACAAAAACTGGCCCCTGGCTTGGCGCCGAGAATCGAGAAGGTCGAATCCAACCCGGAAACTCCCGACCTCAGGCCGGGCCCATTCAACTTCAAGAACCCACCATCACCAAAAGAGAGAAGACTCAAGAGAATCGACCCTCTGGATGAACCCGAGTTTCACGCCGGATATGATATCAAAGCGAACCTCGGGGTCTGACCCGGAAAACATATCGAGCTTTCGTCGAATCTTCCGTATCTCTGAAACCCCGAAAGGGAGCTGTACTCCCCGAATCACATCGCATCGCAATCCGGAGCTGTAATCCCGCAGTGAGTAGGACTTCTCGTCCGCGCTCCTCTGAAAGAAGAAAAGGAACGTGTGCGGTTTGATCTCGGGGGCATAGACAAAAAGCCGTTTCCCTTGGCTGGCCATGGACAGCTCCAGATCGAGTGCTCAGGAGCACGTGGACTCCGGCGATGTGGTTGCACTCTCCTGCAGGATGCGACAGAAAAGGTTCACCAGCGTCATCTGGCTCACGGTGCTGCATCGCGTTCGCACGAGCCCCGGGTTCCCGACGACAATGGAAAGGCATTGTGCGCGGGAAAGAGCTACGTTTAGCCGGTTTCGGCTGAACAGAAACTCCACTCCCCGTGGCCACTCCTGGCCCTCGCTTGCACACATGGAGACGATGACCACCGGCGCCTCTTGTCCCTGGAACTTGTCCACCGTTCCTACTCTGACTCCCTCCGGCAAGGAAGCCAACAGCTTCCTGACCTGCAGATTGTAGGGAGCCACGACCAGAATGTCGTTGTTGCCCACCTTACCCACGACCTCGCCCTGGTCACCTGTCAGTTCACGCCCTAGCTATCTCTGCGAATTACTTGGAGGGTAAGGGACCCGGTTGGCGTAGTCTCGCCGGCAGCATAGACCTGACCTTCACGAAGCTGTGCCTTGCGCCCCGGATCGCAAGAATTGAATGCGAGTGAGAAAGCGTCCAGGGGTTGGGCCTGCTCGCACACCGCGAGTCGAATGCCAGCCCCCGTAGCCGCTCTCACGGCTCCGATCTGTGCCCGCTTCCTCACGAAGAACACCCCTGCGATCTTGGTACCGAGCAGTTTCCGAAGCAATTCCACTTTGTATGCGAAGGCAGCGACGTGCTCCTGTTTGACCGGGCCCTGCCATCTACGACATTCCGCGACTATTACGCTTCCATCGGCGGCTCTCAAGGCGATGTCCAGCGACCATGTCGTACCGCCCATATCGAACGGAAAATCGATCCCGTCTCCAGAGTATGGTTCAAGCGTCGGTTGGAAGCGTTGCAACGCACCACGACAAAAGACCTACCCATAAGGAAATTGTATCCGCGAGCGAAGTCTCGCCGTCCCTAGCTCTGACCCTCATCCCCCACTCCCATTATCAGTATGACACCCGTTTCATTCGTCCTCCGATTGTCTCGATGGCCAGCGCGCTTTCGCACGTTCAGGAAGGTCGGCTCGACACGTCTGGGCGCATCGGACACGATTTCCTCGAAACCGGCCATGAATCCCTTCTTGCGGTAGTGCCGCTCGCGGACATCGGCGACGACCGCTCTCCAGTCGTCCTCCAGCCCGGCCTTCGCGTAGCATTTCTTGGCGTGCTCGATGTTGTTGAGCGCCGCATCAGAGTATTTGTTCTTGCCGGCGTTGACGATCCGCATGCAGAGCGCCCGGTATAGCCTGGCGGCAATGTCTGCCTGCGACCGCTCAAGCTTGCGCGCCAACGGCTCGGTTTTGTAGTGGCTGAGATTGTCCAGCTCCTCGTCCGTGGCCTTGCGCAGCCGCGTTACAAGCCGGCCGATTTCCTTTTTCTCCAGCCACAGCTCGATCTGGGAGGAGAGGTCGCCCTTTTCCGACGCCTTCATGGCCTTTTCGTGCCAGGCCTTTTCTTCCTTGGCCGGCACGTAGCGCATCAGCTCCTTGTAGCGCAACGTGGAGGGATCTCCTGGAACTCGCACCAGGCCGATTCGAGCGCATCCCTTGCACGACCGAGCTTGGCCAAAAGCGCCCGCTTCATTTCGCGCAGTTCGTGATTGGCGAAAGAGATTCTGGAGCCTGATGCTGCGATTTCCAGCCCTCGCTCGACCCAGAAAAACGCCTCCTCGGGACGCCTACGGCTCCGGTACATGTCGGCGATGATCTTACCCTGAGTTCGGTCTGCTCGCAGAGCGCGATGTAGCCCCGATATTGCACTGCGTGGCGAGCAGAGTCTTGAGCACCCCGCCCCATCGTCGTCGGGGGTAGCCTGGGAAGTGCCGTTTGTCCTCGCGGACAGACCTCGCGGCTGTCTCGAACTTCTCGCGCACGTGGCGTGTAAGCGCGTCGAGACCGTCCTTGTCGAGCACCTTCACTGCCTCGCGATCAAGGTGATGACAGAAGCCGTACGGATCGTCCTCCATCCACGCCAGCAACGACTTTGCCGTCTCCTCCCCATCCGCGCTCGCTGCTTGGCGAGCCTTGATCCAGCCGCAACCGGGCCAGGACCGCCTCGAGATATGATATCAACCTCGGGGTCTGACCCGGAAAACGGGCCTTGTCTTCGGGTTTCACTTCAAGCCCACAGTCTACTCCAACCCGCCCTGTTCGTCTCCTTCTGATCTCAAGGCAGGTCCATCACTTTCTCTTTCGCGTCGATACCCCCTTGGTGGCCGTCGCCACCGTTGAAGCCGACTCCCGTTGGATGCTCCCGATACGTTCATCTCAATCCCAGTCGGGCCAATCTGGCTGGGCCGGCCGAATTGTCTTCCTGGTCCCGCAATCGCAACTCTGCAGGCGGCCCTCCGACGGTCGACTGGGAGAGCAGCAGCCACACGTTGAGCCTCTTGAGGATGCGCCGCCTTTTCGAGCTTTCGTCGAATCGGGCGAGACGATTCCGACCTCCGGCAGGAATTCAAAATTCAAGATCCGGCCCCCTCTGACGACGATGGTTGTTACGAGAAAGGGTGGTTCGACGCTTGTGCAGTTATGATGCGACGGCTCGTTGAGACTCTAATTCTAATCATTGAATGCTTCGAGACACACAGAGTTGCGCGCGAGCTTTCCCTCAGATCAGCCGGGCACGATTTCAAACGCCGTGGAGCCAGCGATCCGGTAGATCTGAAAGTCCCGCCGATCCGTGGTGAGGATCAGGTTTGTAGCAAGCTCTTCCGCCAACACAACCAGGGTGGCGTCCGCGTAATCCATAGGTAGATCGGCGTATTGGTCGATCAGTTGCCTGGCACGGAGAAGAGAGGCCCCGGAAGAGGGGACGAGCACGGCTCCACCCCGGAGAAAAAACTCGATACAGGCTTGGCGACCGTGAGAAACCCTCCCTAACAAGTGGGTCGACTCGGCCAACACGGCTTCGGTGCTGACGACCTCTCCTTTCCATTCCTGAAAGTAATCCAGCACGCTTTGGTGATTGTGCTGGCCTCGATCCAGCAGTGAAACCAGGCCTCCGGTATCCAGCAGCAGTTCAGCCGCCATTCTTGAGAGACTCCAGCACGTATTCCCGGTGCCGTTCCGCCAGGTCGGGAATCCCTGAGTCGAGCGAGCCGAGCAGATCGCTGACTCTCCGAGCCGGTCGCTCTTGTCCGGAAACCAGATTTAGAAACTGCCGCAGAGCCAGTCTCACGATTTCCGAGGGGGTTCGGTTTAGTTCTTGGGAGGCCAGCCTCACTCCCTGGTTCAGGTCGTCGGGAAGTCTAACCGTCAACTGTCTTGACATGCATTGCATTGTAAGACGATCCGGATTCAAGAGCAACCCGTCTCGCCTGTTTCTCCCTCCCTGGACGAGGTACTGTCAACTGAAGAGCGGGCCGAGAAATCCCCGCAACTCTGTCCTACCTCAAGACCCTCTCCAACGCCGGGTCCACCCCACACTTCCAGTCTTCGAAAAGTGCTGGCACTCTGATGTCCGGGGGAAACCCCACCTTTCATAGTTCCTCCCCTGGTGATTGGAGTATACCTTATTTCCAAACCAGAAATGGCGGCCGCCGGGCAGGCGCCACCACAGCGTGTCCCAAGAACCGCCCTCGGTGTTCTCGCCAACAAACGTCACGTTGGCGAGCGGTTCGAGGCACTGGAGGTAGCTTCCGCCGATCAGCAAGGGGGCCAGGCAAACAATCCTTCCGCCATGAATTTGACTGCGTTTTTCGAGGACGACTCCGCCAAAC
>JBHHYX010000254.1:0-7963 GCA_046757765.1 Acidobacteriota bacterium | reverse complement strand
GAATTAGCGCTCGCCGAGTCTTGATGCCGGTCAACTTCTGGCATTCCTCAACCAGTTCGTCGTCAAGCACCACGTTGGTTCTACCCATTTGAATCACCTCTCATCCATCATACACATCATATGATACTATGATGTGTATTGCAAAGGGGCTCTTTCAGGAAGCCAACGATCGGCGCGCATCAGCTGCCTGGGTGGAGCCGGCTTCCAACCCGGATTCAGAGCTGGGGACAGCCTCGATTATCGCTGGCTCCGGCTTAACTTGACAGTGCCATCCGCACCTATTGTCCCAACGCTTCGCTTGGCAAGCCTTATAAGCCCCTGATCAGGCGGCCTTACCAACAAGAAATTTCGCAACAAACCCGAGCGTGTTCATCGCGCCATGTGACAGGATCAGCGGCCAAAGATTTCGACCGAAGAGCACGTAACAAGTCCCGATAAAGATGGCTGCGGCGAATACTGGCAGGGCGCCGTAGGCTCCCTTGTAATAGAAATGCACCAGCCCGAAAAGGGCAGCTTGGGCACTGACCGCAAGGATTGTCGAAAGCCCGCCTCGTTTCGCGCTGCCAACCTCGTCACATTTTGCATTTAGGTCCCCTCCAAAGTGTCGGCAAATTAGCTCACCTTTTGTTGCCTTTCGGCAATCCTTCTCCACAGGCTGCGTTCTGCCAAAGCCGACTTCGCCTTTATCAAAGCCCCGTACAGATCGACCCCGATCTCATCAAACAGCGCAAGAAACTCGACCTCCGTTTTCTGGCACACCCGCTCAACCTGACGCGCAACCGCTTTGCCAGCCTTTGAAAGGCCCACCAGTGTACGCCTCCGATCATCCGGATCGCCCGTCTCGGTGATCAGCCCATAAGCTTTGAGATCTTTGATCCGATGGCCGGCCAGCTGATGCTACACGCCAAGAAACCGTGCAAGGTCGGTAACTGAGACCGGTCCCTTTCGATTCATGTAGATCATCGTCGAGCCTGAGCGCGACGGACCTTCGACACCCAACTCGGCGAACATTTCTCGGCCCTGATGGTCAATGATCGCAAGAAGTTGATAGAGCTGCAGGCCAATGAAGGTTGGACCGAGCTCATCGGTCGCGTGGAGATCATGTATTTCTTTGGGTACACTCATTCCGCAAATATTTGCGCAAATATTTGCGGAAGTCAATGCCGAAATTGGACGCGGCCTCTATCTGGAGAGCCACACAATGATGAGTGGACACAAGTGTCAGTAATCCTTGAGTGCTCGGTCGCCTGCCAAGAACTCCATCACTGAATGTGGAGGGGAGGAATCGGTGCGGAAAAGGTGAAAGGAAAGCGCACCGGTACTGGATGGCGAATGAAGAGCCGTGGCTCTTCATTCGCTCCAAACCGGGACATCGTCCCAAAACAGAGAGTCGGAAGAGGCTTGGATCTGATGAGCCTGCCGGAGAGAGAGGGTAGCCAGGAAGGCTTTCAGCTTGTGAGGAAATAGCCGGGGCGGGGGAGAGCGTGGCGGCCGCTCCCAGAGATTCGAATGCTGGAGGATCTTGCGGATGACTTGGGGCTGGTCGATGCGGGAGATGATTTGCATGCGGGATCCACATTGGCCGCAAGTCAAGGGATCGACCCATCCCTCCGGCAAAGAAAAACTCGCTCGTTGCCACTCCTGGACCCACCCGCCCAGCCGGCTTCCAAACCGGATTCAGTGGACTCCCTCGATCCCAGCCCGGCTGAGTTCTCCCCGCAGTGTCCCGCTTGTCACAAAGGCCGTATGGTGGTGGTGAACAAAAGATCTCTTCAAGGGTTGACGGGACCGAACCCCGCATGAACTCTCCTGGCTGGAAGGGATATCCCGATGAGACCGGCGACCTCTTGCTTTGACTCCTGTCTCGGTTCGAATTTCGCGCTTCGAACCCACGCCTTCGTGCGTCCGGCTTACCCCACTGCCTTGGCACAGCCTGCTCACCTTCCTCCCGTGGACAAACCCAACCCTGTCTTCTTCAGAGAGCAGTTTCATTCCACATCTTGCGAACGAATGCAATCCCTTCCCGATAGACCTCCTCCGGAGAGGAGAAGCAGTCTCGCCAAATGTGGGCGGCCGAGGCGAATCCGGGGTCGAGGCGGGAAAATGACTCGATCACGAGCCATCGGTCATAGGCGATTCGATGAAGGGAGCGAAAGCTCTCCACCCAGTTGACCTGACCCCGGCCCGGCACGCCGCGGTCGTTTTCACTCAGGTGCACGTGTCCAATTTCGGCGGCCGCTCCTTCGATGGCTTCCGACACCCGCTGCTCCTCAATGTGGGCATGGTGGGTGTCGTAAAGAAGGCGCAGCGCGGGATGCCCCACCCGCCGAACCAGATTGCGACACTGCGCGGTGGTATTCAATAAGTAACAGTCAAATCGGCTCAGGTGCTCCACTGCCAGTACCAGATCCAACCTTTTGGCGTAGGCAGCTGCCTGTCGCAGGACTTCAGCGCAGCGCCGCTCTTCTTCCGGGCGGGGTCCTTCTCCGCTGAAGACCCCGAGAGCAGAATGAAACGGACCGCATAAGACCTGGCTGCCTAGAATATTCGACATTTCAATCGCTCGCTTCAACCTCTCCACGGCCGCCCTCCGAACGCGGGAATCAGGACTGATCGGATTCGTCTCCCCATCGACGGCAATGACCGTGGTGCATTCCAATCCCAGATTGAGCAATTCCCGGTTGATCTCCTGGTAGTGATGTGGGTCGTCTTGGCCGACATAGATCTCGACACCGTCGAATCCGGCCTGTTTCAGCTCTTCCAGCAGAGGGAAGTGTTTCTCCGTCACCTGGGTGGTCCAGAGCAAAGTGTTCATTCCAATTTTCATTTGATTCACAGTTCTCCAGCAGGACTTGAGACGAGTTCACATCGAAACACCCAGTCGACCCCGTGTGATTTGGAAATCCGTGTTTCGGAGGCGCAAGTAGTTTGGAATGTAGTCGCCAGAAGCCGTGCGGGCAATCAGGCCGAGGATGCGGTCCAACCAACCTGCCGCAGGGCCATCGAAGGTGAGGTCCAGATCGGACCCGTAGCGATCTGCAACCGGCTCCGCGGCGGTCACCTGAAGCAACGGGATCAAGGGATGAGCCGGTAGCGGATGCTCCCCGATGGCTGCCACGATAAGGTGGACGCCGGTAGCGCCCAGGCCACTGATCGTCTCCACTGTGTGCCGCGTCGGAGTCTCCATCAGATGAAATCCAGGCTCCCTTACCCTCTGACCGTAGGCGAGGTCGGGGGCGGTTTCCCGCTTCCCGACCACTTGATCGAGTAAGGCATGAGAATGAAGAAGGCCGGCGGAGGAGGGAATGACCACGGTGGAACCGCAGGCAACCAGGGTTCGGGTCAGGCCGGCCAGCATGTTGGCCAGCGAGGATGGGATGGGCCCGGTTGTCAGCAGCCCCAGGCGGAGATGATGGAATCCGACGGTCTTCCGGATGACGGGCTCGGCACCTTCCATCGCCCCACGGAACCACCTTTGGATTCGAAGCAAGGCGCAGTCGATTCCCCCGTCCAGCTGTACACTGGCAAAGCCGAAGCGATTCACGTCCAACCCCTGAGACCGTAGTTGGGCCCTCATGTAGCTGTTATGGGTCTTCTCGCAGCCGTGTTCCAGCAGCAGAGCGTGTTTAACCAGCGGGTGAAGCAGGTAGCCGATCAAGGTGCGGTTGTAAAGGTCTTGTGAACTTCCCCCTGAAACCCCGCAGCCTTCTGTGTGAACCAGGGTGACAAAACGGGAGAGCCAGCCCTTCGGGGCCCACCTCCTGGAATTCATCCTTGCCGCCGCCAATCGAGCAACCTGTCCGGAGCAGAGGCTGGTGGGAAGGATCAGGCCCGTCTCCTCGGTAGTATAAGTCTTCCCCCGCCGCATGGCCTCAAAGGTCAGAGGATGAGAGGGGCGTAGGCCACCCACAGGGATGGGCCGGCCCGAAAGAAAAGACTCTTCCTGGCGGCTTCGCAGCCGGCTGGCCCGGGTCTGTCGCCAGTCCCGCCAAATGGAGACCTGATAATGTCCCGCCCGCTCACCCTTGGTGGATTCCCCCGAGGCCACTCTGACCGCCAGTTCCAGGGTCCTGCGTCCCAGCTCCTCCAACCGGGTGCCGTCCAGATAGTCCCCCCCGTTGACATCCATCTCGTGGGTCAACAGGCGGTAGCGGCGGGTGGTAGTGATGATCTTGAGTGTGGGGACGAAAGGGAAGTTGGTTACGGACCCGTTCCCTGTAGTGAAAAAGATCTGATTGACCCCCGAAGCCACTTGACCCGCCACGCTCTCCAGATCGTTTCCGGGACTGTCCATAAAGAGGAAGCCCGGCCCGCCCATGCGTTGGGCGTATTGAATGACCTGATCCAGCCTGACGTCGGGATGGCGCTTCATGGCAGCGCCGATCGACTTAAGGGAGATATTGTAGAGTCCGCGCAGCCTGTTTCCGCCGGAGGGGTTTCCTTCGGCATCATGGCCGTGCCAGGCGACGCGTTGCTTGAAGCGTTCCACCATTTGAAGGAAGCGATGTGCAGTCTCGAAGCTGCGCACCTTCTGGAGCAGATAAGATTCCGCTCCGATCAGTTCATCGGTTTCGGCCAGATTGACCGAGCCCCCGTAACGGATGATCTCCCTGGCGACCCAGGCCACGAGCGGGTTCCCTGAGATCCCCGAAAAGGCATCCGAACCACCGCACTGCAACGCGACCCTCAAATGGGCCAGGCCCACGTCGCTCCTGTGGCTCTCCGTCTTCAGACGGTCGACCCACTTCCCGAGGATTCGCCGGGCTCGGCCGAACTCCGTCTCGAAGCTGCTCTTCAAGCTCAAGAAGTGATGGGGAACGTCATGCAGTGGGTAACCTTCGGCCTCCATGAAACGCTTCAGCAATCTGTTGGTGACGGGCTCGCTGCCGTAGTCGACCGCGAGAACAGCGCCGATGTTGGGGTGGACGATGAAGCCTGCCAGGGTTCGGAGAAGAAGCTCCCGGTTGTTGGGGCCTTCGTGACTTCCGCCTTCGGTGTGGGCGACTGCCACGATGGCGTCAACATTCTTGAGCACAGGCTGCCTGGCGCTCATCCGTCGGGCCAGCAGCCGTGCGAAACTTGCCGTCCGAGAGGTGGTTCCCAGGATGAGGATATGGTTTCGAGTGCCTGCCCCGCGGCTGGTGCCACGGTAATATCCGGCGAAAGTCCTTGAAGTGCCGTGAAGAGGCACCTGAGAGGCCGGTTGGAGGCCCTCGTCCAGGACATACGCTCTCGGCTCCAGGTCCTGGAAGTTGGCCTCGACTTCGAGTTGCCGATCCAGGCCCCGAAGGCGAAGCTCGCCAAGCACCGCTTGGTTGCAGAGAGGAGTCCCGGCACAGAGTTTCAAGAGAGCCCGGCCAAAAGGCAAGCCCCAAGACGTCAGCGGATCGCCGTTGGCAACGGCTCGAACGGTGAACCGATGCCCCTCGGGCACTGCCCCTTTGAGGTCAAATTGCCTGCCATGGAATCGAATTCGGGTTCCCGCTTCTATTCTGTGGATGGCAACGGCGCAGTTGTCGCGCGGGGTGGGCAGCCGGGCCACTTCTTTAAGGTCCCGAGCGGAATTCATCGCCTCTTTCACAACACCCGTGCCTTCAGGAAGCACCGAACGTCAAGCGCCAGGCACGACTCTCGAACCGCGACGCAATACACGACTACACGTCCGGGGCCTCGGTCGCGACGCCTTGTCAGCCCGGCGCTTCCGGCTCTTCGCTACGACCGGGTGTGAGAAATCCGGGCGAACCCAACTCAGCCGGGGCCACCGATCACGCCTTTGCTCCCGGCACCGGGGCGTCGGGTCGAAGTAATCCCTCGGACTTCAACTGCTGCCAGAACTGGGGTGGGATGCTTCGTCGCATCAGAAACACATTCTCCGAGACCTCTCGTACCGAAACCGTCCCCGGAATCACGGCTTTTACGACGGGGTGGGCGAGGGGGAACTGAAGAGCGGCGGCGGCGAGCGGCACTGCGTGTTCCCGGCACACTGCCTCAATGCGTTTGACCCGCAAAAGGATCTCCGGTGGTGCCAGCTGATAGTCATACCTGGCCGCGGCAACACTGCCGCTGGCGAGGATGCCTGAATTAAACGGAGCGGCCACGGTCACGGAAATGTTGCGTTCTGCGCAAAGGGGCAGAACGTCGTCCAGAGCAGGCTGTTCGAGGAGAGTGTAGCGCCCGGCGATGAGAAAAAAATCGAGATCACACATGTCGGCAAAGCGGCGGCAATACTCCAACTGGTTGGCACCGGCCCCAAAACCTCGAATCACCCCACTGTCAAGCAATTCTCGCAACGCCTTGAGTCCACCGGTTAACTCGCGAAAGCGTCTATCGACTTCCTCCGAAGTGCGGTGATGAATCAGGTCCAGATCATGGATCGCCAGAGTCTCAACATGATCGGTTCCCAGACGTTGCAGGCTATCTTCGAACGACCGCATGACGCCATCGTAGCTGTAATCAAAAACGGGATGGAAATTGAGGCCGCCCGCCCACATTCCGTGGTCGAATTCGCATTTCGGTCGGGCCTGCAGGGTTCGGCCCACTTTGGTGGAAAGCACAAAGGACTCACGGGGATGATGGCGCAGGGCGTAGCCCACCCGATGCTCGCTGAGACCGAAGCCATAAAGGGGTGCGCTGTCGAAATAGCGGACCCCGGCTGCATAGGCGGCCCGAATCGTTTCCACCGCCTGATCGTCGCTCAAACGTTGATACAGATCTCCCACCGGGGCGGCGCCGAATCCCAGCTGCGTCACCTTCAAACCGCTACGGCACAAAGTTCTGAGCTCAAAAGGCTTCACGGCTGAGATCCATTCTAGGCACGAGATTGGACGAAAGCAAGGTGAAGCGAATGGTCTTCTCACAGTTGAGAAGCGCCAAACTCCGGGCCCTGCGATTTCCCCCACTAAATTTCTCCACCCGGCGGGTTGCCCTGTTTGTTGGCTTGACTGAGTAGCTACTAGTAGCTACAATACAACTATGAATTCGCCGCTAAAGACTGTGGGAGTCAAGGAGCTGAAGAATCGACTGAGCGCCTACCTGCGTGAAGTCAAACAAGGGACGCGGGTCTTTGTCACGGACCGCAACGTGGTGGTTGCGGAGCTGCGCTCGCCCTCGCTGGCTCCATTGCCTGAGGTCCGCAACCCGATATTGGCGGGCTGGGTGAATGAGGGGGCTGTGCGGCCGCCCCTGTCGCGCCGGACTGCTCTTCCGACGTCTCCCTTGAAATCCAGCAGTGGAGCGGGTCGGCGACTGCTCGACCTGGAGCGGGAAGAGAGCTAGATGGAAGCGCTCTACCTGGAAACTTCAGCCCTGCTGGCCTGGCTGCTGGGAGAACCGGAAGCCGAAGAGGTGCGATGCCTCGTCGATTCCGCCGGGACGGTCGTGACTTCAGTTCTCACATTGCTGGAGGCGAACCGGTCGCTGCTCCGGGCGGAGCACCGGGAAGAACTCAAAGCAGCCGAGCGCGAAAAGTTGGGGGGGGTGTTGAGAAAGGTTCAAGCCGGCTGGTTCGTGATGGAAATCAGCGGTGACGTTCGAAGGCGGGCCGCTCGGGCCTTTCCCCGCGAGCCGGTTCGCACTCTGGACGCCATCCACCTTTCGACTGCCTTGCTCTTTGCCGGTGCCTACGACGATTTCGGAGTCCTCAGTTTCGATCATCGGATCGTGTCCAATCTCGAACCCCTGGGACTCCGCCGCGTCTGAGGATTCAGCCCGCACTTCTCACACCCAATCTACTACGGCGACGGATATGCCCGCGTCTACTGCGTTGCGCTCCGTCGGGCTCCTCGACGTACTCTCCAGTGCGCCTGCGGGGCCCTCACCCTTCGGAAGCACCAAATCCCAAGATCCCAAGCACCAATCTGTCCTTTGGGATTTGGGGCTTGGGAGTTGGGGCTTCCGTTCGGGAAGCGGCGCCTTGTATCCACGCGCATCTCCACCGCCTCGCTACGATCGCGTGTGAGAAATC
>JBHHYX010000253.1:0-7968 GCA_046757765.1 Acidobacteriota bacterium | reverse complement strand
CCTGGCGCAAATCTGAGCGCCAACTCTGCCAATCTATTCTTGCGCAAACCCTAAGCTGTTATTTCAAAACTATTTAAGAATTGTGGGATGGGAACTGGCTAGTGGCACAAGAAGAGCGACCGATCGGCGTGGCGAATCACGGTGAAGGCGGTTGCCCCGAAGAGTCGCCGGATCAGAAAATTCCTGCCGCTGGTGCCCATCACGATCAGGTCCGCCTCCCAATCCGCGGCGTAGGCCAGAAGCTTCTCCTGAGCCGCTTCCGGTACCTGTTCCGTTTCCGGTTCAAAGCCATGAGCGCGGCAATAGTCGCCGGCGTCCTGCAACAGTTCTTGGCCCTCATCTTTGTGGGCAAAGGTCACGATGCGGAGGCTTGCGTCCGGCCACAGGCGCAGCTGCAGAAAGCGTCTCATCGCCTCGGCCGACTCCATGGAACCGCTGTAGGCGACGAGCACTTTACGAATGGGTCGGAATTCCTCGCAAACAGCAATGATGGGGCGGACCCCACCCTCCACCAGCCTGACCAGTTCTTCGGGAGTCTCTTCCTCGGCCCCCTGCTCGAAGAGCGCGCGCAGTCCGAAGACGATCAGGTCGTGATAGCGGGCCTGATCCACCAGGTATTCAAAAGGCTCTTCTTCGACCTGGCGCATCCTGTAGGTGACGCCGGCGTCGGTGCAGGCTGACTCAAACTGAGCCACCGTCTCTCGCACAACCCGGCGAGCCGTCTCGACTCGGTGTTCGATGAGCTGTCGGGCCGCGCTCTCTCCTCCGATTGGAATAGGGCCAACGCTTTCCAATCGCTTCAGATCAGTGGCGGAGACGGCTGTCAACTCGGCCTCGTGGCAGCGAGCCAGCTCAATGGCTCGCTGCGTCGCGGCCGCGGAAAACGTCTTGTCCCCGATTCCCACCAGTATTCGTTTGATCATGTTCAATGCTCCCTATCCCTCATTTCTCACCAACGATCTCTTGCGGAGCCGAATGCACGCAGCGTGACTGCGTCAGGCTGGATCGATCTGCTCGACGTACTGTACATTACGCCCGCGCGGGTCTCCGTCGCAAGCCTTGTCAGGGCGGCGACTTCGACTCCTCATAGAAAAGGGTTGACATGCCGCGCGCACTTGTGTAGTTTTTGCGCTGGTTTGGCGGACTGTTGAAATGTTTGTTCCATCTCCGGACCCCACACGGCGATTTCTTGTACACCCCGTTCACGTCGTTGTAATTAGCCGCTCCAGATCGGGGCCGGCGGTGGCGATGGGAACTTGATTCCAGTCAAGGATGAGATCATCCAAGCCTCCGGCGCTGCGGAGGCTTTTTTTATTGGCCGGGTGGAAGCAGGTCGGAGCGCAAGACTAGGAGGGCCATCGGCATGGAATTGACGGGGGCGGAGATTATTTGGGAGTGTTTGGTCCGAGAAGGGGTGGATCTGGTGTTTGGCTACCCCGGCGGGGCGATTCTGCCGGCTTATGATGCCATGACCCGTTACCCCCAGATCCGGCATGTGCTGACCCGGCACGAGCAGGGGGCCGCCCACATGGCTGACGGCTACGCTCGAGCTACTGGTAAAGTGGGTGTCGCGGTCGCCACCAGTGGACCCGGGGCCACCAACCTGGTGACGGGTATCGCCACCGCCATGCTGGACTCTTCTCCCATGGTTTGCATTACGGGTCAGGTTCCCACCACGGTCATCGGCTCGGACGCCTTTCAGGAAATTGACATCACCGGAATCACGCTACCCATCACCAAGCACAGTTATCTGGTGACCGATGTGGAGGATCTTGCCGCGGCTTTTCGAGAGGCATTCCACATTGCAGCCTCGGGAAGGCCGGGTCCGGTCTTGATCGACATTCCGAAGGATGTCCAGCTGGCTTCGACAGAGTTCTTGTATCCGGAGGATCCAGTCGTACTTCCCAATGAGCGGCCGATCCGCAAGGCGAGTGAGGCTCAGATCCGCCGGGCCGTTGACCTGCTTCGGAGTTCCAAGCGGCCCCTCATCCTGGCCGGCCATGGGGTGTCCATTTCAGGGGCCGAGGAGGAAATCCTTCAGTTTGCTGAAAAGCTGCAAGTTCCCGTGGCTTTGACTTTGCTCGGGAAAGGGGCCATGTCCGAGAGGAATCCCCTCTGCCTGGGCATGATGGGTATGCATGGAGAGGCTTATGTGAACAATGCCATCCAGGAAGCGGACCTGCTGCTCGCTCTGGGCATGCGATTCGATGATCGCGTCACCGGCAATCTCAAAAGTTATGCTCAAAATTCCCGCAAAATCCACGTCGACATTGATCCCTCGGAAATGAATAAGAACGTCCCGGTTGACGTGGCCATGGTGGGGAACCTGCGGGACGTCCTGCGACAGTTGTTGCCGCTGCTGGAGGCGGCCGATCACCACCAATGGCTGCTCCAGATCGACAAGTGGAGGCAGGATACCGAGAAGCGGGATATCTTCAATAAGCTGGATGGCGAACACCTCTACGCCGCCCACGTTATTCACGATCTCTGGAAGCTGACTGTCGGAGAGGCCATCACCGTAACCGATGTGGGACAGCACCAGATGTGGGAAGCGCAGTACTATCAGCACCACCGTCCTAGAACGCTCATCACGAGTGGAGGATTGGGAACGATGGGTTTTGGTTTTCCCGCCTCCATCGGCGTCAAGATGGGTCTGCCGGCAGAAAAAGTCTGGGCCATCGTCGGAGATGGCGGTTTTCAAATGACCATGACGGAGCTCTCCACGGCGGTGGAACAGCGGATCAACGTCAAGATTGCGGTCATCAACAACGCTTATCTGGGTATGGTTCGGCAATGGCAGGAGTTCTTCTATGAAGAGCGCTACCATGCCACCCCCATGTTCAACCCGGACTTTTGCAAGTTGGCTGAAGCTTTCGGAGTCCCCGCCTGGAGGGTCACCTCGCGGGATCAGATCGAGGATGTTGTAGCCCAGGCGGAACAACATGAAGGAGGACCCGCTCTTGTCGAGTTCGTGGTTGAAAAGCACGACATCGTCTACCCGATGGTGCCGACAGGGGCCCCGCTGGATCACATGATCCGGCGGCCCCTTGACGAGAAGGGGCCCAAGAAGGAGCGCGTCCAGAGATGAAAAAGCATATTCTCAGCGTCCTGGTGGAGAACAAACCGGGCGTGCTCAATCGAGTGGTGAGTCTGTTCCGGAGGCGGAACTTCAACATTGACAGCCTGACGGTGGGGCGCACACACCGCGCCGAACTGTCCCGCATGACGATCCTCATGGAGGGAGCTCCGGAAGAAGCTCGCAGAGTGGAGAAGAACCTGTTCAAGCTCGTGAACGTCGTAGAGGTGGAGCATCTGAGCGATCGCCCCGCGGTGACGCGTGACCTGGTCCTGATCAAGGCGCGGGTCAACAATGAGACTCGCTCTGAAGTGATGTCCCTTTGCCAGATTTTCCGGGCCAGGATCGTCGATGTCGCGCCCGACTCGGTTGTGATTGAAACGACGGGTGAAGAGGAGAAGGTCGAGGGTTTGATCGAGTTGTTGCGGCCTCTGGGGATTATCGAGATGGTGCGCACCGGCGTGGTGGCTCTGGGAAGGGGCAAGCACACTCTCAAGAGCGACAGCTATCGCCCGCAGGGTCGCCGGAGGCACCGCAAGACCGTAATCTGATGGAGGAAGAAAAGAATGCCAAAACTCTACTACGATGCGGATGCCGATCTGGGACGACTCAAAGGAAGAAAGGTGGCGGTCATTGGTTACGGCAGCCAGGGGCATGCCCACGCATTGAATCTGCGCGACAGCGGGGTGGACGTTGTCGTGGGGCTCCGCCCCGAGAGCCGAAGTGTGGCCAAGGCAATGGCCGCGAATCTGGAGGTCCAAAGCGTCTCCGAGTGCTCCCGGCAGGCCGACGTCATCATGGTGCTGGTTCCCGATACCGACCAGCCCTCGCTCTATTCGACCCAGATCGAGCCTCACCTCGAAGCCGGCAACACACTGATGTTTGCTCACGGGTTCAATGTTCGCTACGGGCAAATCAAACCTCCCGAGTTCGTGGACGTGAGCATGGTGGCCCCGAAGGCCCCGGGCCACCGGGTGAGGGAGATCTATGGCGAAGGAGGAGGCACTCCGGGCCTGGTGGCGGTTGAACAGGATGCCAGGGGCAACGCCCTGGCCGACGCTCTGGCCTATGCCAAGGGCATTGGCTGCACGCGGGCCGGAGTGATTCAGACCACTTTTGCGGAAGAAACGGAGACCGATCTGTTCGGGGAACAGGTCGTCCTGTGCGGCGGCGTGACGGCTTTGATCCGGGCCGGGTTCGAAACTCTTGTCGAACAGGGCTACCAGCCGGAGATCGCTTATTTTGAATGCCTCCATGAACTGAAGCTCATCGTGGACCTCATCTACCAGGGAGGGCTCTCCTACATGTGGTACAGCGTCTCCGATACGGCCGAGCACGGAGGCTACACGGCAGGCGATCGGGTGGTTCCGCCTGAAGTGCGGGAGGAGATGAGAAGAATTCTGGCTGAGATCCGCGACGGCACCTATGCCCGCCAGTGGATTCAGGAGAACGAGAAGGGCCGACCCTGGTTCAACCAGAGACGGGACCGGGAACGGACCCACCCGGTCGAGGAGGTGGGCAAGGAACTTCGTCGCATGATGGCGTTTCTGGATTCCAAAGAGATCAAGTAAGCCGCATTTGAGTTCAAAGGCCCGGAGGGCCGAGACAAAGGCGGTAAAGGCAACCCAGTCATCACCTCAATGGTCGCTTGCAGGTATGAGGTGGCTCGCTACGTGTAGGTGTTGGGATTTGCAGCCCAAGGCCTCAGGCCGCCGGGTTGATAGCGGCGCCGCCTCTTCGCCGGTCTCCGGCGGCGGCCAGCGGGCTGGCCAGGTGGACGCCGCCGAAGAAGAGGTTTCTGTCACTCCAGACATTGGTCCGGTACTTGCGGCTCAGCTCCTGGGCAACTTGCGGGAGAATTCCATGCTCCAGTTGCAGGACGCCGCTTTCGAAGTGCATCCGGCTTCGATTGACGGCTTCCGCGGCGGCCATCCCGAAGTCCACCAGGTTGGAGATGGCCTGCAGGATCGCGCTCCGGATCCGGTTGCTCCCCCCACTTCCCAAAACCGCATCGAGTTGGGCTGCCCGCAGGATCATGCTGGGGGTCATCATGCTGGTGATTCGTTCTCCGGGCCTGTACACGTCCCGGTACTGCATCAAGTCCGGCTCGGCCGCGAAGTTATTGAGCATGATGCCCGTATCTCGAACCATAATGCCCGCGCCCTGGCCGTTGCTGGTGGTGATGCCGGCGGCGTTGCCTTCCTGGTCGATGATGCTCACATGAGTGGTTCCCCCGAGACGATCGGGCGACTTCAGAGAGACCTTCCAAAAACCGTCTTCATAGAGAACACGGTCGAAAAAGTGTCGAGTTCTCCGGCTGTCGCAGTCTTGCATGGCGCCGACCAGCGTCTCGATGTGCTTGGCCGAGTTGTGGCGCAGGTGGCCGAGATCGCAGTTTTCCAGAAGCTTGAGAGCGTGAGCGACAAGGATGCCTCCTACGGCCGGCGGCGGGGCCAGTGCGATCTCATGATCCCGATAGGCCAGGCGGATCGGCTCCCGCTCGATCACACCGTAGGAGTCGAAGTCGTCCAGGCTGAGCGTACTCTCTTTCTCGGAGAGCGTCCGGGAGAGCGCTTCACGGTACAGTTCAAGGGCCTCTGCCTGGTCACCGGCCAGTGTCTCCAAGAACCCTGCCAGCTTCGAATTTCGAATAGTGTCTCCCTCGGAAAGAAGCCGGCCGCGGGGCGCAAAAACCTCTCTTGCCTCCCGGCTGTGGAGACAGAAGCGTTCCAGGACCCTCAGGATGTAGGCTTGGAAGCGGTTGAGCGGATGTCCTCGGGCCACGTCAATGGCAGGGGCCAGAATCTGTTCCAGTGGCAGGCGCCCGTAGCGAGTGTGGATGTGCAGCAACCCGGCCAACGCCCCGGGAACCCCAAGCGAACCGTAGCCCATGAAGAAGATCTGGGTCTCGTCGCCGAAACTGACGACTGTCCTGAGCGGGTCAACGGCGCCGAAGGCTTTCGGGAAATTGGTCAGGAAATCGATGCACTTGATGTCGCCCGAAGGAAAACGGAGGAGGCCTATTCCCCCTCCCGCCAGGGAAGTGAGCATAGGTTCGGTGGCGCAGCTGGCAAAACAGGCGGCCCCGATTCCGTCGAAGGCATTTCCCCCGGCCCGCAGGACGGAAAGAGCGGCCCGGGCCGACAGAGGATGTCCGCATGCGATGGAAGGACCCATAGTTCGATTTGTGCCCCGGCAAGCGATCGTTGCGGCGCCTGAGGCCACCCCGCTCAGCCTTCCAGTCCGGTCTCCAGACGCTCGAGGGCCTTAATGACAACACCGTCCTCTTCGGGAAAGACGGTCCGTAGATCCAAAATCAGTCGATCCTCTTCGATCCTGGCCAGGATCGGGACTCTGTTGGCTCGGAGACGGCGCTCCAGTCCGTTGGCGGAGACCCTCGGGTGTCGAAGCCGCAAAAGAGAAGTGGGAATCTTTTCCTCAGGTGCGGATCCGCCTCCGACCAGAGAGTGGCCATCGGCCAACTCTACTTCAAGGGCTCCGCCTCCAAGAGATTGCTTGAAAACGGAGGCACGCTTCCGTATTTCGGAGGGGGACGTTCCCAGCATTCGATAGACGGCGAGATTGCGCCGATAAGTCCCCTTTTCGTATTCGATCAGCGTGTGTTCCAGGGCGCTGTAGGTGAGCTTGTCCACTCGAAGGGCGCGCATCAAGGGGTTCTTGCGAATTCGCTCGATGAAATCCTTTCGGCCGGCGATGATTCCCGACTGGGGGCCACCCAGCAGCTTGTCGCCGCTGAAGCAGACCAGGTCGACGCCGGCGGCCAGCACCGAGGCTACGGCCGGCTCGCGTCTGAGAAAAGGAAGGCCTGACTCCAGGAGGAGGCCGCTGCCGGCATCCTTGACCAGGGGAAGACCCGTTTCCCGGGCCAGGTCCACCATCTCGGAGAGGTGCGGTCGTTGGGTGAACCCGATGATCTGGTAGTTGCTGGGGTGAACCCTCAAGAGCAGACCCGTCTCCCCGTCGACAGCCTTCCGGTAGTCGGAGATGCGGGTCTTGTTGGTGGTGCCCACTTCACGCAGGATTGCTCCGCTGGCCTCGAGAACATCCGGAATCCGGAAGGAACCACCGATTTCAATCAGCTCTCCTCTCGAGATCAAAACCTTTTTTCCAGCGCTCAGAGTGTTCAGAATGAGGAAAACAGCGGCAGCATTGTTGTTGCAGACCGTGGCCGCCTGGCAGGACAAGAGCCCGGTCAGACGCCTCTCGAAGTGCAGATCGCGATGGCCGCGACTTCCTTGATCGAGGTGGTATTCCAGATTCGAGTAGCCGGCGGCCAGATCCATCATGGCTGAGGCGATCGGGGGAGCCAGCGGGGCCCGACCCACATTGGTGTGGATGATCACGCCGGTGGCGTTGATGACTCTTTGCAGGGAAGGGGAGTAACGCCGGCGCAGCAAGCGGTCGATCTCTTGCCCCAGCTGACCTACCTGTCGATCGATCTCTCCCTGCTCCAGGCAACCGCTTCGAATCTGCTCCCGCACTCTCTCCAGGGCCGCCTGAAGCTCACACACGATCAGATGGCGTGAGTAGCGATCGACCAGAGGCCGGATGTCGTCTCGTTGGAGTAGTTGATCGACCGGAGGAATGCGGCGTAACGCCTGGCTTTGAGCAGTCACATTCAGCATTATACCCGCATTCTCCCGAGGCGGAGGGAACTCAACTGAAGCCTCGGGCGCCGGGCCAATCCGGATGGCCACTCACTGATGTGGTGGTTCAAATGGTGTGGCGACGGCAACCCCGTGTCAAACTGAAACACTGGGGTCAAGGGTTTAACCCGGATTTCTCACACTCGATGGTAGCGAGGGGGTGGAGATGCGCGTGGATACAAGGCGTCGCGACCGAGGGCCCCGCAGTCGCACTGAACAGTACGT
>JBHHYX010000252.1:0-7980 GCA_046757765.1 Acidobacteriota bacterium | reverse complement strand
GAGATGACGTGCGCAGTCGAGAAAGTAGAGCTCGTCTCTGAAGTAGCCGTACCTATCGCTGGTCAGGAGGTGGACGAGCAGCTTCGCTCCCGCCAGCCCCGCGAGGAGCCGCAGGTCAAGCGGCCCGGGCTGCCACCGTTCTTCCGTACGCTCCACCGGCACTGTTCTTTTCTTCATGCTTGACGTCGTTGCTCCTGGCACCTAACGTCTGGCATCAGCTGCGGCGCGGAGCGCCGTCAGCTGCATGCCCTTGTTGAACCAAGCCGCAAGCGGCGGAATCTCGGTTTCGTTTCCACCCAGACGAGATCAACTTCTTTGCCTGTAAAGGCTGGCACCGAGTATACCTTCTGGAAAAGTCAATCCCAACAACAGGAGGTATTCCATGACCCATTTGAGAGAACGGATGATTCAGGATCTGCAACCGCGGGGCCGACCGCATCTCCCACCAGTCCCGCGTGACCTGCTGGTGGGCCGCCACGACGAGGTCGTGGCTCGGCAAGGCCGTCAGGTAGCGGATTGGGTCCTTGGCGCTTGGTTTGGGATTTGGGGCCTTGAAGTCTTGGGATTTCTGGGCTTGCTCCCCTCTTGCACCGCTGCTGGCATTCATTTGACGGGGGCGCCGAGGCCCAACTGGGAGCCCTTCCTGGCAATGTCGGACGTTTTCATCGCCTTTTGCACTTCTCGATACAGCTCTTCGTCTCGTGTCTGGAGGGCAAACTCCTGGAAAGCTTCGAGCTGAGGAATGAACTTCAGGATCCTCTTGTTGAGTTGTTTGAGAGACTTGTGAATCTCCTTTTTGGACTCCGTCTTCCGCTTGGCCCTGTCGTCGATGTTGACCATCACTCCGTCGATTGCCTTGCTGTAGGCGTGGACCATCTGGGCAGGGGTGAAGAATTCGAGGGGATTGGACTCCTTCGGATCTTGCTCCTTCTCCTGGTGGTCGCGGATTCTGGTTGAGATCTCCCTGAGGCGGCTCTCCGCGATTTTCAGAAAGACCTTGACCCGGTTGGAGAGTTTCTGCGCCAGCTGAATCTTCTCGTATTCGGCTTGGGTGAACTGATCTCCTGAAACCCCGGAAGAACGGCGCTGGCGGGTCTCGGTTGCCAGGGGCCAAAACGATTGAGTTGCCCATCCGGCAGCGACTCGTTTCCCGGAAGACTCTTGAGGTGTCAGGGCAGTCCCAAAAAGCTGTTTCAAGAGCTGGTTCCGGAAGGATTCCAAGCGCTGTTCCGTGGCCTCGAACTCCTCCCGGTACTCGAAGGGGACCGCTATGGCCAGATCAGCCAGCGTCTGAACCAATTTTCTCACCCGTATTTCCAGTTTTTTCACTTGCTTGGAGGAAAGCTCTTTGGGCTTTTTTACCCTTTGCGCCTGCTTCTCTCCGTAATGAGTCAGTGCACGGATCTCCTTCAGGTGTTGAATGGTCTCTTCAATATTCCTCTTCCTCACCGAGGAGGAGATGTCTTTGGAGTATCTTTCCAGGACCTTCCGGAAGAGATCCATCCGGTCTTTGTAAGAGGGTTTTGACTGGTAGACTCGCATCTCCTTTGAAGAGAGAAGGTCGGCAAGGGGAATGGTTTCTCCTGTCTGGGCCACAAGGAAGAGGCAAAAGCTGGCCAGGGCACACAGTTTGAGAGGTTTCATTACATTTTCTCGGGCACCTCGATGCGGAGAATAGCCAATATCTTCAACAGACCCTGGCGGGCGATGTCCGCGATCATGAGGTGAAAATTCCTCCGATCGGCATTCGGCTCGGAGAGGATGTGATGCTTATGATAGAAAAGGTTGAAGCACTGGGCCAAGGTGAAAGCGTGTTTGGCCAGGTGAGACATCTCCAGGGCCTTCAGCGATTGAGCCATGGTCTGCTCAATTCGGGCGGTCGACAGCAGCAGGGACCAGATTTCATCATCGGCCAGAAGCCTCGAAAGCTGGCTCGGCTTGTCCCACAACCCGGATCGTTCCTCGACCCATCGGCCGTAGTGCCAATCCGGATTCCGTTGAGCCAGTTTTCGGAAGATATTGTCGGCTCTGACCACCGAGTACTGCAGGTAAGGCCCGGTCTCGCCCTCAAAGCTCAGCGCTTCCGCGAAATCGAAGGCGATCACGGAGTTGCGTGTGTATTTGAGGAGGAAGTAGCGAAGCGCGCCCACTGCTATTTGAGTCCCGATTCGTTGCTGCGTTTCCCCAGCGAGGTCGGGTTGTCGAGAGCGAACTTCCTGCAGGGTTCTTTCGATCAACTTGTTGATGAAGTCGTCCGCTTTCACCCCGAGTCCCCTGCGTCCGGAGACCTCGATATAAGGTTTCTTGCGCTCCTCCTCGGATAGAGTGATCCGCATGTCGGCGCAGCATTGAGGGGATAGAGCCACCATCTCGTAGGAAAAGTGAGTCGACCGATCGGCTTCTTCGCCAAATCCCAGATTGCGCAGTCCTTGAACGACGACCCTTTGAAGGTAAGACTGGCGAACGTCGATTACGTTGTAAACCCGGGCCCCATATCCAAACCGGGGGGCGGGGTTGGGGAAGGGCCGGGCCGAGGTCACCCAGACCGTCTTGCCGTCCTGGTAGCGATAGAAGGGGCGATAATGGAAGGTCCTTCCCAGCAGTCCGAACTTCCAGAGCTGGTACGCGATATCCTTACCGACGTAGGTGACCGTTCCGTTGCTGCGAACGATGATCTTTTCGTCCGCCGGTTGGCCGTCCTCCTCGGGAAGCGTCATGACCCAACAGCCCTTGTGAGGTCCCTTCTCGGCATAGCTGATCGCCTGCCTTCTCTTCAGCCGCTCCAAGGCCTGCTCCCAGAACTTGAGGTGCAGGATTTCGCTTTCACGGGGCAGAACGTCGTAAACGACTCCGATGCGCAGCATTGTCTTCAGGTGAGCCTTCACGATGCGCATGGCCACGTGGTCAGCCAGTTGGGCGGTTTCTCCTTCTCCTTTTTCGATCTCCCGCAGCACCTGCTGCCGATACCCCAGGCGAGAATCGTCTTCGGCGTACCACTTTGAGACTTGGGCGTAGAGATCCCAGCAATAATGGTCAAACGGTTCCTCAACCTGCCCTACGCGGTCCAGGGTCCACTTGCGAAACTGCTGAAAGCCGACGACCACATCAGCCACCTGGACGCCGGTATTGTCAATGTAGTTTTGTACTTCCACCACTCTTCCCATGGCTCTCAGGAGCCGGACCAGTGCATCGCCCAGCACGGCATTGCGCAAATGCCCGATGTGGGCCGCTTTGTTGGGGTTGATATTAGTGTGTTCGACGATGCACTTTTCACCAGACGGCGAGGGATCGGGACGACCCAGCCACTGGCAGAGATCGCGTAGAAAGGAGGGGCGGTCAAAGAAGACGTTGATGAAACCGCTGCCGGCCGTCTCCGCTCGATCCACATGGGCCGGCATTTGAGCCGTCTCAGCAATCTCTCTCGCGATTTCTTGTGGCGACCGACGCAAGGTCTTGGCCAGTTCAAAAGCGAGAGGGAAAGCCAGATCTCCGAACTCGACCCGGGGCGGAGTTTCCACCGTGAGACGGCCCAGGTCGAGATGATATCTCTGCCTCACAAACCTGCGCAGGTGGCTTTCCACGCTTTCGATCCGCTCGGGAAGCATGGTTTCATGATACGCGAGTCGGCCTCGGCGGCGCAAAAGTCCCGTCGGCTTGAAGGGAGTGAGGTCCCGGTGGAGAGAGTCTCTCCTGCTATACTTGCGTCGGGGTGGGTCAAGCTTCCAGCGGATGAAGGAATCACGACGGAAGGCAAGATGACAAACGTTCTCTATTTCGATACCTGCAACGGGGCCAGTGGCGACATGATCCTCGGCGCCCTGATCGATTTGGGTCTTCCCTTGTCTCACCTGAAGGCCCAGCTCGAGAAGTTGTCCCTGCCGTCCTTTGGACTGGCGGTCGATCGGATCGAGCGACAGGGGCTGGTGGCCACCCATTTCCGGGTAGTCGTCAAACCAGCGAAGGTTAGCGGGGCCCCCGCTGGCCAGCATGGAAAGAAGGGGGAATCGGCCCCGGTGAGCCATGACCCAGAGGATGGGTTCCACTCTCCACCAGGCCACCAGGAGCATCGACGGAGCCGCAATTTTCAGCAGATACGAGGGCTGATTGAGAGTAGTGGTCTGGACGCGTGGGTGAAAGAAGCGTCGGTTCGAATTTTCCGGCGATTGGGCGAAGCGGAAGCCAAGGTGCATGGTTGCCCTCTCAACGAGGTGCATTTCCACGAAGTGGGGGCGATTGATTCCATTGTCGACATTGTGGGCGCCTGCATTGGGTTCCGTTACTTTGAAGTTGAGGGCTTCTATACCGGACCTCTTGCCTTGGGGGGCGGCACGGTCCGGTTTTCTCACGGTCACTGGCCGGTGCCCACTCCCGCGACCGCGGAGCTGGTCCGCGGTTTTCCGGTGATTCTGGGAAGAGTACGGGCCGAGCTGACCACGCCCACCGGTGCCGCCATCATCACTACTCTTGCCCGCGAGGACACCTTTCTTCCTCTGTGCGAGCCTTCCGAGTGGGGTTTGGGAGCGGGCAACCGAGAGCTCGAAGAGATTCCCAATGTGCTAAGGTTGATGCTGGGTCGAGCTGAATCTCAGCAGCAGCCGAATGCCGAGGCGGGGATTAAGGAAGAAGAGGTGCTTCTGCTCGAGGCCAGTATCGACAACATGGACGCCGAACTGCTGGGGCACTTCCTGGAGCGGGCGCTGGGGGAAGGGGCGCTCGATGCCTACTACACCGCGCTACATATGAAGAAAAACCGGCCCGGCGTGCTGCTTTCGCTGCTCTGTCGAAGGGAAGATCACAGCCGGATGATGAAGCTTGTCTTCCAGGAGACCAGAACGCTGGGCCTGCGCTGGACTCCGTGGCGCCGCTGGACCCTGGACCGGGAGATCCGACGAGTGGAGACTGAATGGGGTCCTGTGGACGTCAAGATTGGGCGGTTTCAGGGTCTCATTGTGCATGCCTGGCCGGAGTATGAGGATTTGAAGAAGGTCGCCCGGGAGCAGAAACTCCCCTTGAAATGGGTTCGGCAGAGAGTCATTGAGCAGTTGGGGAACCTGGCGCATGAGTGAATTTTTCTATTTGACAACACCTTTTTTCTCTGCCAATGGCGTTCCTCAGCTGGGACACGCCTGCACGGCGGCGATGGGCGACTCCATCGCTCGCTACAAGAGGATGTGTGGGGAAGAGGTCTGTTTTCTTTCCGGAGCGGACGAGCACGGGGCCAGGATTGAACGGACTGCCCGGGCTCGGCAGATCTCGCCCAGGCAGCTTTTGGACCACAATACTTCCACCTTCAAGAGAACCCTGGCACGTCTGAACATCCACTTTGATCAGTTTGTTCGGACGACCGATTCGCGTCACCTGGCTGCCGTTGAAGAAGTTTTTCACCGTCTTCGAGACAATGGCTTCATTTATCTTGGCGAGTGCTCAGGGCAGTATTGTGGGCGCTGCCAGGCTTCTCTCTCGGCTGAGGATCAGGCTTGCCCCGAGTGCCAGGGTCCTGCCGAAACGGTGCAAGAAGAGAGTTATTGTTTCAAGCTCTCCGCCTTCAAGAACAAGCTGCTGATGTTCTATCAGGATAACGCGGATTTCGTGATTCCGCGGACGCAGTTCAGCGACACCGCCGGTTTTGTCAAAGGCGGCCTCAAAGACCTCAGCATCAGCCGAACCTCTGTCCAATGGGGGATCCCCGTGCCCGGCGACCCGAAGCATGTTTTCCGCGCCTGGTTTGATGCGCTTGTGGGGTACCTCTCTGGAATCGGGTACGGCTTTGACGAGGAACAGTTCCAGAACTGGTGGCCGGCTTCGGTCCAACTCGTCGGCAAGGAGAGCGTGCCTTTTCACACGGTTTATTGGCCTGCGTTTCTGATGGCAGCCGGCCTTGAGCCGCCCAGGCACGTCCTGGTGCATGGATGGGCTCAGCCCAGTTTCTGCACCCCTGATCGGTTGGCTGAAGCTTTGCATCCGGACTGGATCCGCTATTTTCTGCTCCGGGAAGCCCCATCAGGTGATGACGGCGACTTCTCCTGTCAGGCGCTGCTGAGACGAGTCAACCGAGACCTGAGCGATATTCTTGGAAATCTTTGCGGGCGGGTTCTCAAAATGATCCAAAGTTGTTTTGAGGGAAGCATTCCAGAATCAGCAGGCATCGAGCCTCGAGATGAGGAACTGGTTCGGTTCAGCAAAGAGACGATCAAGCTTTACCTCCGGAGTTTCGACAGATTTCAGCTTGACAAGGCCCTTGAGCATGTCTGGGAACTGATCTTGGTGGTCAACAAGTATCTCGTTGCCAACTCACCCTGGCAACAGGCCAGGGACCCTTCCAAGCGCGAGCGCCTGGGAACGGTTCTCTATAATTCGGCTGAGGCCTTACGGATTGTGTCAGTTCTGTTGAAGCCGGTTTTGCCCCGGGGCGCCGCTTCAATTCTCGGTCAGCTGGGCATGGGCCCGTCCCTGCGGGAAGAAAGGATAGGTCGTCTGGTCTGGGGTGGCCTGAAGCCGGGTTCCAGCCTGGGCCGGCTGGAACCTGTCTATCCCCGGATCAAGGTCAAGCGGTTGCTGGCCAGGATGGCCTCGCCCACCGCTCCGGAACCGGGCCTGCCGGCGCAACTCGAGAACAAAGAGGAGCGGGCCGCGACGTCCGGGCAGGCCTCACGGATCGCAATCGAAGACTTCGCCAAAGTCGAAATGCGGGTGGGCAGGATTCTCAAGGCCCAACGTGTGCATAGATCTGATAAGCTGTTGAAACTTCAGATCGACATTGGAACCGAAACCCGCCAGATCGTGGCCGGCATCGGGAAGGCCTACACCCCTGACAGTCTGGTGGGACGACTGGTGGCGGTGGTCACCAACCTGAAGCCGGTTCGACTCATGGGGGTGGAGTCCGACGGAATGTGTGTGGCCGCCTCGGTTGGGGGCAGGCCCGTACTGACCACTTTCACAGAGGCCGTTGAAGTGGGGGCGAGGCTCACCTGATGTTCATCGACTCACATGCCCATCTCGATTTACCCGAACTTCTGGCCGATCTGGAGGGTGTTCTCTCGCGGGCCAGAGAATCGGGAGTCATCAGGATTCTCACCATCGCATGTGCCGGAGCGGTTGCCGAGAACCTCTCCAAAGTGGGGGCCCTGGCTCAACAGCATGAGGAAGTCTACGCCGCCATGGGCGTCCATCCACACGATGCCCAACACTTTTCGGAAGAGTTGGGAGAGCAGATACTGCACTGGATGGATGCTCCCAAAGTATTGGGATGGGGAGAGATCGGACTCGACTTCTTCTATGACAACTCTCCCCGGGATGCGCAGCTCAGCGCCTTTCGCCGCCAACTCCAGCTGGCTCGGGCCGCCCGGAAACCCGTCATCATTCATTCTCGCGAGGCCGCCAACGACACTTGCCGGATTCTGGAGGAAGAGTTTTCCGCTCCCGACTGCCCCGGCGGTGTCATGCATTGCTTCACCTACGACCAATCCATTGCCCGGCGTTGCCTCGACTTGGGGTTCTATTTGGCCTTTGGTGGAATGATCACCTTCCCACGCTCGGAGCCGCTCAGAGAAATCGCCCGAACTGTGCCCCTGGATCGGTTCCTCATTGAGACGGATTCACCCTACCTGGCCCCCGTCCCTTTTCGGGGCCAACGCAATGAACCTGCTCATGTCCGGGAAGTGGCCGAAAAACTGGCCCAGGTCAGGGCCACAACCTGCCAGGCGATCGGTGCCCGCAGCAGCGAGAACTTCTGCCGCCTCTTCTCCTGCCCGATGTGAGGGCTGATTTCATGCGCGCCCCTCAGGACCGGAGCTGGGACCGAGAGCAGGAGGTCGACCGCAACTTCCAAGATGGTAGCATAGAGGTATAGGCACGACGATAGACACCATCATAGAGCAGGTTCTGCATTTGCCGCGCGAATCGCGAGCATTCCTGGCGGAAAAACAGCTCGAAAGTCTCGACCACGAGAAGTTCGAGGTCAGTCCGGAGTGGATGGAAGAA
>JBHHYX010000251.1:0-8009 GCA_046757765.1 Acidobacteriota bacterium | reverse complement strand
CCAGAGTTCGTGCCACCAGGGTCGGCGAGATGCCGAACTGCTCTGTTCTCTTCCGGTCGACCCGCACGTGGATCTCGTCATCGCCCGTCTCCAACGTTGTCTGGACGTCCTTGACCCCGGGAATCTTGAAGAGTCGAGCTTTGATGAGATCTCCGTAAAGTTCCAGCAAGCCGGGGTCGTCTCCTTTGAGGAGGACCTCCACGCCCATATCGCTTCCGCCCCCGTAATGGCGCCTGCGGCCGAAACGGTATTCCACCCCGGCAACCAGGGGCAGAGAGTCGCGGATTTTTTCTGACAGCACTTGGGTCGGAGTGGTCTTCCCCTCATCGGTCAAAAAAATGTTCAGATTGCCTCGATAGCGTCCGCGCTGGCTGGTTCGATTGCTGAAGTTGGAGGAGACCGACTCGATTTCAAACTCCTTTTTCCTCTGGATCAATTCGGACTCGAGACGCCCAAAGAGGTTCTCCATCGCCGTCAGGGAGAACGATCGCTCCACCAGAACGTCCAACCGGACCTGTCTCTGGGCCACTCGGGGAAACAGGTCGCGGTCGATTTTTGAAAACAGGGTGTAGGAGGCCCAGCCAATCATGGCGATCAGCACCAGGGCCGCGAAACGCCAGCGTAGCATGAGCCGCATCAAGCGTCCATAGCCGTTCGTCAGCCATCTCAGAACTCTTTGGACCGGCTTCTCCCTGCCCGTGAAGACTCGTCCCGCCAGCATGGGGACCAGTGTTAACGAAACCACCAGTGAGGCCAGCAAGGCAGCACTCACGGAGACGCCGAAGTCTCTCAGCCACCTGCCCGACATGGAATCTTCGACAAAAAGGAAGCTCAAGAAAACGACCACGGTCGTGGCGGTCGAAGCCAGGACGGCGACGCCGACTTGCTTGGTGCCGGCCACCGCCGCCTCAATGGCCCCCATTCCCATTTGCTGTTTGTGCCGGAAAATGTTTTCCAGCACTACCACGCTGGCGTCGACCAGCATGCCAACCGCTACCATCAGCCCCATCAAGGAGACGATGTTGACGCTGATATTCGATCCCCCCAGAATTCGGAGCAGGTACATGAAGGCAAAGGTGAAGACGATGGAGACCGGGATCGAGAGCGAGATGATCAGAGTGCTCCGAAACTTCAACAGGAACAGGTAGAGCACCACCGCGGCCAGAATGCCTCCAAAAATCCCAGCCTGGGTCAGGTCCCGGATGCTCTTGAGGATCTCTTCGGACTGATCCCGAAAGACCTGGATCGAGAGGGCTTCCTTGAAGCGGGGGTTTTCTCGTAAATGGCCAAGCTCCTCGTTGATCAACTTGCACACCTGCACCACATTGGCGGTAGAGGCTTTGTAAACGACTACAGTCACTGCCTTGTGGCTGTTCAGGCGCGAAAAAGAGGTGGCCTCCGGAAAATCGTAACGGACGCTCCCCAGGTCCGAGAGCTTTAAGCGCCCCCCCAGCAGGGGGAAGGACGCGATCTCGTCAATGCTCTTGAATTCGCCCACCGTCCGAAGGGTGTACTTCTTGTCCCCGTCAATGACGTACCCGCCCGAAACATTCACGTTGCCGGCGCGCAGGGCCTGGCTCAGGTTGAAGATGTCTACTCCGTAGGCCTGCAGACTTTCCGGGTTCAGATCGATGATGATCTGCTTGGGCTCAATGCCCCGGACGTCCACATTGGCCACCCCCTCCAGGCGTTCCAGCCGCGGCCGCAGGATGTCTTCGATGAAGTTGTAAAGATCATCGGGATCGCCCTTCCATCCCACCGCGAAACGATGAACCGGGGAGTCGGTCGACTGCCAGCGGCGAATCGTGATTCGTTCCAGATCTTGAGGAAGTCGGCTCCTCACTTGATCCAGATGATCCCGAACCTCGAGGGCAACCAGATCCATATTGGCGCCCTGCTTGAACTCGAGCCGAACATTGGAGCCCGAACTGGAAGAAGTGGATTCGATTCTCTCCAGATGCTCCAGCGTGCTCAGGGCCTCCTCCAGAGGGCGTGTGATGTCGCGTTCAACTTCACTCGGCGAGGAGGAAGGGTAGCTCGCAAAGACGTTCAGGCTGGAGGATGAAATGTCTGGCAGCAGGGCCAGGGGCAGGCGCTTCAAAGAGATGAATCCCAGCACCAGAATCGACAACACGGCCATTGAGACTGTGACGGGTCGGAAGACCGAGTACTCTGCGAATTTCAAACCGATCTCTCCTTTACGACCAGGGTATAGACAACTGGAATCAAGACCAATGTCAACAAAGTGGAGGTCACCAGTCCCCCGATGACTGTGACGGCCAGCGGCACCCTGAGTTCGGCTCCTTCACCCCAACTCAAAGCCATTGGAAGGAGCCCCAGAACGGTCGTGCTGGTCGTCATCAGGATGGGGCGCAGCCGCACCGAGCTCGCTTCTCGAATCGCTTCGTATTTGGTCTTGCCCTGCCGTCTGAGTTGATTGGTCAAGTCGAGCAGGACGATGGCGTTGTTGACCACGATCCCGGCCAGAATAATCAACCCGATCAAAACCACCACATTGACCACCTGGTGGGTCAGGTAAAGGGCCAGGGCAACGCCGATCACGGCAAAAGGAATGGCGAACATGATGATCAACGGCTGGATGAGCGATTCGAACTGGGACGCCATGACCAGATAAACGAGAAAAATCGACAGCAGTATGGCGAACTGCATACTCTCGAAAGCCACCGCCCTTTCCTCGCTCTGGCCGCCCACATAGGCGGAAAAGTCGGCCGGAAGCGGGAAACTGTACAGCAGTTGTTGAATGTCGGCGACGATGCTTTGAAGGTCCCTGCCCACAATATTGGCGGTGATCACCGCCACTCGCTCCGGTCCAATGCGCCGGATTTCGCTGGGTCCCTCCTCCGGGAGAACGTTAGCCACACTGGCCAAAACGATGGGATTGGCTCCATTGGGATTGATCACCAGATTGCTCAGGTCGCCGATAGAGCTGCGGTCTTCTTCCTGCAGCCGGACTCGGACGTCAATGCGGCGGTCCCGCTGGTTGAACTCGGTAGGGATGTCCCCCTGTACTTTGTTGCGAATAAGGCCGGCCACCTGGTTAACGGTGAAACCATACTTGGCCAGTTTGAGTCGATCGAATCGGATCTGAACTTCGGGATTGCCTCCCTCGGTGCTGGATTTCAGATCTCTCAGACCGGGAATCCTTTCCAGACGGCTCTTGAGCCGATCTCCAAAAGCCTTGAGCGCCTTCAGGTTGTATCCTTGAAGAATCACCTCCACGGGGGTCTTGAAACTGAAGAGGTTGGGGCGTGAGAACTTATATTCCATCCCCGGGATCTGGCGGAAGGCCTGGCGCAAATGTTCAATGACGGCGGATTCTTTCTGGTGCAGATAGCCCTTTTTCAATTTCACCAGAATCTGTCCGATGTTCTCCCGCTCTTCGCTGGCTGAGACCCCCGTCTGGTTTCCCGACCCGACGATAGTGAAATAGGAAGCTACGCCAGGCTGACCCTTGACGGTGCCTTCCAACTCTCGCAGGCGGTCTGAGGTGTGTTCAATAGAAGCTCCGCTGGGCAGAGCCAGGTCGACGAAGAATTCCCCCTGGCTGATCTCCGGAATGAGTTCCGACCCCAGATTGGAAAAGAGGAAACTGGTGCTCACCAGGAGCAGCAGCGCCAGCCCGATTGAAAAGGCCCGCCGCTTGAGAGCCAGGTTCAGCAGCCCCATGTAGGGTCGGGTCAAAAGGAACCCGCTCTCTTGATGGTGTTTCGGCCGGGTGGCCTCGGCTTCCGGCCGGCCTTGACCGAGACTGGAGAGCATGGGGATCAGCATGATGGAGACGATGAGCGAAGCCACCAGTGAGAAAGTGACTGTAAGGGCCTGATCGGAAAAAAGTTGACCAGCGACGCCTTCCACGAAGACGATGGGCACGAAGACGCAAATCGTGGTCAAGGTACTCGCCATCACGGCGCCTCCGACTTCCGAGGCTCCCCTGTTTGCCGCCTCCCGGGCGCTGAGTTCCCTGGACCGGTAACGGAAGATGGATTCCAGGACGACAATGGAATTGTCCACCAGCATCCCGATGCCCAGAGCCAGCCCGCTCAAGGACATGATGTTCAAGGAGATGTGGGTGGTGTACATGAGAAAGAAGGTGGCCACGATCGAGATCGGAATCGAGAGACCGATGATGATGGTGCTCCAGAGGCTGCGCAGAAAGAGCAGCAGCACGACCACCGCCAGGATTCCACCATATATGGCCGTGTTCAAGACTTCGTCAATCGATTGCTTGATGAAGCCGGACTGGTCCAGGACTACCTCGAACTGGAGGGGGTCGCGTTTGCCCTTGTATTGAGCCTCCAGTTGATCCAGTCTCTGGCGGACCAGATTGGCGACAGCGACGGTATTGGCATCGGCTGCCTTGAAGACGGCAATTTCAACGCTTTCCTGGCCGTTGATCCGGGTAATGATGTCGCGTTCCTTGTGGCCGGAATAGACGCTGCCGATGTCTTTGATGCGGATGGGAATCGTGTTCTTCTGAGCAATAATGATGTCGTTCAGCTCTTCAACCGTTTGAAACTCATTGAGGGTGCGGACCAGATACTTGCTCTGTCCCTCCCTCAGGATGCCTCCCGTCAGGTTAATGTTTTCCTGGGCCAGGCGCGCCGTCACCTCCTGGATGGAGATTCCGAGCGTGGCCAGCATGGCTTCATCCAACTCCACATAAATCTCCTCCTCGAAGCCACCTGATACCTGAACCGCCGCCACACCCGCAATGCTTTCCAGATCCGGCTTGACAAACTCTTCCGAGAGATAGCGCAGGGATGCCAGATTGGGTGAGCCGGCAACGCTGACTCGCATGATAGGATCGGTGGAGGGATCGTAGCGCAGCAGGATCGGCTTGTCCGCGGCCACGGGAAGGCGGAGCAAGTCGAGCTTCTCCCGGACGCCCAGGGCGGCAAAGTCCATGTCCGTTTTCCAGCTGAACTCGACGATGACATCCGAGACCTCAGGCTTGGAAACGGAACTGACGCGGACCACGTTGTTGACCACGCTGACCGCGTTTTCGACCGGCTTGCTGATGAGATTCTCGATCTCGGCCGGGGCGGCTCCCTCATAACCGGTTCGAATGGTCAGTGTCGGGTAGGAGATCTTGGGCAGAAGGTCGAGGGAGAGCTTGTCGAAGGAAACGACCCCAAAGACGGCAATGGCCACAAAGAACATGGTCACCGTGACCGGCCGCCGAATCGAGAAATCAACGATCTTCATCAGCGATCACGACCCTGTTGCAGCTTTTGCCGTATGTCCATAAAAAAACGGCGTCGCTGTGCCGGGTCCTTCATGAAATCCGGGTTCTCCTTCAGACGTTCTTCATAGGCGGCTTTGACGGACGGATTCTGCAACATTCTCTGAAGGAACAGGGCGGCGCGGTCCGATCCCCCGGCCGCGCGAGTCCGCCCGGATCTCCTGGCGGGGCGGGTTCGATCCAAAGGTGGGTCGCTTGTCCTGGACGGCTGTTCCCTGGCCGTTGGCGGTTGGATTGATGCGCGTTGGGGTTGGGCTTCTCCCTCCCAGGCCAGGACTGCCACGGGGTAGCCATCGTTGAGCCCCTCCTGTCCCACCGTGACCACGCTGTCACCCTCGTTCACTCCGCGGACGATCTCGACTTCGTCGTCCTGGCTGAAACCAAGTGCCACCACGCGCTTCTCGACTTTGTCGTCGGGTCCGATTACGAAAACCCGGTTTTCATCACGCTCTCGAAGCACCGCCCGCTTGGGAATCACTATGGCATCGGGATGCGTGTCCGTGGCCATGTAGACCGACCCAAACATCCCGGGACGCAGCAAGCCCTCCCCACGCGGCACTTCCAAGGTCACTTTCACTGTCCCCGATTCGGCGTCAACGGTTGGGTTGATCATCCTCACCCGCGCTTCAAAATGCCGATCGGGAAAAGCCTGCACGATAATCCGGGCTGTCTGTCCTTTCCGGACTTGGGGCAATTCCTTTTCGGGAAGGTAGATTCGGGCCCAAAGGGGCGAAAAATCCTCCACTTCGAAGACGGCCTGGTTGGTATTCACCCGGCTGCCCACTTCGATCAGACGTCGGGTGACGACGCCCTCGATAGAGGAGGGGATCTGAGTGTAATCGAGCTGGATCTGGGCGGCTTCCAGGCGAGCTTCGGCAGCATTGCTCTGTTGCCTGGCCACCTTCAGGCCCAGGGCATCCGTCTGCCGGGTGAGGGACGACTGGTCAAACTCCTGCCGGCTGATCAGGTTTTGCTCAAAAAGAGACTTGGATCTCAGGAAGTTTGACTCTGAAAGTCGGGTCTTGACCTCGGCCTGCTGGAGAGCGAGCCGTGCTTGTTTCAAGGCAATCTGAGCCTGCTCCAGCTCGTTCCGAATCTCACGATCGTCAAGTTGAGCCAGCACCTGGCCGCGGCCCACCGAACTGCCCTCTTCGACCCGAATCTCGTTCACCAGGGCGTTGATCTTGGCGTAAATCGTTACTTTTCGGATCGATTCGAGCGTCGTGGTCGAGATCAGAAACTTGGAAATAGGCTTTTTCCCGGCGCGGTAAGCCTTCACGCTCACAGCCTCGGCGTCCGAGTAGCCACCCATTGGAAAGGAGCGCTGGGAGGCGTGTCCCGCCGCCGCTCTCGGAGAGCCGGTTCTGTTGGACCCCGCCCCGGAACCGTGGTCGTTTGAGCCCCCGTCCCCGCAGGCCGGGGCCAAAAGCAAGAAGACCGAAAGGCAACCCCGAGCCATCGCTCGGAGAGAAGAGTTGGATGGCAAAATCTTTCTCCTGATTGGCCCTGAGGCCGCTAAAAGAAACCGTTTCTTCCTCACCAGCGCGCGCTGGCTACACGCCGACACGACGCCCCAGCATACTATTAATACGAATTCTTCGCGATCTGGTTACGTTGGGATGCGCCAGCCCGCCGCGCCCGGCTCGACCCCATCTCTTGGGCTCCCCCGCCTCTTCGAGCCCGGGCCGCCACTCCTGCTCGAAAGTCAGGGCATGGAATTCGGGACCGATGCTTCTTTTTGCGGGCGTTTTCGTTCCCTGGAGGTGTTACAATAGCCCGGTTCATTACTTGGCCGGTTCATTACTTGGGAGGATTTAGTGTGAGTGTTGAATACGTCGAGAAAGTTTATAACCGGTACTCCAGCGTTTATGATCTCATTTTCGGAAAAGTTTTTCAGAGCGGCCGGGAGATGGCCCCGGGCTGGCTGGATCTCTTCCCGGGGGCGAAGCTTCTGGAAGTCGGTGTGGGAACCGGCCTCTCCCTACCCATGTTGCCTGGAAACATCGACATCACGGGCATTGATCTGTCGCAGAAGATGCTGGACAGGGCCAAGAACCGCGTCGGCGATCTGGGCCTGGAGAACGTCGAGCTGATCAAGATGGACGCCACCCGCCTCGACTTCCCCGACAACACTTTCGACCGTGTCCTGGCGGCCTATTTTATCTCAACCGTACCCGCTCCCGTGAGAGTGGTGGAGGAGATGAAGCGGGTCTGCCGCCCGGGGGGGTATCTTGTCTTCCTGAATCATTTCCTGGGGGAGAACCCGGTCATGCGGGTTGCCGGGAGAGCCTTTTCACCGCTTTTCTACCGCATCGGTTTTCGGACCAACCTGGATCTCAAAGTCCTGATGAAAGCCGTCAACCTGGAAATCGAAATCCAGGAGGACATCGACTTCATGGGACACTGGAAAGCCGTGCGCTGTGTGAACCCGGAGTAGAGTCACCGAACCACCAACGTAAGTTCGTGGCCATCCGGATTTGGCCGGGCGCTGACGCTTCGGTTCAGTTTACAGTGTTGCATGAGATTTTGTCCCTCGGCTGCTGCCAGCTGACAGGCTCTGAAGACGGGGCAAGGGCAAGGGGGCACACATCGTCCATGCAACCATCTGAGAGCAAAATTCTCGCAATTCCGCGCTAAGGGCTCGCGCAAGAATAACTTCACATTTTGACATCTCATCTTCACACCATCTTTGGCCGCTCCTCAATCGCGAAATCCTCAACCTAGGCCCGGCTACGCCTGCGGTTTC
>JBHHYX010000250.1:0-8011 GCA_046757765.1 Acidobacteriota bacterium | reverse complement strand
ACAACCCAGCCGCTCCGGTAAGCCCAAACCCAGGGCAGGAGAGCCACCAGAGGATAGGTGACGGCGTAGCTTGCGGCGCCATGGCGGGCAGCCAGGCGCGACAGCTCCCAGAGAGAGACGAGCAGGAACAGTTCCACCACCAAAAGGAACAGCCAGGGGGGAGAATAGAAGATGATGAGCAGGACCAGAGGAATCAGAATGGCTGCCGCAAAGAGGCGTTGAATCATCCCGCGCCTTCGAATGCGGCCGAAAGGACTCCGCCATAGCGCCGCTCCCGCTTTTGGAAATCGAGCACCGCATCGAGCAAATGAATGCCACGGAAATCCGGCCACAACACCTCGGTGACGTAGATTTCGGCGTAGGCGATCTGCCAGAGCAGGAAGTTACTGATCCGCATTTCGCCACTGGTTCGGATCAGCAGGTCCGGTTCAGGCAGCCCGGCAGTGTAGAGATTCCTCTCAATGTCTTCACCGCTGATCGGATAGGGTGCCCCCTGCTCAATGAGTTTGTTGACGGCATCCACCACCTCGAGGCGGCCGCTGTAGCTGAGAGCGAGAATGAGCTTCATGCCCCTGTTGTGCCGGGTTTCCCGCCTGACGTGCCGGAGTTCCTTCTGGACCAGCAAAGGCAGCTGGCTGGTCCGGCCGATGAAATCGAAACAAATGTCGTTCTCCCGCAGCGTGGAGATCTCCTTCTGCAGATAGTGTTTGAGAAGGTTCCAGAGCGTCCGCACCTCCGGGGCCGGGCGCTTCCAGTTTTCCGATGAGAAAGCAAAAAGCGTCAAGACCGGGATGGTCAGGCGGGCGGAGAACTCGACCGTAGCCTTGACGGCTTGAATGCCGGCCCGATGACCTTCCACTCGAGGCAAGTTGCGCTGGCCCGCCCAACGACCATTCCCGTCCATGATCACGGCAATGTGCCGCGGAAGCTTGTCGGGATCCAGAAGGGAAATCGACCGCGCCTCAGGACTGTTGGGGTCGAGAACGTCTTGAAAGCCTTTCCATAACGAGTTCATAGAGTTAGGTTGGTAATTTACCATAACCTTGTGCGGCCGCAAAACTTGTCACCAAGCTGGCAGCGGTTCCCCCCGACCAGCCTCGGCCGCCGAGCACGGTTTCGCTCCCGCTCAGGTCTTGGGCCCGCATTTCTCACACTCGATCGTAGCAGAGATGCTCGTGGATACAAGGCGTCGCGACCGAGGGCCCCGCAGTCACACTGGACAGTACATCGGGGAGCCCGACGGAGCGCAACGCAGTAGACGCGGGCATATCCGCCGCCGTGGTAGATTGGGTGTGAGACCCCCCCGGGTTAGCTGCTTACCGTCGAATTCTGAGAATTTTACTCTCAGATGCGTTGCAGGGACGACGTGCGCGCCGTTACCCTTGCCCAGTAAACTGAACCGAAGCGTCAGCGCCCGGCCCAATCCGGATGGCCACTCACTCACGTTCGTGGTTCAGTGACGGCAGAATCGCCCAACCGATGGAATCAAAATCTCCGATTCGGGCGAGTCTTAACCCGCTGCGGCGACGGGGGTCAAGCTTCATAGTAGACGCGCATCATATAGAGGCCGTGGGGAGGAGCGGTCGGACCCGCATTGCGACGATCTTGCGATTTCAGGATGGTGGTGATCTCGTCAACTGACCGGCGTCCCGTGCCCACCTCGAGCAGTGTCCCGACGATGTTCCTTACCATGTGATGAAGGAAGCCGTCAGCCTCGATCTGGTAGCAAAGATGAAGCCCCCTGCTCCGAATCCTGGAGAGCATCGTCGTGCGGGTTCGACTCTTGACGCGGCTACCGGATGCGGCAAAGGCGCTGAAGTCATGCTCGCCACACAGGAGGCCGGCTGCCTCCTGGATGGCCTCGACATCCATCTTGCGCCTGACCTGAAGGGCCAGGTTGTGGAGAAAAGGAGACAATACGGGGCCATTGTAAATCCTGTATTCGTAACGCTTCTTGATGGCGTCCCGCTGGGCGTGAAAAGTTGCGGCTGCCGGGGCGAGGCGGATCACTCGGATGTCCCAGGGGAGCACTCCGTTCAGCTGCCCTCGCAGAGCCGGGGCCGGAATTTCCCCCCCGAGGCGAAAATGGGCGACCTGGCCCCGCGCGTGAACCCCGCTGTCGGTGCGGCCCGCGCCCACGACCGAAGCCCGTTCTCCAGCGACTTGCTGAATAGCCTCCTGCAGGATTCCCTGGATGGTGGGCCGGTCTTTCTGGATCTGCCAGCCTGAATATCGAGTCCCCCGGTAGTGCAGCAGCATTTTGTACTTCTGCATGTCTCCTACAGAATAACGCATGGGGGACTCTTCATCGCCGTCACTCGATGAGGAAGGAAGAAAACCGCCTCGCCCCAAGTTCAACTTCAGAGGGGCATCGTCCCTTCCGGACTCGGTCAATCGCAGCCGTCGTAGATGGAGTGTGAGACATCCGGATCCGAGCAGCAACGGCGCCCCCTTGTGCTAGAATACCGGCTATCAGGCAATACTGAGGGAGTTCCATCATGTCCGGACATTCCAAGTGGCACTCGATCAAACACAAGAAAGCCGCCGTCGACGCCAAACGGGGCAAGGTCTTCACCCGGTTGATCAAGGAGATCAGCGTGGCGGCCCGAATCGGAGGAGGCGACATGAGCGCCAACCCCCGCCTTCGAACGGCCGTTCAAACCGCCAAGGCCGCCAATATGCCTCAGGAAAACATCAAGCGCGCCATCATGAAAGGGACCGGTGAACTGCCGGGCCAAAGCTATGAGGGGGTCAGCTACGAAGGTTTTGGCCCGGGTGGTGTCGCCGTTTTCGTGGAGGCGCTCACGGACAACAAGAACCGGACAGTGGCCGACATTCGCCACCTCTTCTCCAAACATGGAGGCAATCTGGGTGAGACGGGAAGCGTGCAGTGGATGTTCGAGAGAAAAGGGTACATTGAAGTTGGCAAAGCCGATGTGAGCGAAGAACAACTCCTCGAGATTGCCCTCGAGGCGGGTGCGGAAGATCTGAAGAGCTCGGGGGAAAGCTACGAAGTTTATACGCCCTTCGAAAAGTTTGAAGAAGTGCGCCAGGCAATGGAGTCGGCGAGGATCCCGCTTCAGACTGCCGAAATCACCATGATTCCAACCACAGCGGTCGCTTTGCGGGGCAAGCCGGCCGAGAGGATGCTCCATCTGATGGAGGCCCTTGAAGACCACGAAGACGTCCAGCACTCCTATGCCAACTTCGATATTGATGAGGCCGAGATGGAAGCCTTTGCCGACGTCTAATCCGGGGTAGTGCGGATTTGAGATCTCATGCAGCAACTGACCCTTTTTTTGAACTTGTCCAGGGCCCAGGCCCGGATTATTCATGGGATGTCGTTACGAAGCGGGCTCTAACCTGGATTATTGACCGGCTTTCGTCACGAAGCGGCGAAGGCGCCGGGCTGGCAAGGCCTGCGAGCAAAGCCCCCGCAGTCGTACTCGTGCGGTAGGTCGAGGAGGCCGAGCGAGCGCAACGCACTCAGCACGGATGATTTCGCCGATGGAGTAGACAGTTTATGAATAATGCGGGCTGGCCCTCTGCGTTCCCTTCCGCCAGATCGACGGGCGTTGGCAGGCGGTCAAGCAACTGTGGAATCCCCCCGAGATGATCATCTTCGGCGTCGATCCAGGCAGCCGCAAGACCGGCTACGGCGTCATTTCGGCGCAAGCCAATCACTTCTCCTGTCTGGGTTACGGGGGGATCGTCGCCGCCACTCGACGCCCCACCCCCCTGCCCCAGCGACTCAAGACGATTTACGGCGAGCTGAAGGTTTTGCTGCGCCAACATGTCCCGGCGGCGGTCGTTGTGGAGGAAGTGTTCCACGCCGTCAACGTTCAGACGGCCCTGAAGCTGGGACAAGCACGAGGCGTGGTCCTGCTGGCGGCGGCGGAGATGGGAGTGCCGCTTTTCGAGTACTCGCCGCTGGAAGTCAAGAAAGCCGTCGTCGGTTACGGGAGAGCGGAGAAAAGCCAGGTTCAGCTCATGGTGCAGGTCCTCTTGAAGCTGAAAAAACCGCCCGAGCCTCATGACGCAGCCGATGCGCTGGCCATCGCTCTGTGCCATGCCTTCAATGGATCACCAGCCCAGCGTAGCCGACGACCCGGGAGCAGTCTCCGCTGACTTGGCCGGAATGGGCATGCTCGATGAGCTGAGCGCCGGTTGCCCCCAACAGGCGGGCCGCCTCCATGACCGCGATGGCCGGTCCGTAGCCGCACATGGAGATCTTCTTTTCGTGAACCACCCGATAGAGAGCAAGGCTGTCCAGGCGCCGGATCGCCTGGATGGCAAGCTTGTCTTTCTCTTCGGTCCGCTCGGCCGATTCAAAGTGATTCATGTCGGAACTGGCGATGAGAAGCGCCGGCTGGGAGGAACGCCTGACCGCTTCTCCCAAGGTGCGTCCCAGGTTCTCCAGAGCGTCATAGCGCTGAGTCCCTACTACGATGGGTACGAATCGGAAAGCATTGCCCAGAAAATACTGGAGAAAAGGGAGTTGGACTTCCAGCGCATGCTCCCTCTGGTGGGCCAGCGGACTCTCCTGAACCGTGTGGCAGGCACCGCGGATACTGCGGGCCAATGTCTTGTCAATATCCACTCGGCCCAGCGGTGTTTCCCAAGAGCCTTGCGACATGATGGAAATCGGTGCCCCCTGCCCGGTGTGATTGGGGCACAGGATCACAAAGGATCTGGGAAGCTTGATCGAGGAGTAGGTGTGGCCCGCCACCCCACCCGAATAGACATAGCCGGCGTGAGGAGCTATGATCGCCTTGGCTTCCACCTGCCGTCGGTCGCAAGGGATGCAGCCCGACAGCGTGGACAGGAGGCCTTCCTTATCACGCGGGTAGAATCGGCCCGCAACCGCCGCTTTCCGGATCATGTTCCTCCACCTGAGTTGAAGGTGCTATCCCCCGCCCGCTCAAGGACCATGATGCGTTTCTCCGGCCCGCTAGATGCCCCGCCGAAAAAGTCCTTTTTCGGCTTTGGCCCGGTTCGATAGTGAGCTGTGAGAACTTTGCCGGCTTCCGCTTGACGCCCACGTGATACCCGGCCAGGAACGATCCTTTGCCACCAACCTGACATTGAAGAGTCGACAACCGGCAGGACAAGATTATATATCGGGCCGGCCGCCCCGGCAAGACCGGGCGGGCTCAGGACCTCTGAGGGGCCGCCCACCCAGGCTGCCGAAACTGTCCGAAAACCGACACAATGGCCAGTCACCCTGATAGCAACCTCTCTTTATGCTATCATCGACAGCATCGAATCGGGTGAGTTCTGGAGTCCCGGCAAGCTTGGGTTGGATGTGACACGAAAGTGGGGGTGTTGACATGGAGTGGTCCCCGCGGGATCTCCGATTCGCCACACGCACGCTTCTCAGATCACCCGGTTTCACCACGGTGGTGGTGATCACCCTGGCCCTGGGGATCGGGGCCAACACCGCCATTTTCAGCGTGTTCAACGCTGTCCTGTTGCGTCCATTACCCTATCGGGACCCTCAAGACCTCATGATGTTCTGGGAAGCCTTTCCCGGTCTCCCCATCGACTATGTGCCTCTCAATGATGGAGGATTCTACGACTGGAAGGAGCGCAACCAGGCCTTTACCGACATGTCAGGCTTCCGCATCCGGAGTCACGCCAATGGTAAACCCATTATCTTGACCGGCGAATGGGAGCCCCTGCGCATCAACGGTGTCGCCTCCAGTTTCAATCTCTTCGCGACGTTGGGGGTCCGGCCTTTGCTGGGAAGAGACTTTCGGGAAGGCGAGGATCGTCCGGGCGCCGCCAAGGTGGCTGTGCTTTCGCATTCACTCTGGAGCAGGCTGTTTGGTTCGGATGTCAATGTCCTGGGGAGCGTGATCCACCTGGATGGAGAGTCGCATGAGATTGTCGGTGTGCTTCCCCGGGGATTCTTTTTCCCTCCGCCCCTGAAGTTCAACCGCCGTTTGAGGGAGGGCGCGGCGGACGTCTTCGTGCCCTACGCCTTCCACCGCGATGAGCGCAAGATCCGGAGGATCCGGGTGCTGGCCCGCTTGAAGCCCGGCCTTTCCACCTCTCAGGCACTGGCTTCGCTGGAGCCGATCGGAACGGCGCTGGTGGAAGAGTTTCCGTATTCCAATCCCAAGGGTCTCCGGCCCGTGCTGCTTCAATTGCGCGAACAGGCTGTCGATTCGAGTCGGGCCAGGCTGCAACTGTTGAGCGCGGCGGTGGGCGCGATCCTGCTGATTGCCTGCCTCAATGTCGCCAACCTGTTGCTGGCCCGCCTCTCACTGCGAGGGCGGGAGCTGGCGGTGCGGGGAGCTCTGGGAGCCGGGCGTGCCAGAATCGTGCGTCTCTTGTTGGTGGAAAGCGTGCTGCTGGCTCTGCTGGGTGGGCTGCTCGGCATTTTTGTGGCTTCTGTGAGCTTGACTCCGCTGGTTGCCCTCAGCTCGACCTATCTCCCCAATCTGGGACCCGTCACGATCGACTCCAGGGTCTTCTCCTTCTCCTTTCTCCTCACTCTGGCCACGGGCCTGATCGTCGGGCTGATCCCCGGTCTGCGGATGTCCCGCATCGACCTGACTCAACACTTGAAGGAGGGGGGCGAACGGGGGGGCTCTCGGGGATTGGGACGAGGTCTCCTGCGCAAGGGGCTGGTGACGGTCCAGGTGGCGGCGGCTACGGCGCTCCTGGTGGGGGCCGGCCTGCTGGTCAAGAGCCTTTGGCACCTTCAGGAGGTCGACCTCGGCTTCCAGACTGACCATGTCCTCGCCATCCAAACCTGGCTACCTGCTGCCAAGTATCCGCCGGGTCCGCGGATGTTCTCCTTCTACGATCGCCTGGAAGATGAGATCGAGTCGCTCCCGGAAGTGGAGCAGGTTGGGGCCATTAACCTGCTCCCTTTCGCCAGCGGACTCTTCGGAGGGGCCTTTGAGATCGAAGGCAGACCACCGGTCAATGAGTCCAAGGCGTCCGGTCAGATTGCCGACTACCGGGTGGTCTCGCGCTCGTTCTTCGACATTCTGCAAATCCCCCTTTTCCAGGGGCGGCCTTTTCAATCCACCGACCGATACGAGAGTCCCCGCGTCGCCCTGATCGACAGGGCCCTGGCTGATCGCAACTGGCCCCGCGGCGATTGGGAAGGGGCCCGCGTCCAGATCCGCGACGAGTGGAGAACCGTTGTCGGCGTGGTGGAAAACATTCGCAACAAGAACATTCGTTCCGAAACCGAAGGGACCATCTATTTCCCGCTCTCCCAGGAACCCCGCCGGGGAATGACCATCGTCGCCCGGACCACCACCAGGCCGGAGCAGTTGTCTTCACAGGTGAGAGAGGCCGTGAGACGCCTGGATCCCGATCTTCCTCTTGAAATCCGCCCCCTGGCCGAGGATGTTTTCACGGCCCAATCAGTTCTGCGCTCGCCGGCCCTCCTGCTGGTTATCCTGGCGGTGCTGGCGCTGGTCCTGGCGGTGGTGGGACTTTACGGGGTGATCGCTTATCTGACCGGTCGCCGAACCCGGGAAATCGGCATCCGGGTAGCTTTGGGTGCCACTCGATCTCGGATTCTCAGACTGGTCGGCGCCGAGGCATCAATCCTGGTTACTACGGGAATCGCCCTTGGCCTGCTGGGGGCTCACGCCGTCTCCCGCCTGATCTCCGGTTTCCTTTTCGGAGTCACGGCCGATGATCCCGCCACCTACATAGCCGTGACCTTCCTCTTTCTGCTGACCGCTGCCGTCTCTATCTATCAGCCCCTGCGCGGAGCCACCCGAGTCAACCCGGTGGAAGCGCTTCGCACCGAATAGCCAGTTCCCACCCCAAAATTAGCGAGGCTCCGCCTCAGACCGACGAGCGGTGTAGTAGCCGTGATTCCCACCCCCACCGGTCCTGCGACGGTGGTTCCAGGGTTTGAACACCCCTTCGATCGGTCAGCAGCGGGCCGCCTCCACTGGCATTGACAGGCAACCAAGCGCTTGATCTAGTTGTCAAACCTGCCTTCCACCGGGACAGGCCCGGTGGGGGGCTCTGGCAC
>JBHHYX010000249.1:0-8062 GCA_046757765.1 Acidobacteriota bacterium | reverse complement strand
AAGGGGGAGAGAAGCGATGCCCAAAGCGATTTGGAACGGAGCCGTGCTGGCCGAAAGTGACCGTTGTGAGGTGGTCGAAGGCAGCTACTACTTTCCACCGGATTCGGTCCACCGGCAGTATTTCAAAGAGAGCGATAAAAATACCACCTGCTCCTGGAAAGGTGTGGCGAGCTACTACGACGTTGTTGTCGAGGGGCAGGTCAACCAGGACGCCGCGTGGTATTACCCCTCACCCAAAGAGGCTGCCCAGCATATCAAAGACTACGTCGCCTTCTGGAAGGGTGTAAGAATCAAACTCTGAGGTCTAAGGAGGGTGCCTCGGCTCTTTTTTGCGTTTAAACCCCCAGGACCCTCGAGACCGTTTCACTGAAAACTAGCCCGCATTATTGACGAAGACACTCCGTTCGTGAATAATGCGCCTGCAAGTGCGGGCTCGGCCGCACCGGCAGGTTTCGACAGGCCGCTCCCGCGGCCTGCTCAAGGCTAGCCCTGAGCGACGCCCCGCAAACGCGGGGCGGAGTCGAAGCCCGGAGGGCAGATTATTCACTTCTATGTGAATAATCCGGGCTAGTAATTTTACGAGTTGCCAGCGGCTGCCTCCGCGTGGTAGGTTTCCTTTCCTCGGGAATCGGTGAATCCACACGACCCCCTTGATGTCTGATACGAAAGGAGGACTCCTGGCGTGCTCATCAGGAACCTGGTGAGAGTATGTTTGATTCGGTCTCGTTTGATCCTATTGGTGGCCCTGAGCCTCGTTTACGCTCTCGGGAATGCGGTCTCGGCCCAAGAGGTGGTGGTCGTTGACTTTGTGCAGGCAAAGAAACGGGTTCCCGCGGGATGGGAGCTGAAGGAGAGCGAGGGAAAAGCGGATCTGGACCTCGTGCCTGACGGGGGGAGTCAGGCACTCAAGCTCCGCAGCAGGTCGGCATCCTTCTCCCTCAACAGAGAGCTCGAAGTCGACCTCAAGCAGACCCCCTACGTTGAGTGGCAGTGGAAGGTGACCGAGTTGCCTAAGGGGGGGGATTTCCGCGAGAGCTCATCGAACGACCAGGCCGCCCAGCTCCTCGTTGTCTTTCATTGGTCATTGTTTAAGAAGCAGGTCATCGCGTACGTCTGGGACACCACGGCTCCAAAGGGGTCGAAGGCGGACGACCCGTCTTCGTCGGGTGTGCCGTTTTTGACCATCAAAACGGTAGTGGTCGAATCCGGAGACGCCGAGAAGGGAAAGTGGATTACCGAGACGAGGAACGTCGTTGAGGACTACAAAGCGCTCTTTGGCGATGAGCCCGAAAAGGTCGAGGCCATCAGGATACAAATCAATAGCCAGCACACCGAATCGCAGGCCGAGTCCTATTGGCGGTCTGTGAGGTTTAAAGCCCACCCCTGACAGCCCCCCGCTAGTCAATCCGTCATTTTCCTACAATCTGGTACATTTTTTGCTGTACACGCTGTAGCCGGGAAGAGTCCGACTTCTTCAGGGCCCCAAGCCCAGGCCCGCTATGGAGTTGGGGGGCGTAGTACCGGCGCGGAGTAGGGACGTGCATTTGTCCGGCACCGATAGGTCCAGAATTTACCGGTTCAGTTTACGCGCGGCATTCTTCATCATCGCGAGCATCCTTCTTTCAGGATGCCTTGCGGCGACCACGCGACCGAGACCGCAACAGACAGTCGGGCTCCCCCCTGATGGAGAAGAGGTGGCAGCTGAGCGGACCGCCACCTATCAGGAACTGGAAGCGGAGATCGCCAGGCTCCAGCTGCGCCTTCTCGAAAAAGAGACCCTGACCGGAGAATTGGAGAAAAAAGTCGACGAGGCCATTCAAGAGGTGGTGCGCGCCAAAGCAAAACTGCACAGCCTGGAGAGCAAGGCAGAGGCAGCCTCCACCATAGCGGAAGCTGAGATCGCCTTGAAGGCCCTAAAGGCCAAGGCCGTCAGGCCGGAGGAGGATCCGACCCTGACCGATGCCGAGCATCTCCTGAAGATGAGTGGTCGGGAATTCAAGAAGCAGAACTACGGGGGTGCCCTTTACCTCGCAAGCCAGGCGAAGGCTCTTGTGAGTAAGGGCCAGGGACGGTTGATGACGAGAGAGAAGCTACCGATAAGGCCGGGCGAGGTTCTCTTCGCCATGCCGCTCCCGCTCCAGGCATTGGGGAAGAGTAATGTCAGGCAGGGGCCCGGCCTCGACTTCAAGATCCTGTTCACCCTGGAGAAAGACACCCCACTGGTTGGCCATTCGTTCAAGAACGAATGGGTGCGGGTGAAGAGTGAGGATGGCCGCGGCGGCTGGGTCTTTCATACCCTCCTCGGCGGACGGTAGGAATCAGTCAATAGTCCCTTCCCTCACCTGGTGAACCATTATACTCGCTGCTTTGTCTTCCTTTCTCGCCCGCCGGTGGCACGAACCACGCGGTTACGCCCCCGGCGCTTCGCCTGGTAAAGGGCGGCGTCGGCGCTGGCGATGAGATATTCCGGGGTATCGCCGTGCTCTGGAAACGCGGCCACGCCGATGCTTATCGTGATCGAGGGCTGCTCGTTACCATCGCCGGAGGTCTCGCTGGCGACCCGCGCGCGGATACGATCAGCCACTTCTTCTGCTCCATCCGGCCCGGTTTGTGGGAGCATGATCAGGAATTCCTCGCCGCCATAGCGCGCCGCAAAATCAACACTGCGAATAGATTCCTTGAATATTAGCCCCATCTTCGTCAGGACGGCATCTCCTGCCAGGTGACCGAAGCTGTCGTTGTAATTTTTGAAATGGTCAATATCGATCATGAGTATCGAAAAGAGACCCTTGTGGCGATGGACACGGGCAGCCTCAGAAGAGAGCGTCTCCATCAGATGCTTGCGGTTGTAAAGCCCCGTGAGGCCATCCGTGATGGAGAGCTCCTCCAGCTCCTTGTTTTTCTCGCTGAGGGTCGCGTTGATGGCGGCCAATTCATCCCGCCCATAGCGCAGGCGCGAGACCATATTATTGAAGACCTGGGTCATGTAACCGACCTCACCACGGCTCGAGACGGGAATATCGACCTCGAGGTCACCCGCAGCGACTTCTGCCGCGCCGGTTGTCAGGCGATCCAGGGGACGCACGATGCTGAGTCCCAAGAGATAAGCCATCAGGCCGATACCCAGGAGTAGCCCGCCCACAATCCATAGGGTTAGATTGCGGAGCTTGAGAACCTGAGCGTATGCCTCCTGCTTTTCGATCTGGGCCACAACAGCCCAATCCAACACCGGCACCCGCTTGAGGGTCCCGACCACCTCGTTCCCCTCGAAATCCCTGTATTTTAGTGACGCCGACTCCCTTTTAAAGAGGGCCTGTGTGGTTCCCTCTGCCAGCTTCGTTTCCATGAACGGCGCGGAGATAGAGCGGGAGCTGGTGAGAAGAGCGCCGTCCTGGGTGATCAGATAAACCTGCCCTGTCTTCCCCAGGGGATAGCTTTTCAGGATCTTGTCGATCGTGCGAAAGTTCAGCTTTGCGGCAAGCAGGCCCAAAAAGCGGCCGTTCGCGGCCTTTATGGGGACGGCGATCACGATGACCGCCTTTTTGAAGGCCCCGTCCCAGTAGGTCTCGCCCAGGATAGCCTCATCTTTTCCTGCTTTGTTCAGCCAGTCCGGTGGCAATATCACGGCGCCGGCTTTGGCCGCGCTGGTGGAGACCACACCGGTTTTGAGGTCGATGACCATTAGTTCTTCGTAGTCGATAAATTTTTCTCGCACCGACGTGAGGTAGTCCTTCAGGCGGCGGAGGGCCCGGGCTTCCTTCTTTGCCTTTGCGCGCGCGCGCAGGCTCTTCTCCAAGTTTTCCGTCACCTCATACGAGCTGGAGAAGACGCGCAGGTCGTAGAAGCGCTCCTTGAGCCATAGGTCGAGCTCTCGGGCGGTGTGGGAAGTGACGTTGCGCAGTTCCTCGGTGATTTTTTCGGTCAGGGACCGGGTGTTTTGAACGTACGAGAGCCAGCCCATGGTCAGGGAGGGGATGAGGGTGGCCAGAAGGGCGAAGACGAGGATCTTGCTCTTGATGTTGTCCAGGCGAAGGACGTGACGGAGTCTCGAGATGGTCTCTTCCCAAGAATGCAAAAGCCCCTCCTTCGCTTTTTGAGGGGGATGCAAAAATTGAACCATAATGCAGCGAAATCACGATGGGCGAAGGCTTCAACAGATCGGTCCTTCCAGGCGGGACTGCATGGCGCCCTTTTACCCCCCCAGGGGCACGGAAGGTCTCTCAACAGTTAGAGGAGCAGAAACAAAGGGCCCGGCTCGCAGAGCCGGGCCCGATCCGCCCCGTCCTCAGGATTTCTTGGTCCGGACGGACTGCATCCACTCCCCTAAGTGGCGTGCGGCAATGTCGCGGCCTCCGAGGCCGAAGGCGACGGCCACCGCCACGGCGACTGCGCCGAGGAGGAGACCAAAGGTCAGGTTGATGATCTCGTTCGCCAGCCCCATCTGCCGCAGGGCCATGGCACCGGCCAGCACGATGATCGAGAGCCGCGCAGCCGCGGCCAACAAACCGGCTTGTGCCGCCCCGCTGGCCAGCACGGTCTTGGAAGCCACATGGGCGAGGTACAGGCCGATGGCGAAGATAACCAGCCCCAGGATGATGTGGCCGGCAAAGACCATGAACTGTGCCACCAGGTCACCCAACGTCTCGAAGCCCAGGAGCCGGAATGCCTCGATGGTGGCAAACAACATGATCGCCACCAAAATGAGGTATCCGATGATGGCCGATGGTCTCCGCGTCCCTTCGGCAGGGTTTTTCGCAAGGCCGAGTCTCGGCATCAGGGTGTCGAAGCCGACGCCACTGAGCAGGTTGGTGATGAGGCCACTCACGACACGTCCTACCATGTAGGCCAGCCCCACGAGCAGAATGGCGGCAAAGATGGCCGGGATCGCCTCCAGGATCATGTTCAGCATGTTGCTGGCGGGTCGGGTAATGGCTTCCAGTGCCAAGGCGTTGAGGGCGGCGATCAGCACCGGGATGAGAATCAAGATGTAGACGACCAGACCGAGAACGCCGGAGAATCGTTGCGTCCCCAGGACTGGTTCCAGTCCAACCCTCTCGCTGAGCCGGTCAGCACCGAGGGCGACCAGCAGGTTGGTGACAATCCGCTGGACGATGCGGGCGATGAACCAGCCGACTCCCAGGATCAGGCCAGCGCCGAAGAGGTTGGGGAGGAAGCGAAGGATCTGGTTCATCATGTCCTGGACCGGCTTGAGCAGCCCTTCGAGGGACAAAGCGCCCAATATCGCGGGGAGAAAGAGGAGAAAGACCAGCCAGTACACCGCATCGGCAAGCGATCTCGTCAGCGGAACGCGCCGCTCCTCCTCGATGCCCGCCTGGTTGCCGAGGCGCTCGTCAAGCCTGGCGGTGCTCAGTACCCGCATGATCACCAGCTTCAACACGGTGGCTATGGTCCACGCGGCGAACAGGAGTAGCCCCGCCCCGGCCAGCTGAGGGGCGAACTGAAATATCTGGGTGAGGAGCCGGTTCAAGGGTTCGGTGATGAGCGTGAGACCGAGGGCCTGGAAGAAGGCGACCAGCACGAAGAACATGATCAGGATGAGCACTCCTCTGCCGGTCCACCTCTCCACATCGACAGCCGTGGCCGCCTCTTCCCCGGCGATCCAGTGGGTTATTCTCTTGCCAAGGCCCGTGCGTCGAAGGCCTCCGCGGACGAGAGCGGCGACCGCCACCGCGGCCAGCCAACCCACGATCAGGATGGCCAGAGCACTCACCAGCTTGGGGATGTAGGCTCCCGTCAGCTGGGTGATTTGATTCGAAATTTCTTCCATCATCTTCCCTCCGTGCGACTTCATCGGCCCTTTAGAGCCCCGAGTTCTCTCTCGTGATGACCCGGAAATCGCGCATTCAAGAGGTGTGCCATCGCGTCCTTTCCCCGTACTCGTGGTTGAGATCGTGGACGAAAGGACTCGACTCTGCCGCCACGGGGAGGTCCGAAGCGTGACATCCTCAGCCAGGCCAAGGGAGGGCCTTGAGCTTATTTTTCTCAGTTATAAAAGCGGCTTACGTAACCCTGAGGATTGAGGGGACCTCCCTCTTAACGCTGAATATGCCGGCATGCGATTTGCAGCCCGAAGGCGTGCGAGCAGGCTCTCATAAAAGCGGGAGGGCGACCGGAGGGAGACATGAGGCGGCTCGGACGAAGGTCATTCCGGGATATGGCCTGGTCCATCGGACTCTCAATGCTCGGGGTCTGCCTCATAGCCGGACGGGTCCTGGCGGCCCAAGAGGTGGTCATTGTGGATTTCGGTCAGGAGAAGGACGGCGTCCCCCCCGCGGGATGGGAGCTGTTAAAGAAGAGAGGAAAACCAGACCTGGCCCTCATTAACGATGGAATTGGCCAGGTTCTTAGGCTCCGAAGCGATTCGGCTTCGTTTTCCCTCCAAAAGGAGGTCGAAATCGATCTCATGAAGACCCCCTATCTCGAGTGGCAGTGGAGGGTGACCGAGCTACCGAAGGGGGGTGATTTCCGCAGGAGCAGCACGGACGACCAGGCCGCCCAGCTTTACGTCATGTTCACGCCTGATTTCTTGCGGAAAGAGGTCATCGCGTACGTCTGGGACAGTACCGCTCCGACGGAGACCGTGGGGGAGCCTTCCTTTCCGCCGGTCTATCCGTTCTTGGGCATTAAAGTGATCGTGGTCGAATCGGGCGACACGAAAGAGGGGAAATGGATTACCGAAACGCGGAACGTGCTTGAGGACTACAAAAAACTCTTTGGCGGTGAGCCGGGGAAGATCACCGGAATCCGAATCCAGATCAATAGCCAGCACACCAAATCAAAGGCCGAGTCGTACTGGGCGTACGTAAAGTTGAAGGCCCGTCCTTGACCCCGGAGTCTCCTCTGGCCAGGCCCGCGGCTGGACACATTCGCCCAAGCCTTCCTCAAAGTTGTCCTGAGGCGATTCAGATCACCCGTGTTACGCGCCGCTGAGGCGGACAAAGTGCAGGCGGAGGTTGGAGACCATCTGCTGGAGTTCTTCGCGCTCCTCGGGGGAGGCCGAGGGGCTGAATATGTCAACGAGCGCGGCGACGCAGTCAATGGCCAGCCGGGCTTGAGGGAGGTCTTTTGCGACCAGACGCGTTGTAGGGTTGGGGATAAGCCCCATGTGTATCAACGCCCGCGTCTGCAGCTCGGCGACAAAAATGCGCACGAGGTCAAGAGTGGGGAGGATCTCGTCCGGTGGGCTTTCGGCTTCGGGAGAGGGGGTCTCGGCCCTCGGGGGAGGCGGAGACGCCGGCGGTCTCTCCGACTCCGAAGCCTGGATGGGCCCCTCGGAATCTTCCCGGCCCACTCTCCGTCGGTCGGTCACACGAAAGCTGGGTTCTTCCTCTTCACCTGGGGCTTTCTTCGTCACCTCTATCACCTCCATCGCAGATGAGCCACTGAATAGCGCTGGGCTCTAAATTAGAAGGTTCGGCCGTCGGCTGCAAGCGGGAATGGCGATCGGGGCTATTCGCCGATGATCTTGACCAGGACGCGCTTGCGGCGGCGGCCATCGAACTCGCCGTAAAAGATCTGCTCCCACGGCCCAAAGTCGAGCCTGCCATTGGTCACCGCTACGACGACCTCGCGTCCCATGAACTGGCGCTTGATGTGGGCATCGCCATTGTCCTCGCCGGTCCTGTTGTGGCGGTACTGGTCGATCGGTTCATGCGGAGCAAGGCGCTCGAGAAAGTCGTCATAATCCTGGACCAGGCCCGATTCATCGTCGTTGATATAGACGCTCGCCGTGATGTGCATGGCGTTGACGAGGCAGAGTCCCTCGCGAATGCCACTCTTTTTCAAGGCCGTCTCCACCTTGGGAGTGATATTGATATATGCCCGTCGCGTCGTGGTCTCGAACCATAGCTCTTCCCGATACGATTTCATGGAGTTCCCTCCATTATCGCCAGCCGTCAGCAATCAGCAGTCAGCCCGCCACGAAACCGGTTCACGGTTGATCTTGAAGGCACCCGGTTCACAGTTCACCGTTAGCTGATATGGTCGTTAGTAGTTCAAGGTTCGTGGTTCCTGGTAATTCCGTGAACTATGAACTGTGAAC
>JBHHYX010000248.1:0-8082 GCA_046757765.1 Acidobacteriota bacterium | reverse complement strand
AAGATGGTGTGAAGATGAGATGCCAAAATGTGAAGTTATTCTTGCACGAGCCCTAAGGTCAGTGGTTGGACTCGAGCGCGGTGGGCGGACTGTTTCACTCAATTTCCCACAATCTTGACGTCTTTCGGCAGCTTGAGGCGAAAGTCCGACTCGGAGATCTTGGGGTTCAGCTGGATGTCGGAGAATTCAACCAGCAGATAATCCTCCGTTGGTTCGACAAGCTTCTGCTGCACAGGGACCCACATTTCCGGATCCACCCAGAGGACAATCCTGGAAAAGAAAGCCGCCACACGATCCGATCTTGGAGTGAGTTCCAGGACATAGGCATTGTGCCCGCCCAGCAATTCTCGCCCCGATAAGCGAGTGACATACGTTTCCTCCAGAGACTTGCGACTGGACCCGAATCCAATCAAGAGAAACTCCGCCTTGTCGCGGTTCTGACCCAAATCATGCTTTTGGGCCTGCTTGATCGCCGGCTGATAAAAGAGAAGGCGTCCGTCACGGATCACCAGACTACTCTCCTGGGGGCTGGTCAGGTCTCTCCTCAGGTAGACTTTCCGCCCTTTCTTGAAGAACAGGAAGCGGCCGCTCTCTCCCGCATCAAATTCTTGCAGGATGTCGGTCCACTTTTTCTGCCGGATCTTCGCACTCATGGACCGGAGCGTCTTCCCCCTGGCTTCGATCTTCCCCAGAACCTGACCGACGGACATCCCCGCGCCATTCAGAGTTCCGCAGAGAGGCGCGAGTTGAACCGCCAGTAGCCACGAAAAAGCGCTTGTCAAAAGAGTCCTCATCCGCCACCCTCGCCAGTTCCGTTCGGGTCCTGTTTCTCGTCAGCCATCGTTTCCGAAGCCGGTCCGTCGTGCCCTGGCTGCTCCCTCTCCTTTTCCTTCAAGACCTCAGGGTGAGGCTTCTGGGTGAATACGGAACCATCAAAGACGGACTTGGGTGTGAGGAAGATAAAGACCAGTATCAAGGCACAGAGGATGTCGTATTGCCACGACCCTCTAGAATATGTCCAGAAAAGAATTCGTGAAATCGCCCGCAGCATACCTAGGAAAGACGTGTTTGCTCCATGGCGTAGAACAGGTTTTCGACGCGATTCAGGACCTTTCCGTCTCGCATCTCGATGATGCGACCGGCGTTCGAAGCCACCTCCCAGTCATGAGTGATCATGACGATCGTCTGGTTGTAAGCCAGGTTCAGTTCCTGGAGCATCTGCAGAACCATCTGAGAGTTGTCGGAATCCAGGTTACCCGTCGGTTCGTCGGCCAACAGGATTTTGGGACGGCTGATAATGGCCCGAGCGATAGCCACGCGCTGTTGTTCCCCGCCCGACAGTTCAGCCGGTTTGTGATCCATCTTGCTCTCCAAGCCGAGCAACTTCAAAATCCTCCGGGCATCGTCTCCGTTCATGCGGCTATTGCGCCGGATACGATTGGCCAGGTCGATATTGTCCTTGGCCGAAAGGGTGGGGAGGAGATTGAATCTCTGGAAGACAAAGCCGACGTTCCTGCGGCGGAGTTCGGTACGCTCTCCGTCACTGATCCTGCTGATATCCGTGTTGCCGATGAAGATGCGACCGGAAGTCGGCCGCAGAAGGCCACCCAAGAGGTGCAGCAAGGTGGACTTGCCACAGCCACTCGGGCCCATGATGGCGACAAACTCGGATTCCTTGATCCTGATGTCCACTCCGCGTAGCGCGGGCACCTCGAGTTTGCCCACTTTGTAGACCATGTGCAGGTCCTCAACGACCAGCAAATCCTTCCTCTTTCGCAGTTCCACCGTATTACTCATAACCCAGAGCCTCAATGGGGTCGAGTTGAGCCGCCTTCAAAGCGGGATACAAAGCTCCCAGCACGCCACCCAGCACGGCCATCAGCGCGGCGCTCACTCGCCAGGCCGGAGAAATATCCACCGGCAAACTCGGGAAAGTCACCATGACCAGTTTGATCGCAATCGCAGTCAAAAGAAACCCCAGCCCAACCCCGATCACACAAATCAGCAAGGACTCCTTCAGGATGAGCTGGACGAGGTAAGACTTTGACGCACCCAACGACTTCAAGATTCCAATCTCCCGAGTCCTCTCGGTGATTGTACTGTACATGGCCAGAAGGATCATCAGAAAACTGATCGTCGAGGCGAGAAGAACCACGGCGGTGATGAATTGTTTGAAAACTGGAGCATCGGAAGTCATAAGTTCCTGCAAGTCGGCAGTCTTGGTAATTTTATAATTCTTGAGTCTTTCCTTCAAGCGCGTATAGACCGCGTCGACGACGCCCTCCTCGGCTCGGACGAAAAACATCGTCGCTTTGTCTGGAGTGCCGTTCATTTCCTGCAGGGTTCTCAAAGGCAGCAGCACCCGGGCCGCCGTACCTTCCTGGAAGATACCGGAGATCAGAAAATGATTACCAAGCAACTCCAGAGTATCGTCGGCATCCAGTTTCCGGGAGCGGGAATAGTTGGTGTCGATCAGGACCTCATTGGGTTTTTCGAAAAAACGACCCTTTACAATTCTCAGGCTGCTGTTGACCCGCCGGAAACTCTCCTTGTCGATGCCAAAGACCAGGTGAAACTTGTCTCCCAGAAACTTTGCCAGGATTGGAGTCACGCTGTCGACTCCTTCAATCCCCTCGATCACCCTTCCAAGTCGTACCGGAAAAGTGCCGCCGTTGAGCGCAAAGAAGGGAGAAGCTCCCGACGGCTGAATCATGATGTCTCCGATCCGCCTGGCCCGATCCGCGTTATCATTCAATTGACCATAGGAAAGACCCACCGAGACCAGGATCAACGCTACTCCGAGCCCCACGGCCAGGATGCTCACACAGGTGCGCGTCGGTCTTTGTTTCAGATTCGAGAAGATCAGCTTGAACATGGGTTCACGTGGTCGTCTGGGGTGACTTTTCAACTCTCCCTCTCTTCGGCCTCCACCCGGACACGTTTCTGACCCGATGACTCAGTGCCGGTCCGCTGTGAGACTTCAAACTAGGGGCTCTTGTCTGCTAACACGACCCACTCCGCTCCCGGCGGCTGAGGCACTCGAAAGGCCGATTCTCTCAGCCTTCGGTTGAGGGCAATGGTGTCTCGCCGCAATTCCAGCCGGATACGATAAGCTTCGGGAATCCGTTCGACTGACACCTGTGTGCTGATCAGTTGTTGATCAAGAGTGATGGGCTCACTGTATCGAATGTCGCTGATCGGTTGGCCGCACCGGTAGTATTGTTGCCTCACCAGTTTCAATCCGCCTCGTTCAATCCACAGCTTTCTGGCTAGACAGGCGGCATGAGAGTTCTCCTCCAGCTGGAAAAGAGTAATGACATAGTACTTGACGTGCGAGTCCTGGTCCTCTTCCAGCGCGTAGCGGTAAGCTGGGTCCTCAGTCGGAATAGGTTCGACCAGGATCGCGTTGAGGAGGTGATCGGGACGAACGCTGTACAAAGGCTTCTGTTCCTCGTTCCGCAGATTCGTGCTGCCCGTCAAGTATTTGTTTTCACCCGGCGCCCAAATCTGAAAATGACCTTCTGAGGCTGCCATGGTAACGACGGTAGAACTGGTCAACGGGTTCAAAATATTGATAAAGATCGAGTCCGGCCTCTTGGCCACGAGATGACCCTTGGCCCGTGGGTACTTCTCCAGGTAACCTTTCTCCAGCGACCCTCCGGTGAATTCCACTCTGAACCGCGAGACCGTCAGCGTCTCTGCTTTCGCATAGCGCTCGTTGACGAGGTCGAGAAGATCCTGCAAGCTGGCGGTCTTGGCTTCCTTGTACCCTTCAGGGATGTCGAGGCGGACGGTTTTCTTTCCGCATCCGGCTGTTGCCAGCAGCAGGGCCAAAGTGACACTCGCCAAAAGCTGTTTTCGGCTCATGTCACTTCCTCCTCAACAGACTTTCCCGCCCTCGAACGGAGCAGAACGTAGAGCCCAATCCCCCCGGTCAGAGTCAAGAGAAGAGCAACGCCTGCGGTGCGCATATTCTGTTCCAGAAACTCCCTAGCCGACTCTCCATAGAGAAGAGCCAGAATTCCCCACGCGAAGTAGCGAATGCTCCTGCCAATCAGCACCAGGGCCAAAAATCGGAGAAAGGGAATTCCGAACAGCCCGGCGGAAAGAACGAACACCTTGAAAGGAGTCGGGGGGGGAAGGATGGACGGAACCACGATGGCCAGACTTCCCCAACGCCGATAGAGCCTGGCTACTTTGTCCCTTCGCCTTGGATTGAGCAGACGCTGAGCCAGCCGTCCTCCCCGGCGGCCAACCGAGTAGAGCAGGGAGCAGCCCACAATCGAGCCCAATGTGGTCATCACCACATAATAAGCCATCCTCTCCCAAGTCTGGCCGATGGACAGCACCACGATCAGAATGTCATTTCCCTCCGGGATCGAAAGGAAGGAGGAGTCAGCCAACGCCAGGAGAAACAAACCAGGACCCCCGAAAGTCAGAATGAACTGGTAGGCGACCCCGACCCAGTCCTTAAACTGATCCCAAAAGCCAACTTCCACCGACGCCAGAATCAAAACCATCAACGCAAAAAACCTTAATCATAGCATAGCAAGAACCATGCCAGCCCACACCAGTCTCTCTAGTAGGGGTCGATGCTGTGCGAAACATCAGGCGGCAAACACCGCCTTCGACACAGTCTGAACCGCCAATGTCGACGTCTTTTCCCGCTCCTGTCCAGTCCCGGGGCTGGCGGTGTGCTTGCGATGCGCCGTTCCTCGCAAGAATCGCAGTGCTCGCGGCGCGGCCTTGAAAGAGCCGCACCGCAGGTTCGGACCTTTTGAGAAGAAGTTGCCCCTTCTTCGACAGTCGAGTGCCGGAAATCCAGCCGCCGGGGCAGCAGCAGGAACATGGCTCTTCCCGGTGTCGGTGATTCTTGCTGATGGCGCAGGGAATTCCGACACCACCGGCAGACGTGTTTGGAGGCTGCACTGACACTTTCATTCCCAGAGAAAAACGCTCCGGCCCTCACCCAGTTCCCGGGCTGACGGAGTGATAATCGTTCTGGCGTTGACGACGATTTTCTGTTTCCGGTCCAAGGCCTGTCTGACGTCGTCTTCACAGACAAAATCAACCGCTGGTTGGCGAGAAGTGGGAACCGTCTCCACACCCTTGGCTGCGGAAGGCGCCGGAGTGGTGGAGGGCGGGCGTCTGTCAGGCGTGCTCAGGGGGGGCTTTTGATTAAGATAGTCTTCAACGACATTCCTCACCAGCTTTCGAATCGAGCTCGAGTCGATGCCGCCGCGACTCGACGCGATTCCTTCCAGGGGTCGGCCCGGAGTTGCCGGCGGGGTGGGGCCGAGCGCTTCATAAGTAATCGTGTCCGCTGGTCGAGTTTCATAGGCGAGGCGCCTGATGTTGATGAGGTGAAGTGGGGTAATGTTGTCGGAAGTGATGTTACCGCCAGGGCTTCCACACCCTAAGGTCATGGAGGGCGGGACACCCGTCGTGAGGCCGATGGATCCGTGTGTGGCAGGTGTGTTGACGCAGATCCGGTTGGCCGGTTTGTGGAGCCCGAACTCCATGACCACTCTCCGATCGTTGGAGTGAATAGCCATGGTGTGACCGAGTCCTCCAAAGCGGAGTATCTCGATGCACCGTTCGCAGCCCGCCTTCCAGCCGTCCTCCACGAAAAAGGCCAGGATGGGTGAGAGCTTCTCCATCGACAAGGGATGCTCTTTCCCCACGCCCCCCGGGCGCCCGACCAGGCAGATGGCATGGGAGGGCACGGAGAAACCAGCCATTTCAGCGATGACCTGGGGTGACTTGCCGGCAATAGCCGCGTTGAGCTTCTTGTCGGGTGTTTGAATCAGCTGTTCCAGTTTTGTCTGCTCTTCCGCGGCCAGCAGGTGGGCGCCGTTTCGCTGCAGTTCCCGCAGAACCTGGCTTTCGACAGGCTTGTCGCAGACGAGGGCCTGCTCCGAGGAACAGAGCAGACCGTTGTCGAATGTCTTGCCGGTGAGAATGTCGCGCACCGCCTTGGGAATATCGGCACTGCGCTCCACAAAGGCGGGAACATTGCCGGGACCCACGCCAAAGGCGGGCTTGCCGGAGGAATAGGCGGCTCGAACCAATCCGGGCCCGCCGGTTGCCAGAATGAGCCCGGTGAGACGATGGCGCATCAACTCGGTTGTCCCCTCCAGAGTGACGACGTCCATGCAGTTGACGCAACCCTCGGGCGCCCCCGCCTGCAAGGCTGCCTCGTACATCACTCGAGCCGTTTCCGCCGTGCAGCGCACCGCCTGGGGGTGGGGACTGACGACCACCGAGTTTCGGCCCTTTATTGCAGCCAGAATCTTGAAGATTGCCGTCGAGGTGGGGTTGGTGGTGGGAATGATGGCGGCGATGACCCCCACCGGCACCGCGATGTCAACAACCTTCCTTTCCTTGTTCTCCGCAATGACACCGCAGGTTTTCAGCTTCTTGATGTAATTGTGAATATCGACGGCCGCAAAAAGGTTTTTGATGGTCTTGTCTTCCGGCTTTCCACGGCCCGTCTCCTCAACCGCCAGCAAAGCCAGACGCCGGGCCTCTTTCTCGGCGGCCTTGGCCATCGCGGCGACAATCTTATCGGTCTGTTCCTGGGAGAATGATTGGAGGGTCAGCCCCGCCTGATGGGCTGCAAGCACCAGCCTGCGAGCCTGTTGAATTGATTGCAGATCTTTGTCTTCGAGCACAGCCTGTCGGCGCCATCCATCTGCTCAGCACGCCCGGGCTATTTTCACCCCCCCGCCTGGGAAGGGGCGCTGCCGGGGAGAATTTTCTCAACTTCCTGGTGTGGACGCGGGATCACATGAACGCTCACAAGCTCACCCACTCTTCTCGCCGCGGCCGCTCCCGCGTCCGTTGCCGCCTTCACCGCACCCACATCCCCACGAACCAGGACCGTGACATAGCCTGCACCAATATATTCCTTGCCAATCAAGATCACGTTGGCAGCCTTGACCATGGCATCAGCAGCTTCCACAGAGCCGACAAACCCGCGCGTTTCCACCATTCCAAGAGCCTCTAGGGACATCAAAACCTCCGTGAATAAGCGGTAAAGCTATCACGCGTCGATGCCGCAGTCAACAGCTAAAAACGCTCTCATTCGGCTCCATTCCGGGAGATTCGGCGCCGGCTCCAGCCGCGCCGCGCCTTCCGGCCCGCCTCTGCTCCCTTGCGCTTCATGGCATCATTGAGTTGAATGGAGTCGGCATTGGGCGATTGTCCACCGCCACAAGTGAGAGTCCGTGGCACCAGCGGGTCTTGTCGATCCTCGAACAGAGCGCGGCAGAGTTCTGCCCTGCCGTCTTCGTCATTCCCGCGGCACTCTCTCTCGGCGCTTCTCATTCGAAGGAATCGCTCAACCTGGACGGGAAGAGGCAAGGAGTGACTCCTGGTCGCAGTCATCTGGCGACCGGAGAATATGGAGTGGATCTGATTCATGCATGCCGAGAGCAGGGAAGATCACGAGATCGGGGGGGAAATCGAACGCATCCGCCAGATTTACTGCTCCGATGTGTTGACCCATCCCAACCGGGAGGTGAAGCTGCTGGGACGCAAGTGTGAGGCTTGGGTTCTGCATACGCTGCTCGGTTTCGAGGTCAAGCTGGGCCGAAAGCGCATCACCTGCCCGGATATCGTCTCCGCCCGCTACCTGAAAATCTTTGGCGAGATCGGCATGAAATCCATCCGAATTCCCCATGACCCGAGCCGAACCGCGATACTTGTGGCCGGATTGGAATATGCTCTCGGCCACATCAAGGAACTGCTTCTGGCCCAGCCCCTCGACGAAAGAGAACGCAAGGTTGCCGTGCGCCGGACCTACTCCCGGCTGCGTGAACGGCTGGAGCTGAATGAGTGAGGCGCTTCTGCTTTGGAGAGTAGTAGGGAATTCCTAGCCCGAGAAGAAGTTTACATAACGGTCAAGTCTTGCAAACCAGCTGAGGTCGCCCGCAGTTGCCGCCGGTCGCCGGGGGGCATTTTTTGAAGGGCTTGAATGGTCGACGGGTGTGAAAGCGGCAGTGCCACTCTAGAGCCGTCTAGTGTAGGCCCTAAACAAGTTCACAAAATGGTCAAGTTGCGCGTTGGATAACAATTCGC
>JBHHYX010000247.1:0-8091 GCA_046757765.1 Acidobacteriota bacterium | reverse complement strand
CAACGCGCAACTTGACCATTTTGTGAACTTGTTTCGGGCCTAGCGGCCCTAGTTGGCCGACCCGACCACCGCCATCACAACTGTATCCCCCGGAGTGACCGACAACCCCGATTCTGTGCAGTTCCACGAGGTCAGACCCTCGAGCGTAATGGGGATACTCTGGCCTGTCGTCCGGTTGACGCAGAGTGCCCACGCACTGCTAAAGCCGGTTGCCGTCCCCACGATGGGAACCTCGACCGACCGATTGACCGTCCCGGGTGTGTTCAGCGCCTCGCCAGCTTCCGGAGTTCCAACGAAACCCGGCAGTCCTTCCCCGTCCGGGTCGTTGCGGACCCAGTCTTCCACGCTATCGGAATCCGAACCATTGGGGATTCTGGATGCGCCGCCAGGGACATCGGGACTCCCGTCAAAGCCCGGTCCAAGGGCTACCTTTGAATAGGTCAGATCAGTAGCTCCCCCATCGCTGACCGCCACGTCGTCCACGATGCGGTCAAATGGCATAAAGTCCATGACGCCGTCGTCATCCGTGTCCAAGTCGTCACCGGGGGCTCCGGAGAAGTTCTCGACCAGAAGCAAGGTCATTGTCCCGTTTTCGATCCCCGCTTCCAGAAATCCGATCAGGACGAAACCCGCCCCGTCGGTGGTGCCGACGGCGTAGACGGCATCGATCGTCCCAAAGCCACTGTCCCCTTCGACCTGGAGAACTGAAAAGGCCGACAAATCCGTGTCCGGATCGCCCAGGATCTCTACAAACTCATGGGTATCGGATCCCGAATGGTTGGCCACGAACTCGTTGATGAGCGGAGGAGACTGAGCCCGCGCCGCCCTCGACAGCACAAGCGGCCAACCGAGTATCATTGAACCTAGCAAAACGTAAGTCTTCAGCTTCATACTCTCCCTCCTTCCGGAAGATCACCTCAGCACTATGACTGCGGCGGTTAGGCAACATTTTCTAGAGGGCTATAACGAACGAGCTGGAAGAACCGCGAGATTTTTTGGCCGCGGAGCGCCCGACGGGAACCTTTTGATTCCCGGGGTTGAGCAAATCTGGCGCCAAGTCACTGAACCACGAACGTCAGTGAGTGGCCATCCGGATGGGCCGGGCGCTGACGCTTCGGTTCAGTTGACACGGCATGGCCAACGGCGCACACCCCCGGTTCTATCTGGCAGAGGGATCTGATGTGGAGCCGAACAACTTCTGATACTCGACTCTTTCGAAGACCTCCAACTTCCCGCCTTTCCCGGCGTTGAAGATCTTGCGTCCCTTCTTCTCAAAATAGTCTCTGGCCACCTGGTAGGCCCTCTCCCACTTGTCCAGTTGCTGTTGGGCGTTGAACTCATCCCGCTGCTGGTAGATATGGTTCAGATCGGCTTGGGGCAGATTGGAAAGGTCGAAGAAAAAGCCCTGGGACAGATCGGGGGAAGCATCCAGCTTGTAGTCACAGTCGCAACCCAGCAGATAGACGGTAGTAAAACCGAGGTAGAAGGCGAGGGGAAGAGAGAGGTCGATGACGACGGTATGCCCCCAGCAGGTCTCCATCGGGAGGTTGGTCGAGAATTGTCCTTCCGTGACCTTCTTTTCAAAATCCACTTTGACAAAGTGTGCGATCTCCGACGGTAGCCGGCGCTGTCTGGCAAAGGCGGTGCGAGCGGTGATCTCAAAGAAGCAGAGAAGGTTCGGATGCCGAGCCAGCCCTTCCAGGAGTTCCGGGTGGAAACCCTCACCATAGTTCCAATGGTGAGGGTCCGTTGAACAGTAAAAACAGTGGCGCAGGTTGGGAAACTCATGGTGGAAGACGAACCAGTTGGAGACAAACACGAACTCCTCCCTCAGATGAGTCAAATCATGCACCTTCAGTGAAGGACCGTTGCCCAGAACAAAACATCGCTCACCCCGAAATCGATCCTTCAGGCCTCTGAGTGCCTGGTCGTTCCCGCCCATGGCTCAATCCCCATCCGATTTCAACATTTGATCCGACCCTTTGAGGGCCTCTTGGCGGCCAGACCCTCCAACAAGTTCTCCACCGTCCGCCGGCAGACCTGCTCGTTGGCCTCCCGCAGATTGTGGGCATTGTGACTCCCCAGGATGACATTTTTCATCTGCCGGAAAGGATGGTCGTTGGGGAGGGGCTCCTGCTGGAAGACATCCAAGGCCGCGCCCGCAATCCTGCCGCACCGGAGCGCTCGAATCAGAGCGGCTTCGTCGATGAGAGCGCCCCGGGCCACATTGATCAGAAAGGCCGTCGACTTCATCCGCGCCAGCTCGGAGGGGCCGATGATTTCTCGATTAGCCGGCGTCAGATTGCAGGAGAGAAGCAGATAGTCCGACTCTGCAACCACCTCCGCCAGGGAGGCAAAACGACCCCTGACCAGGCGTGCCGCCTCTATCTCTCGGATGTCGGTTGCCAGAGTTTCCAGGCCAAAAGCCGCGGCTCGCCGGGCGACCGCGCGCCCCACGGAACCCAGACCCACAATGCCCAGCTTACAGCCCCGAAGCCCTCTCCCGGCCGGCTTGGGCCATCCGCCCCGCCGAATCTCCTGATCCACCAGATGGAGCTTGCGAGAAAGCATGAGCAGATAGCCCATGACGACCTCAGCCACCGCGTCACCGAAAGCCCCGGGTGTGCGATAGACCTTGATGCCCAGCCTGCTGGCGGCACTCAGATCAATCGAATCCAGGCCCACACCCCATTTACTGATGACTCTCAGACGGGGGGAACCGGCCCGCAAAACCGGCTCGGTAAACTGGTCATCGCCGGCAATGACACCATCGAACCCTCCGATGATGGGGAGCAGGTCGGCCTCGGTCAGGAACTGCCGAACCGGGTGGCAGACGACCTCCACCCCCGCCGGCCGCAACAGGTGGCGATAGCGGTCCAGCTCCCGCTGCATGATCAGGTTGGTGACCAGAACTCGATTCACCTTCTCCCCCTCAACCGGGTTCCCCGGGATGCCGCCCTCCTTCAACTCAACTCGGATAGTAGCCTGGGAGCAGGAGGTGATCCCGCTCCAGCCGCTCCAACATCTTGTCGACGTGAAACCTCAGGGTGGCGAAGTCATCCGCTTCCCAAACCAGTTTCTGGTAGGGCGTGGCGCCATGGAAATCGTCCCCGGGCCGGAGTCTGACATCCGACCAGAGATCGTCGATACGGGCGGCGCGATCGTCCACCGTCACCTTGAACGTGATGTATCGGGTCTTGCGGTTGAACCAGGCGAGGGCGTTGAAGCCACCGCTGCTGAACAGACTCAGCGAAGACTCCTGATAGAGGGCGGCTCGCAGGGAGACCAGCAGCACCGGTTCATTGTAGTAAACGACATTCTCTCCGCAGAGCGGCAAGGGCTGGTAGAGTTTGTAGTAATCTCTCAGGACGATGAACTGGATGCGGGAATCCCGGTAGGAGTCGATCAGCCGCTGCCACTCGGGAAGGCTGCTGTTCTTCAACGGCGCCCACCCCTCCCACTCCCGCAGGGTGATGGCCACGGGAACCTTCGGGTAGACGTGCCCGAGGATCCACTTTCGAACCCACGCCACCTGTTCCGGTGGAGCCCGCAGATGCAAAAGGGTGGGATCGGAGATGGCCTCCTGGGCTGAATTCTTCCACATATGCACGGCGGGACGGTCCGAGCGCAACTCGATAGGCAACGAAGGGTCGTAATCCCGGGGGTAGAGGGAATACCCATCCCTGAAACGGGCCAGAAAATCGATGAACAACTTCCGATTGTCGAACACGAAAACGCTGCCGACCGTATCCAGCAGCCGAGTGCTCTCGAGGCCTAGATTGTACAGGTACTCTCTGAAGTTGGTTCGGTTGACGTAAGGATGGCGGGGAGGGCCCGGATCACTGGCGTGACAGACAAAAGCCACGTCGATCTTGTCACAACCGCTCTGCCTTCGCCGCAGTTCCGCATTGACGAGAAAAGTACAGATGTCAAAGGAGAAGGGCAGATCGATGAAGTCATAAATGGCGAGAAGACGCCGGTTTCGGTAGTCCTGCCCTTGTTGTTGGCGAACTCTGGCGGCGATCTGTCGCCTCCTCTCCTCCTCCCGGGGGTCTCTTTTTTCCATTGCAGCGTTCAATGCCCGGCGACCGTCCGCCCTCTCCCGTCTGGGATCGTAAACGCTTCCTCCTCCCCAATCAAGGCCCCCGGGGATAGCGGGGGATCGGGCACCGGTATCTGGTGGGCACCGACTCTCCCTCCGGGCGAGCGGTGGGTGTCAGCCCGCCGTTTCCACTGACCCACTGTGGCTTCAGCGCCGGCCATGGGAGCGACGCGTCCCAGATTGAGAGGCGGAAAAAAGTCGAAACGGGCCATTTCCGAGCTCCGGCGTGCTTGAAGCGGAAGAGACGGGGGAAGGACGCTCCAGTTCCGGTGGCCTTTGGCAAGCCGGGGCGATCGTGGCGTTGGCTGCTTACCCCGCAATTCTGAGAATTTTGCTCTCAGATACGTCGCATTGCGGATGCGCGCGGTTGCCGTGCGCTGCGAACTGAACCGAAGCGTCAGCGCCCGGCCAATCCGGATGGCCACTCACGTTCGTGGTTCAGTCATTTGGCGCCAGAAACGCTCAACGCGGGAAATCAGAATTCCAAATATTCTTGCCTGGCGTTAGCGGTTGGCGACAAAGGCTCCAACAGAGCCGCCAGCGTCGGCGGCCGGAGAGGACCGGCGGGCAGGAGCCGTAAGGCACCCCTCCCTAACCCTAACGGTCGCAGCGCTGTTCAGCGGGCTTGATCTCAGCAGTTCACCTTGTTCGCTCCACGCAGGAAAGAAACGGCGGGCTCACGCCCACCGCTCGCCCGGAGCGTGAGGCTGGGTTCGCGGGAAGCCGCTACTCACACCAATGCCCTGGAGTTTCAAGACTGCAGCTTCAGAATCGAACGGGCCCCCTCGCCCTTTTCCAACAGATGAAGGGCCTGGTTGATGTCCTGGAGCTGAAAAGTGTGGGAAATGATGGGGTCCAGTCTCAGTTTGCCGGACAGGTAAAGGTGAGCGTATCTTGGAATGTCTCGATCCGGTTGAGTCTCTCCGCCCCAGGTGCCGATGATTCGTTTGCCGCGAATGAGGCCAAAGGGATCCAGAGTGATGCGCTCACCGGCGGGTAGATTGCCGGCGATGACGCAGAGTCCGCCCTGATCGGACACCGCCTCAAAAGCGGTCTCCATGGTTTCCCGACGGCCGGCCGCCTCAATGGCACAATCCACGCCCCGGCCTCCGGTGCGATCGCGGAGAGCTGCCAGGACATCTTGCCGGGAAGCGTTGATCCCATGGTGGGCCCCCAGCAGCCGAGCCCGTCGAAGCTTCTCGTCCGACACATCGACAGCGATGATGGTCTCCACTTCCAGCAACCGGGCAGCAGCAACGGCACAGAGCCCGATCCCGCCCACACCGAAGACGGCCAGGCTGCTGTGGGGACCCGGCTGAGCCAGATTCATCACCATGCCCCCCCCGGTGGGCAGAGCGCATCCAAACAGGGACGCCTCTCTCAAAGGCATGGCCTCGGGGATCGGGGTCACACGATTCTCACAGGTGACCGTCTTCCCCATAAAGGTACTCAACGCACCGGATTGGACCGTCCCCAGCCGGCTCTGATAGAGGCTGGAGGAAACATCGGCACCGCTTCCCTTGATCCAGGAAAGCACGACAGGCTGTCCGGCCTTCACCTTGCCCACACCCGGGCCCGTTTCCAGGACCACACCTGATCCTTCGTGACCCAGCGTATGAGGCAAGAAGCGGTCCGGGCCCCTTTTTCCCTGGGTTTCCAGAAGCTGGCTGTGGCAGACACCACTATAGGCGACCTCAACCAGGACCTGTCCAGCTTTCAGTGTCGGAATACTCAGGCTGAGAAGACGCAGTGGTTGGTGACACTCAATCAGGACAGCCGCCTCGGTTTGCATGAAAGGTCTCCTTCACCGCCTTTGATCCCGGCTTCATCTGCAGCCGATTCTCCTGTCACTGCTCGCCAGCGCTGCCTCGCTACTGGATGGGAGATCCCGTCTTGCCCGCCAGGAGAAAGTGTGCCCACCCCGTTCATCCTACTCCGCGATGAACCAGTAGTAATCGCCCTGGTAGCCGACCCGCTGGAAGAGCTTTTTCCAGTGGTCGGCGTGCAGGGCGGTGAGCGCCGTCAGGTTCCACTTCATGAGCCGTACTCGCTCCTCTTCGTCGCGCCAGGCATCGACCGTGATGAAGGCGTGCCGTCGGCTGACACGCCCAATCTCACGGAGCGCCTCTTTGCACTGCTCCAAGGGCAGATTGTGAATCGTGTTGATGGAGATCACGAGATCGAAGGAATCGTCCTGGTAAGGCAGTTCGGCGGCGCTGCCGGTGCGCAAAAACGGGCGGACGCTGGCCATGGCGTGATCGATCGCATAGCTGGAAATGTCGAGACCGGCAACCGTCAGATCCGGCATCAGAAGCTTGAAATCGTGCAGCATAAAGCCCTTGGCGCAGCCGACATCGAGCACCGCCGCGGCCGGCACGAGACGGTAGTAGTCTCGAAAGCGCCGCACAGTGGGTTGCCAGAAACGAGGATGGTACGAGTACCCTCCATACCCAAACAACCTTTCGCCGTCAAAATACTCCCTGCCGAAACGGCGCGCGACCCTGCGGTGCTCCTCCGTCACCCTCTGGCCTCGCTCTTCGATGGGACGCTTGCACCGGGGGTAGAGATCGAGAAGATTGACTTCAACGATGGGGATCCCCCCCCTTCTGTTGGCCTTTGACTCCCGCCGCCACCCCCAGCAGATAGTGGGCCATGGGATAGAATCCGGTGTGCACCACTTCATCGTTCATCGAGAAGAGGAAAACGTTGTGGAAGCGTTCCGCCAGAAGGTGGCTGAGGCTGGCGGCGTCCTTCAGATTGACGTGGCCGGCCTGACTGGCCGGGCTGGCGTGGCGGCGGGCTTCTCGATTGGGGGTTCCGAGAATGCAGACCGCATGGGGCCGCAGGCAGCGGCACAGGTTGTCCATGAAAACGTCTTCCAGGGCAGGGGGAATGTGTTCGATCACATCCAGTGAATAGGCTGCGTCAAAACTCCGTTCCAGGGTCTTCCGGGTGAAGTCGAGCACCGACAGGCTGCAGCCCTTCACCCCTTCAGCCGAGAGGCGAGCCCGGGCATCTTCGATCACCAGAGGCTCAAAGTCACAGCCATGGACGGAAGCCACCGTTTCCAGAACCACCATCATTCCCAATCCATCTCCGCAACCCACCTCGAGTACGTCCCGCTTTCCCGCCAGCATCCTGGCGCAGAACTTGTACCTGGAGAGGGTAAAGCCGAGATGCTTGGGATCGGTCCGCCACAAGTGACTGCTCCACGGGCCCAGTCGAACCGGCCCCCTGGCCTGATAGGCGTCGATTTGCTCCTGATTCTGAGGCTCTTTGGTCGTTCTTCCCCTCATGCCGGCTCCCCGCTCGGGAGAGCTACCTTGCCCTTCTTCCTGAAGTCTGTCGCCACTCGATGCACGATCCCCTCCGGTGTCAAGCCCAACTTCTCCAGGTGGTCCTCATAGCTCCCATAGCCCGTGACGAAAGCATCCGGGATGGAGAGGGAAGAATACTGGAGATTGGCGATGTTGCGGCTCAGGCGCAAGACATCATCACCCAGCCCTCCGCTGCGCATATGTTCCTCCACCACCAGGACACGGTGAGTCTTCATCACGCTCGTTCGGATCGCCTCCACATCCAGGGGACGAATGGTGTGAAGGTAAAGGATCTCGATATCCCAACCCAGGTTGCCGAGAGACTCCCGTGCGGCCAGGGCGTTGGCCAACTGGGGTCCGGTGGCGACGAGGGTCAAGTCGCCGCCATCGGTGACCTTGATGGCTTTCCCCAAACGGATGTCTCGAGACGGAAAATCCTGTTCGTGCTGATGTCCGGGAATGCGAAACAGGGTCATCCGGTCACTCCTGTAGGCCTCTCGGAACAGGATGTCGAACTCGAGCGGGCTGGCCGGATAGACGATCTCGGTCCGCGCCAGGGTCTTGAGCAGGGCAAAGTCCCCGTAGCAGTGGTGAGAGCAGCCCAGGTTGGAATAGTCGAAAGCGCTTCCCACAGTGACCAGGTTGCCACCCAGTTGTTGATAACAGAAGTCC
>JBHHYX010000246.1:0-8095 GCA_046757765.1 Acidobacteriota bacterium | reverse complement strand
GATCTTTCTTTCCAACGGACACGCTCACATGCTGACAGAAAGCCATATCCGCGGTGCGCAGATGACACTGCAAAGAATCGGGAGAAAACTCAGGCGGTGGATGCTATGCTAACATGAGATGGGGTGTATGCCTACTGGCGAGTTGCGCCGCTGGACGCGGGAAGAGTACGAGAAGATGATCGACACGGGTATTCTGCGGCCCGACGATCACGTGGAACTTGTGGAGGGGGAAATCTTTTCGATGACACCCCAAAAGAGTCTCCACGCTACCGCCATTCGCCTTCTTGAGGACGTTCTCAGAGAAGTTTTTGGTGCCGCCCATGACGTGAGAACGCAACTGCCCGTGGCGCTGACACCCCTGTCCGAACCGGAGCCGGATGTGGCCGTCGTCTCTGGAGCGCCGAGGGACTATCGCGATGCCCATCCACAGTCAGCCCTGCTGATCGTCGAGGTGGCCGATGCCACGCTGGAAAACGACCGCAAGCGCAAAGGAAGCCTGTACGCCCGGGTGGGTGTTGCCGATTACTGGATACTCAATGTGCTGGAGCAAACGCTCGAGGTGTACCGGGAGCCGGGGCCGGCTGAGAATGCGGCCTACGGGTTCGATTACCGCAGCGTTGTGTTTCCTGAGCGGGATTCAGTGAGCCCCCTCGCAGCACCACTGTCCACGGTGGCTGTCGCCGATCTGATTCCCTAGGGTAGAAGGACCAGTGGAAGTTCGATTCGGACGGCGCCGAAATCGCGTCGGTCCGCAGTGGCTATGCGTCCCAGTCCAAGCATCTCGGCGATGGGCATCGGCCGGATAATAGCCACGAAAGAGCACGAATGATTCTGCAGTAGATTCGTGAGCATCCGTAGGATCTTCGAGCCCTTGGGGCCCTCTTTATTGTTGTTGCACGAAGAACCTACCCAACAGGATGGACATCTTCACGCCACCTCCAGGTTGAACTCCGCCACCACCGTATCCCAGGGTACCCTCACCCTTCCATCCTCCATCTTTGAAATCATGCCCAAACCCTCGAGCTCCTTTACCTCCGTGTAGACATTCTTATAATCCCGAGTCAGGGACTTGGTCAGCGCCCGAATGCTCATCGGACCACTCCGACGAAGGAAGCGAAGCAATGCCCAGCGCTTCGGGGTGAGGACGCGCAGCAGCGTCTCTAAGTCCTCAAACGTCAAAAGCTCCTGTGATTGATCCTTTTCACCTCGTTCTCCGCTGTGCCAGGCTTCTATGAATCGACGAGCAGATTGATCGAGGTTTCCGACCTCAATGTTGATCTCTTTTTTCATTGGTCTGCCCTCCTTGCCGCCACGACATCGGCCAGGAAATCCCTTACCAGGGTCTCCACATCGATGAAGCGATATGGCTCTTCTCTATTTTCATAATGGCGATGATCGCCTTTGCCGGCCTCATTATCGTATCTCACGATGCAGCGGCCATCCTTCAAACCATAATATAGCCGATACTTGATTCCATGCCGATGAGATTCTAAGGAAAAGGCGTGGAAACCGTTCCTAAAAACCTGATGCCGAGTGAGGATTAGTCGGGGAGGGCCAACAGGAGGATGCGGTCGTGGTGGGCATCGGCGACCAGCAGCCTGTCTCCCTCCGAATCGACGGCCAGCCCGTTTGGATTTTGCAAGGTCGTCCCGTCGCTCAACACTGCGGCCGATACACCGCTCAGGTTGCCTTCACGGTCGATCATGAGGACCCTCGATCTCTCGGAATCCGTGGCAAAAAGTCGTCCCTGAGAATCGACGGCCAGGTAAGGCTTGCTGAAAATCCCCCGGTCCCGCCAGCCTGCAACCGGCCACTCCGAGAGAAACTTGAGCTTGGAATCAAATTTCTGGATCCGTTGATTCCAGGCATCCGCCACATAGAGACTGCCATCGGCTGGATTCGACGCCAGGCCCACCGGCTCATCGAATTCCCCGGGCTGGATCCCCCCTCCGCCGAATTGCGTGAGAAACTCACCCTCGGGACTGAATCGCAGAATCCGCTTGTTCCCCGTATCCGCAACCAGGAGCTCCCCCTCCCCATACCCATCCCAGACCAGGCTCCGCGGTCCGAACAGCGAGACGGGCGCCTCCAACTTCCCACCTGTCGATCCGAAAGACCCCCACTTCCGCAAGAATTGCCCCTGAGAATCGAAGACCTCAATCCGTCCGTTCCAGGTATCCGCCACAAAAATGAGGCCTTCTCCGCCGGCTGCCACTCCCCAGGGTTCCCGGAACTGCCCATCGCCCAGCTCCAGCGGCCCACCGCCATCCGGATCGATGCAGCCCGGAGCATCCGTCTCGGTCAAAGCGCAGCGGCTGCCGAAGGCGCGCAGGAAGTTTCCCTCCTTGTCGAGCAGCAGGATGCGGTCGTTGCCCGTGTCGGCGACGATCCGGGTTCCCTCCGGGCTCACCGTGACATCGCGCGGACGTAACAGGGGCTTGCCCGTAAACACCCCTGCGTAGGTGTCCACTACCGTCAAGTGGAACTCCGTCAGCTCACGCTCGGGTCGATCCGAGGGGAGGGGAACGACGCCCAGATCCCAAATTTGCGAGGCGATGTCCCGCCGGACGTACATCTCGAATTCATGGCGGAAGGGCCACTTGGCCCGATTGACCCCCGGATACTCGCGGACCATGAGGAACTGCCAGAGACCGTCGCGGCTTTCGGCACTGGAAAAAAACTTCGCCAGCCGGCCCCAGGTGATGTCCTTGTAATCCTGGACCGGCCACCAGATCAGACGGTAGACACGCTTGATGTAATCCCGGGCCATGAAGGGCCGCACCTTTTCGACGTTTTTGGGCCCGACGATGACCACCGGCGATTTCATGGCCTCCAGGGTCGGTGCGGCGGCATAGAACTTCCGATTGGGATAATTGCGCAGATACCAGCTAAAGGGCCAGGCGCTGTCATCATCGAATGCAACTGCCAACTGCCGGTCGCCGGCGGTCCGCCGGCTGATCAACTCGATCTCCCCCATGGCGCGCTTGATGTCCGGGGTGCCGTGGGCGTAAACCATCAACTCGGTGGCCAGGTCGTAGTTCCTGAAGTTCAACATGAGGCTGCAGCGCACCATCCAGAGAAAGAGCAATCCCAGGAAGCCCGCTAGAATGAGGCGCGAGCTCAACCTCCTACCGGCCCTCTGAATCCATCGCCGGCAGCCGGCAATCAACAGAATTCCCAGCAGCAGATAGAAGAACCATTGCGCCGTGGCAGCCGTTGCAATCAGATCGCGCCCCTGGAAGGGAAGACGACCGATCAGCCGCCAGCCGATGACAAGAAGCAGCGGCGCCACAGCCGTCAGCCACAGGGCCTTTTGCCGTGCAGCCCGATGCCAATCGATCCGCTCCAGGAAATTCCCCAGCCACCATCCTCCCAGGAGACAGCTTGGTAGAACGATGTGCAAAACCAGCCACGGCATCTTCTCGCCGGCAATCGAATATCCAATCCAGCTTGCCGCGGTCCACCAGGCCAGGAAGATGATGAAAGACCGCGGGACCAGGTGCGAGGAGGTCGTAGGCATGGGATGTCTCAACTTCATCGCCAGCGCAATCATCGCTGCGAGGCTGACAATCAGGGGCAAAAGCTCATAGACCGAGGCCAGGACGAGATAATAGTAGGCGGGTTGACTGCCGCGGGCCACGGGGTGCTGGGTCAGCCAGTAACCCAGGCTGCCCACGATACCTGTGACCAAACCCCGTGGGAAGTTGGTCAAGAAGGTGGTGAATAGCAGCGCCTGAATGGTCCAGAAGAGCACGAATAGCCGGGACCAGAGGCCGAAACCGATGGGCCTGCCGCCTGCGTTGTCCCCGGACCGGCCGAAGCCAAACCAGAGGAAGCCGATCGCGGCGCTTGCCGCAATGGCGGTGGCGATAACCATGAGATTCCGCCACAGATTCTCGGTGTCCGCATAGCGGTTGATGTCCCAACCCAGCATGAGGTAGGCCAGGGGAGACAGGAAGGGAAGAATCAGCGTCATCATCAGGATGGAAAGATCCGCTTCCGGCCCTCTCCACTTCCACCCTTCCCCGATGCGGGCCGTCCACAGGGCTGAAACCGAAAAGAAGATCCCAATCGTGGCCCCGAAGATGAAGCTGTTCTCCTTGGTGACAAAGGCCAGCGCCATGGCCACGGTCATCGCCGAAAGCCACCGCGTGTTGCGGGTCTTCCGATAGCGGAAGGCGGCGGCGGTCCAGATCAGGACCCATAGGGCCATCGTGATGTCGTTCCGCAGGTAGCGGCTGTGGAAGAGAAGCGTGGGGCTGAGCGCCACCAGCAGACCGGCAGCCAGGGCTCCGCTGCGGCCCAGGCCACGACGGAATGACCAAACCAGAATGACGACCCCGATGCCGGCCAGTGCCGGTGCGAGGCGAGCCGTCGAGTCGGAGGCGCCAAAAAGAAAATAGATCAGGGCATTGAGATGAAAGAGGAAAGGTCCGTGGGTAACCGGGTTGTGGGTGTAGGCACCCGTCGCGTACAGGTTGTAGGAGTAGAAGGCATGCTGGCCCTCGTCGTGGCTCATGGCCCGAAGACCTAGCTCGAAGAATCGTGTGGCGGCGGCCAGGACGATCAGGAATCCCCAGGCCAGGCTCTCCCGGTTGACCCCAACCAGGTAGGGGACAGGCCGATCCCAGAACCGGGAGATGCCGGTGTTCGAATGACCCTCAGTTGGCATCGATTTTCACCCACAGAATCACACGGTCAGCATAGCGGGGTTGGAAGCCTCCCGGCAAGAGGACACTGCCGCTCCGGCGGGTGGCGTTGCCACGAATTTGCTCTGCCACGAATGACACGGATGATCACGAGTTTTCGTAAAGAGCTGCGCGACGCTAATGGACCACTTTAAAAGATTATGGTACCATAGAACTGGTCCAGGAGGGCCGTCCATGCAGGAGATCAAAATTTCCGAGTTCAAGGCCAGGTGCCTGGCATTGTTGAATCAGGTGGGCAGGACCAAAAAGCCGATCCGGATCACCCGCCGGGGAATACCGGTGGCCGAGGTCGTACCTCCGTCCCCGAGGCGCCAAGGACGCAAATTCCTGGGAGCCTCAGCCGACACCTTTGATCTCTTAGACGATGATATCGTAGGCCCCATCATTGATTTCAACGAGATGGAGATCTACCGCGGTTGAAGCTGCTTTTGGACACGCATATCTGGCTCTGGAGCCAGCGAGAACCCCAGCGCATTGGCCCCCGTCTTCAGCAACACCTGGAGAGTCAAGAGAACCAGCTCTGGCTGTCCCCAGTCAGCACCTGGGAAGCACTCACGCTTCATCGTAAGGGTAGAATCAAGCTGCACGTCGATCCCACCACCTGGATAGAGCGTGCCACCGCACAACTCAGCGAGGCGCCGCTGACTCACGAAATCGTCCTGGTGTCTCACATGTTGAACCTACCTCAGGCTGATCCTGCCGACCGCTTTTTGGCAGCAACGGCCAAGGTGCTGGGCTTGACACTGGTCAGCGAAGATCGCAACCTACTGGGCCTGGGGGAAATCGCCACGCTTGCCAACACCTAGCCGGTATGGCATAGGGCAGGTACACGGCGGGCCATCCCTTCGCTGGTCTTGCTTTGCCACGAATGACACGGATGATCACGAATTTTGAAGTGTACCTACCAAGATTATCTCCTCACCACCGAGGATTTCCCGCGGCCGCGTTATAGATGACAACCGTGTCGTTTTGGAAAACCTGCTGCATCCCTCGGGTTAACTGCTGCTCTCGTTGTGGCGTGATTTGATAGAGCGCCCGTTCCGCGGGTCCCACGTAAACATAATCAATCCTCCACCGGGACAGGGTTGCTTCGATTTCCGCGCTGGTGCCCGTCCGGTAGATCGTTTTCAGCGCTTCCGGCCGCCCGGCAGCCATGGCCCCATACGCGGCACCCCTCCACTGCAGCTCGTGCCCCACCCAGCCCAACAGGGTGGGTCGTCCGGTCAGGGTGCTCACCCGGTTCTGCTCGGCGCGGTAGCTGGCCCCCAGCGCCTGCAGAACCGTTGCGCCGGCCGGGATGTTGGCCTCTATCCAGGCAATGGCCTCCCACTCATCGGGTGCCTGGGTCTCGAGGTCGGCGACCGCATTCAGGGTCGGCTGCTGCCGCTGAAATCGATTGGTTTTGGTGTAGATGGCGGCAACCGGATAGATCAACCCGATGCCCATCAGCGTCATGCTGAGGACGGCAATGAATCGGAATAGACCACCGCGCCGCAGCGCCGCCCAGGTGGCCCATGCGGCGCTGGTCCCCAACAACAGCCAGCCCTGGTAATAGAACTTGAAGACGGTGTTCATCCGGGTGCCGAAACTATCCCGGATATAGGCAAACTCCGGGATCCAAATCAGCGACAGGCCCAGACCGGCCAGTAGCAGGATGAATGCGTATCGGCCCCTCCACCGCGGTGTCGAGACGATAAGCACCAGGAGCAGACCCACCGCCCAGAAGACCGTCGCCTGACGCATCCAGGAGACGACAGCGCCGATGGATGCCGCCGCCCCATCTTGTGTTTTCGGCGCCCAGACGAAGCTCGTCACCAGAAATAGAAGGGGAAGTCCGAAAACGGCGGTCGCCCAGCAAGCAAGCCGTCTCCAGGAAGGCATCTCCGCGTTCCAGGCCAGACCGACGAGGAGAATTAGTCCAGGAAAGAATACTCCGAACATGACCAGAAAATGGGGGAAATAGGTGGGGTGGTCGAGATTGGGCGCAATTCCCCGTACCTGGCTTTGGGCGGTCAGCAGAAAAGGGAGATAGAACAGCAGACCGAAGACCACCAGCAGCATTCCGAACCGGCCGGCTGGAATCAACACATCTCGGACCACCCGCCCCGCGCCTGGAGTTCGTAATTCGAGCCGGGCCACTACCCAACACCCAACCAGCAGCAAGAGGTAGGGGAGATAATCCCAGGGATTGAGGAACAACAGCGCTCCGCTGCCAAGCCCCAGAACAGCCAGCCGCCTCCAGGACCCGGAGGAGGTCTCACCTGGAGCGGGTTGTCGAGTCTCGGGGATTGTCACCGAGAGGAACAGGTGCAGCCCCATGGCGATGACCAGAATGACGAAGGGCATGGCCAACAGGTGGGGATGGTTGTCTCCCAGGATGTAGCTGAAGATGGGGAACTCGTCGATGACCTCGATGTGCTCGCCGCCGGGCGCCAGGTCCTGCAGGATGCGGCTGCTGCGCCACCACCACCAGTTCTCAGTCCAAAAGAGCTGCTGCGGGGGGAAGTCGTGGATGTTGAGCCGGGCGAAAAGCCCTGCTGCCCGGAGGCCGGAGGCGTGGAGCAGCTCGAGAAGGATCTGCAGGTTTCCGATGACCCCCACAGCCAGGGCCGACAGAAAACCACAGGCATGGGGGTTGAGGGGCTTACTCCCCGAAGGGCCCTTCCCGTAGGTTTCAGCTAGAATGGCGCCTAGCCCGAAGCTTCCCAACAGGAGCAATCCAAACCAGCAGGCCTGGCCTAGATTGTAGGCCACTGCGGTAGGAACACCGGAAAGCCAACCGAGAAAGTTCAGCATCCAGGCGCCGAAATAGTAGTAGCTGATGGGGTAACCCACCATCCACGAGTCGGACGGCGGAAAGGTCGGGCTGGCATGGATGGCGTTCAGGAGCATCAGGTCCATCGGCTGCTCGGTATGGTTGGCTGCCGGATCGTAGGAGCGAATCCAGGCCCAGGCAAGGAACGCGGCAAAGAAGAGGGCTTCCGCGGTGAAGATTAGCTTGGCTTGGCGCCGGATCCAATCCCAAAGCTCGCGCGGCTGCCGGAGCAACAAGAGGGAGACGAGGGCCACCAGGACCAGCGAGAGCCAGGCGCCGCCCGGTTCGTTGCGCAGCAGGCCGGAGGCGGTGCCGGCCCAGAGGATATAGCCGCCCAGCAGAACGCCCAGGGTCTTGTTGAAGCAATAGCCCCGCTCGGGTAAGGCATGCAGTAAGCGCCATGTCAGGGGCAGGCTCAGCAGCGACAAAAGCTGCACAGCCAGGTACCAGCAAACAAATTCCAGAATCCAATTCATTCCATGACTAGCCACGAATGACCACGAACGCATATTAGTCTAAGATTAGTCTTTGGTAGTCAATGAGTATTTCCAGGCAGCATTTCCAGGCAGTA
>JBHHYX010000245.1:0-8133 GCA_046757765.1 Acidobacteriota bacterium | reverse complement strand
CGGCGGCCCTCCCAGGGGTTGCCGTAAAACTCAACACGGCCGTGCCAGGAGGCAATCTCGAAGTTGGGCTCCAGTTCTTCGTCGTGGTGTGCGTCCGGATTCCAGCGTCCCCAGGTGGCCTGCCCGGAGTGGTGGGGCGACATCACGCCTCCGGTTTGGCGCACATGAGCGTACAGCTTTTCAATGGTGTCTCCCTCCGAGCGAGCCGAGCTGAGTGGAGGCCCCCCGTCATCCCGGTGCAGGATTACCCGATGCCCGTAACGGACCCCCGCTGTCCACTCCCAGCCGGAAAGACTGATAAACCGGCCCGGCTGCGAGAAGGCGGCCGCCGTCAACTGCAGTTCCGCAAATTCGGAAGGCTGCAGAATTCCCATCTCGCTGTGGTCGCTCACTACCGCGTAGTCCAGACCCAGCCGGTCGCGGGCCAGCCACAACAGCTGGTCGGGAAGCCCGGTCTTGGCGTCGCTGAGAATGCTGTGGCTGTGGGGATCTCCAAAAAGGATCCTCCGGCGGCCGTCCCGGGTCCTCGCCCTTCCGGGGGGCCCCGGCAAGAGGGCCTCCCAGCCCGCCGCGGCAGGGCGAGCGGGGGGAAGAGCTGCCAGCGGGGCGGAGATGAAGTGGTCCGCCGGCGCCCGCAGCCGCCCGGTCAGTACCACATTGGGGTTGGCCCGGGTGTTGTAAAGATCGACATCGCCACCCGAAAGACGGCTCTCTTCGCCCGGACGGGGCAGAACCTGCCCTTCCCAGGCCAGCTGCAAGACGCCGTCGGGGCCGACGGCCGCTTCCGGCCATTCGTCCCGACCGGGGGAAAAGCGGGTCAACTCCAAAAGGCTGGACCAGGAAGTTCCGTCGTGCACGCGGGCCCAAAGATCGAAATTATGGGCGCCGGTGGCGTCTGTCCGCCAGATGATCCAGGCGCGGTCTTGGCCATCGACAAAGACCCGCGGATAGGTCTGGGTCTGTTTCCAGTGCCAGTAGGCCGGCACGGCGTCCCGCGGCGTCTTGTTGACCATTCCGAAACTGACCTGGCCGGAAGGCGCACCCGCCTGCACGGCCGGTGGGGAAAGCCAGACGCCGTCTCGCCAGACCCTGACATAAGCGTCTCCGGCATGCCGGTCGGTGGGAAATTCCGCATCATGGTGGCCCCGCATCGAATTCCAGGCCAACCAGAGGGGTCCGTCCGAGGCGGTGGCCAGGGAAGGGGAATCATCGATGTCGCCGTGGTGGGTCACCTGAACGGGCGCATCGAGGGCCGTTCGGTGCGGCGACAAAACGCGCGCCCGGGCCAAGAAGATGTCGAAGTTTCCGGTCCGGGTGGAATCCCAGGCCGCAAAGACTCCGCCGCCCGGCCGGGGCGCGAGCACGCCCCGCCGGTCGCTGCCCGAGCTGCTGATCGGGAGCGGCCGGCTCCAACCCGATCCGGTCTCGCGGACCAGCCGCAAAGAGAAAGCACCCACCCGGGCCACCTCCCACATCACCCAGACCCCGCCCGCGGCATCCAGAACCGAGCGGGGATGCAGCGCGTCTTCGCTCAACGCGGACAATCGCTCTTCCGGCCCCCAGGAGGATCCGTCCCAAAGCCGGGTGTAGACGGACCAGCGGCCGCGGCGGCGGCCCTGCCAGAAAACTCGAGCAAGTCCCGCTGACGTGATCACCAGTCGGGCCCCGCTTTCCACCCCCTCACCGGAGTCGATCCTCTGCCGGGGAGACCAGCGCCCGGCCTGCCGGCGCCGGACCACCAGGTGGTCGCCATCCTCTGCCGTCTCGGTGAAAGCCACCCACAAGACGCCCGACGCGTCAAAAGCGAGGGCAGGATACTTGCAGTAGTGATCGGGAGGCGAGAGGGTCTGGACATTCTCCAGCCACTGCGGCGGGCCCGCCTCAGCGCCCAGAGCCGGCGGGGACAACACCATCCCCAAAAACAGCCAGCAGACGCTAAGGCGTTTCATCGCGGCCTCCTTCCGGAGTCTTCTCTGCCGGCGGAAAGTGGAACCAGCCGGCCCGCCACCGGCCGGGGAACCGCTTGCCGGCCCTTCAAGAACCGGATCACCGCGGCGGAGAGCAATTCGCCGCTGTCATGAATCCGCCGCCCCTGGAGAAAAGTCTGGTAAAGATCGCCCCCCTGGGCCAGAAAACTGTTGGTGACCACCTGGTAGAGGTGCTGGTCCTGGACCGGATCATCCCCGATCTCGAACTCCAGCAGGCGGCTGCCCCGGGGCCGCGCCAGGTCGTAAACAGCCCGCAGACCCGACACTTGAATCATGCCCCGTTCCAGAGTCAACCCCTGTTCCAGGATCTCGCGAATCTGCCGGCCGCTCAGTTGCATCTCCACCAGAGAGTTCTCAAACGGTAGGGCATCCAGCACGTTGCCTCTGGTCACCGGCCCGCGGGGCAGATCCGCCCGCAACCCGCCGGCGTTGGTCAGCCCCACCTCGGCTCCCGTCAGCCGGCGCATCACATCGGTGACAAAATCTCCCAGCACCGATTCGGAGCGGTAGCCGCGAATCATCCGAAAATCGATGCTTGTCAAGACTTCCCCCACCTGGGCCGCCAGCCGGTGGCGGTAAGGCCGCAGGCAGGCCACCACCTTCGGATCCGGCTCCAGCTCGTCGCTGAAGACCTTGATCAGTTCCCCTTCATGGCGAACGACGCGTCCCTGGTCCAGCCACAGCTTGAGGAATCCCAGCCGCGTCCCGTAGCCGTAGGTCTGCACGATCAGGGTCCCCGTCCGCGGGTGGACGTAAGGCGTCTCGATCCCCCGGTGGGCGTGTCCTCCCACCAGCACATCGATGCCGTCAACAGCGCCGGCCAGGCGGATATCCTCGTCAAAGTCCCGCTGCAGGTCCGGGTGGGCTTCGGCGTCGGTCTGCATGGGACCCGTTTTCCCCTGGTGCGTCAACACGACCATCAGGTCCACCTGGTCCCGCAGTTCGGACACCCAGCGCGACACCTCCTGGACAGGATCGGTAAACTCCAGCTCGGTGATCCCCGAGGGCAAGGCGACGCTGCGGGCGTCCTTGCCGATGACCCCGACCACTCCCACCCGGACCCCGTTTCTCCGCACGATGGTAGAAGGGCGGGCATAGCTGTGCCGGGTGCTCTTGTAATAGATATTGGCTCCCAGGATCGGAAACGAAACCCGGTACATCTGCTTTTCGAAATTGGAGGCCCCGTAATCAAATTCATGATTTCCGATGGCCATGGCGTCATATCGAAAGGCGGCCATCATCTCCATGAGCGCCTCACCCCGGGTTAAAAAGGAGAGCATCCCGGTAAACATGTCCCCGGTGTCGAAAAGAAAAACGGTTTTTTCGCGGGCCCGGATCCTGTTGATCAGCGTCGACAACTGGGCCGCACCCCCCAGATGCGGCGTCCCTTTCATCCAGTAGGCCGGGATGGGGTCCACCGCGCTGTGAAAATCGTTGGTGTAGAGGAGGACCACCTCCCGGGGGGCGGCCCCCAGCCAGGCGGAGAGCGTCGCCCACAAGAAAACTAGGGTTAGACGCGTTAGCGAAAACTTGGATTCCATGTAGACACCTCCGGAGAGCCTGGCCCGAGCAGCGCAGTCGCTGCCCGCACCGGGCAACGCCTCGCCTCGATCTCTTTACGGGGATCGATTTCCGCGGACTACGCCAAGGCGCCGTATCTCTGAAGTGGTGGGCGCGCTGACAACAAGTGCGATCTTACCGCATGAGACCCTGTCAGAAAATAGCCGCTCTTTCGGAAAAAGGGACGGGAGGGAAGAAGGCAAGACGGGAGGGAAGAAGGGACAGAGGTCTTCCGGACGCCAATCCGACTTCCCCTGGTGCGTCAACACGACCATCAGGTCCACCTGGTCCCGCAGTTCGGACACCCAGCGCGACACCTCCTGGACAGGATCGGTAAACTCCAGCTCGGTGATCCCCGAGGGCAAGGCGACGCTGCGGGCGTCCTTGCCGATGACCCCGACCACTCCCACCCGGACCCCGTTTCTCCGCACGATGGTAGAAGGGCGGGCATAGCTGTGCCGGGTGCTCTTGTAATAGATATTGGCTCCCAGGATCGGAAACGAAACCCGGTACATCTGCTTTTCGAAATTGGAGGCCCCGTAATCAAATTCATGATTTCCGATGGCCATGGCGTCATATCGAAAGGCGGCCATCATCTCCATGAGCGCCTCACCCCGGGTTAAAAAGGAGAGCATCCCGGTAAACATGTCCCCGGTGTCGAAAAGAAAAACGGTTTTTTCGCGGGCCCGGATCCTGTTGATCAGCGTCGACAACTGGGCCGCACCCCCCAGATGCGGCGTCCCTTTCATCCAGTAGGCCGGGATGGGGTCCACCGCGCTGTGAAAATCGTTGGTGTAGAGGAGGACCACCTCCCGGGGGGCGGCCCCCAGCCAGGCGGAGAGCGTCGCCCACAAGAAAACTAGGGTTAGACGCGTTAGCGAAAACTTGGATTCCATGTAGACACCTCCGGAGAGCCTGGCCCGAGCAGCGCAGTCGCTGCCCGCACCGGGCAACGCCTCGCCTCGATCTCTTTACGGGGATCGATTTCCGCGGACTACGCCAAGGCGCCGTATCTCTGAAGTGGTGGGCGCGCTGACAACAAGTGCGATCTTACCGCATGAGACCCTGTCAGAAAATAGCCGCTCTTTCGGAAAAAGGGACGGGAGGGACGAAGGGACAGACGGGAGGGAAGAAGGGACGGACAGACGGGAGGGAAGAAGGGACAGAGGTCTTCCGGACACCAATCCGACCCAGGAGGGAACCCTGTGTACGAAGGGCGGCCGCCAAACCGCAGGCAGGTTTACGACTGCTTTTCTTACTGCGGCGGCAAGGGGTGGAAAATCAAGGACCCGACCCCGAGGCCGCCGGAAAAAATGCTCTGTCCCCTGCCCCGGTCCTGCTTGAGATGGAGCGGCTGCTGTGTAACCTCTCCACCTGCACGGCGGAGTCGTTTCCTACTTTCTACGAGCCGCCAGCGCCGACGAACACGCCGGTCTGCCGCTGTAGGAACCCGACCCCAAAGAGTGGGGCACGAGGAGGCTCACTTTGCTTTGATTCAGCCAGCCTGATAAGCTGGCTGTTATGAAAATAACGGAAGTCGGCTCATTTGAAGCCAAAAACCGCCTCTCGGAGTTGCTCAGGCAGGTGGAGAAGGGCGAGCGGGTTTTCATCACCCGGCGAGGAAAGCGGGTGGCTTTGCTGGTGAGCGCGCGGGATGCGCTGGCGGGTGTCTCGCAAGAGCCGAAAGCCGCACGTTTATTGTCCCGATTCCGAGACTTTCGCCAGGGGGCCCGACGCGGCCCGGAATCTCTCAAGACCCTGGTGGAAGAGGGCCGGCGGTGAAACCGCTGGTCGTGGATGCCTCTTTTGCCGGGGCCTGGATCCTTCCTGACGAGCACTCCGCCGAGGCCGATCGGGTACTCGAAGCCGCTTTGGATCGCGATCTGGAACTCGCCCTGCCCGACCTCTGGATTTACGAGATGGAGAACTTGCTTCTGGCAGCGCATCGACGGAACCGAATTACAAAGGCGCAGGTTTTTGAGGCGCACCAACTCCTGGAGGCCCTTCCCTGCCGGTTTTACTCGCACCAGGGGGCGCTGGCCTGTGACCGGACCGCCGCGCTCGCGCTGCGCTTTGATCTCTCCGGCTACGACGCGGCTTATCTGGAGCTTGCCGACCGGTTGCAGTGCCAGTTGATGACCCTGGACAATCGGCTGCTCGAGGCCGCGCGGTCTCTTGGACTTGCCCGGCGTAGTCTCTAACCCGGATTTTTCATAGGATTGTCGTTACGAAACGGGGTCTAAGTCTAACCAAAAATATTGAAATTTTGCTTGCATAGGTTGAGCGATTCTGCCGCCAAGTCACTGAACCACGAACGTGAGTGAGTGGCCATCCGGATTGGCCGGGCGCTGACGCTTCGGTTCAGTCCGAGCTTTCTCCCATCCGGCATCTGAGAGCAAAATTCTCAGAATTGCGCGGCAAGCAGCTAAGGGCGCCGGGCTGACAAGACGTCGCGACCAAGGCCCCCTGTGGTGTCACGCCCCTATCCTGTTACGGCATCATGCTGCCGCCTTGCTCCCAGTTTCCGAAGTGATGTGCCGGCATGGAGGTGAGGATGTCGTGGGTCATGAGTAGACCCATGACCACGACCCCTTCCTCTGAAGTGGTCACTTCCAGCGATCCTTGAAAGCTCTCGGGAACCGAGCCCGGAAAGAGCTGGTCGATGAAGAGTGCGGTCTGGTTACCTGCCGGCAGGGAGAACGGACTGACCGCGACTTCCTGGCCCGCGCTATCGATTAGTCGGGTTTGAAGGGGAACCGTTTCCGAATTAGTGTTGACGATGGCCACTCCCGTATTGACGTTTTCCCCGAAAAGTGCCACCAGTGCCGAGTTGAAGAAGTGATCGCGCTCGTACATGGCGGGAATGACCCCGACCCGCGAGATCAACTCGCCTTCCGCTCCGGTCACGGTGTAGAAGGCGGTGGCTATCAGGCGCTCGCCACGGAAAACGGCATGGCCGTCTCTCATCCCCCAGTCCTGTCCCATTTCCTGGTCGTCGACCGCGATCAGGCTCCAGCCCGGCGTGTTGGGACCGTCAGAAGTGATTTCCAGAAAGACCATCTCGGATGGATTGACTTGAAAGGCGAACTCTGAACTGGCCTCCTGGCCGTTGACCCGGACCGGCATGGGGGTCCCATCCTGGTGAAAGAAAAAGACTTTGCCCGTGATCCGAGCGTCCTCTTCTTCAAGCCAGGTCATCATCTGCAAGTTGGCCTGGCTGCTCAGGACGATCGTTGTTGAAATGTCTTTTCCGACCCCAATCTGGGGCAGGATTCTGTTGTGCTCGAGTTCATGGCCCATGTGGCCCATGTAGCTGCCGGGGCCGTCCTCATGATCGCCGGGACCGCCTGTGCCCATTCCAGATCCGCCTGGACCGCCAGCGTAACCCGCGAAGCCAAGTAGTAGGAATAAAGCAGCGGTAGGTATTGTAAATCTTAAGCTGTTCATCATTGAGATCCTTTCGTTTCAGACTCGCTACGGTTGAGTGTGAGAAATCCGGGCTAACGGGGGCTCCTTTCCGTGTCCCGGACGAGATCGAAGAGTTCCCATTGTAGTCGGGGGAGCGAACCCTGAATGGAGCGCTTCTCCAGGACGATAAGCACTCGTCTTGCGCCCCCACGGGTCTTGTCGAATCTCGACAGACCCCGCGGGTCTGCCCGCGCTCTCCCCTACTCGCGGGAACAGAACATCTTGCGCTGCTCATCCGTGAGAAAGTGCTCAACTCGCGCAGGAGACTTCCGCCAGACCGCTCGGCCCAATGTGGGAGCAGGTCGGCCGGGGCTTGTTCATCCATCCACTCCATGTTCGAGCGTCAGCAATTGGCATGCCAATAAGGTCTCGATGCAGTCTTTTGAAAACAAGCCAATTCGGGCTTCTAGCTATTTACCCCGCAATTCTGAGAATTTTGCTCTCAGACACGTTGCCCTTGCCTTTGCCCCTGCCTTCACCCCGTTCTCGGAGCTGGCAACTGGCAGCGGCCGAGGGACAAAACTTCATGCAACACTGTAAACTGAACCGAAGCGTCAGCACCCGGCCAAATCCGGATGGCCACTCACTTACGTTCGTGGTTCAGTGACTTGGCGGCAGAGTCGGCGCTGCCTTGACGACGTATGCCCCCCTGCCCTGCTTTCCCCTCTCGTCAGAGCCTGACAGCTGACAACGGCGGAGGCACGAAATTTCAAATCTTTTTGGTGAGTTATAGTGATCAGGGACAAAAATCGAGAGTGGGAATTCCAGCAATGACTGCGCGATTTGACGCAGTCTGAATTCAACGGGAATCCTTTCGGGTAGTGGGATGCAGCTCCCGTGTGGAGTCAACGAACGGATTCACTGCACGGACAGTACCAGAGATCGAAGGCGAAGCACTAACGCCCGACCCGGAGGATCTCTCACACCCGATCTATTGCGGAGCCGAATGCATCCACCCTGATTGTGTTACGCTCGGTCGGACCGCTCGACGACCTGTCCAGTACACCTCCGCGGGTCTCGGTCGCAAGCCTTCTCAGGGCGGCGCCTTCGACTCCTCATGACTAGCCCGGACTATTCCCCAGCTTTCTGCTGCGGCGCCGTTATCATCCGCGCTGAC
>JBHHYX010000244.1:0-8138 GCA_046757765.1 Acidobacteriota bacterium | reverse complement strand
GGGCTGGCGCCCCAGGCTATTGAGGGGCACGCCGCTTTGCGGCTGGGGGCTGTTAAGCTACGCTTCCAGAAAAGCGACCACTCGGGCAAAGGCGGCTTCTCCGCCTTTGAACTTCCAGGGAAAGCAGCCAATCGTCAGCCGTCGATTCTGCAGCTCCGGCGCCGCGATCTCTCCTCCCAGATTCTCGATGTGCATGCAGTTGTGGGGGAAAAGCCTGTTGTGCGTCAGCTGATAGTCTTCGTCAGGGAACATTTGTTTCAATTCTTCAGCGCCGAACTTTTCCTCGCATTGGGCGCGGACGCGGTCGCAGTGCCCGAACGTCCCCTTGCCCAGAAACCGTCCGATGGGCAGATTCATGGGGTGGTCGGTGGAAATCGCATCCACTCCCCACACCTTGATCCTCTTTTCCAGCAGCCAGTCGACCATGGCTCGACCGCCCCCGGGATGGCGGTGGATGTAGCGCTCTTCATCGGGTTGGGAACCGAACTGGGCGTACTGGTCCCAGCCCGTGTGCAGGAGCACCCGGTCTCCCTCCCGGACCTCGACCCGGCGCTCGATCATCTCCGGCGTATAGACGGAAAAATCATCCAGTTCATCCGTCAGATCGACAATCACGCCGGGGCCGTAGAGCCAATCCATCGGGATCTCATCGATGGTCATTCCTCCGGTGACAAAGTGACGGGGGGCGTCCAGGTGAGTGCCCATGTGGTTCGAGGTCTGGATGTACTGGGCATTGACGCCGTGCTCGGCCTTTCGCTTGATGTATTTGACCTCGAAGGGCGGGTAGTAGGGCCAGAAAGAGACCTCCTGATTCAGAGGTTGAGAGAGATCATAGGGCTTCATGAAAACCTCCTTGGAAGTGCGAAGTGCGAAGTGCGAAGTGCGAACTTTGAACTTCACACTTCGCACTTTTAAAACAATTTCTTGACTTCGGGCTTCGTCACCTTCCCCATGGGGTTGCGGGGCAACTCCCGGACGACGAGAAGGCGACTGGGCACTTTATAGTGAGCCAGTCTTTGTTTGGCCCAGTCTCTGAGATGATCCAGCGCCAGGGCGCGGCCGGGCTGGGTGAGGACGGCGGCGGAGACGCGCTCACCCCATTCTGGATCTTCAACCCCCACTACGGCGCACTCCCGGATGGCGGGGTGAGTTCGGAGGACCTCCTCGATCTCCAGCGCCGACACCTTATAGCCGCCTGTTTTGATGATGTCGACCGAGCTCCTCCCCAGGATTCGATAGCAGCCGTCTTCGATCACCGCCATGTCTCCGGTACAGAACCAGCCGTCGCAAAAGGCTTCCCGCGTGGCCTCCGCTCTGCCCCAGTACTCGAGAAAGACACTCGGTCCTTTGACCTGTATTTCTCCTTGTTTCGACTCTTCCTTGATTTCGGCGTTGGACTCCTCACGCAGCCGCACCTGAACGCCGGGAAGGGGGACGCCCACAAATCGAGGCCTTCGCTCTCCATGGAGAGGGTTGGAGAGGGCCATCCCGATCTCAGTCATGCCGTAACGCTCCAGCAGGGTGTGGCCGCTCAGCGATCTCCATTTCTCGAGGACGCTGGCCGGCAGCGCGGCCGAACCGGAAACCATGAGTCGAAAGCGGCCGCAAGCCTCCGACATGACCCTCCTCTTCTCGGGGGAAGCCTGCTCCCAGGCGGCGATCAGCTTCACGTAAGTGGTCGGCACCGCCATGAAGAGGGTCAGGTCGTGTTGGATGAAGCGGCGCCAGACTTCTTCAACCTCGAACCCGGGAAGCATTTCACAACTCGCCCCGACCCAAAGGGCACAGGAGAGCACGTTGATGATTCCATGGGTATGGTGGAGCGGCAAAACCAGCAGGATGCGGTCGGAGGGAGTCCACTCCCACGCCTGGGTGAGACACTCGATTTGGGCGATCACATTGTTGTGGGTGGAAACCACTCCCTTGGGCCGGGCAGTCGTTCCGCTCGTGTAGAGGATCATGGCGCGGCGATTCAAGTCCACGCTGGGGAGGACCCCGGGCGCTTCTCCGAGTTCCGAAGTCAGAAGCAGGCTCGCCCCGCAGGCCTGGGCCAGAGGGCCTAATCCAGGGGCAAAAGAGGGGTGAGCCAGGACGGCTTCCGCTCCCGTATCGCGGAGGACGTAATCGATCTCCGCCGGCGGGTGGGAAATGCAAAGGGGCACGGCGATCCCTCCGGCCATCCAGATGCCCCACTGCACGCTGACGTAGTGCAGGCTGGGAGGCACCATGAAGGCGATCCGGGCCTCCGCCAGATCGGTGCGTCCCTGCAGCAGCCAGCCGGCCACCTGAAGAGCCTTCGCCAGCAGCCGGCCATAGGAATGCTCTCCTCCTTCGTCCAGCAGGGCAGTCCTCTCCCCGTGCCGCAGTGCTCTTTGGATCAAGGGCAGGTTGGAAGGGCTGTGCATCGGTTCATCTTCCTCGACTTGGGTGGAGCGAAGACACCCCCGCTTCGGTCCGCCCCACAAGCACCTCGAGGGGATGACATTATCTCATACCGCCACAAGTTCACGACAGGTTCGACGCCAGGGACGACCGCAACGATGACGCTGGCGGGCTACCAGACTGGCGCAAATGGGACCGGGCTCAGGTGGGGCCAGGACACTGCCTCCCGGGCTCGGCTTGACCGCAAGCCAGTCGCCAGCAACCTGACCCGGGATTCCGCTCTGGAGTTCCTGGGCAAAGTGACGGTGGCCCCCGTCACGAGTACTGTTCGCGCAATCCCTTCCGAGGTCATTTTGAGCACCGATGACGGCTTCCGGCGGGACTGTGCGGTGAATCTCGATCATATTCAGACGGTCTCCAAGGGCAAGATAGGGTCACTGATCACGCGACTGAATGATCCCAAAATGGAGCGCCTCCGGGAGGCGCTCTTGTTTGCGCTCGGCTTCGCTCCTCGGTAGTCCTCCGGCGGATAAGCAGAAAACCACAGTGTCAGACCGGCGGCTCCCGGGCCGGGGCGGTTGTTGACAATCCCCGGGCGCCCTCCGGCGAGCGGTGGGCGTGAGCCTGCCGTTTCTTCGGCTCTGCGACTGACCCCTCCACGGCTGAACGTCACCCGCTTCCCCGGTTGAAATGACAAACGGGGTCCATGCCTGCAGGAAGCGGCTTGGCGTGAGTCTCCGGCAAGACGCCTCCAACGCCCCAGGCACCCACCGGCTCAGGTGTTGGAAACGGGGACACCCCCCAGGCTGAGCCCTCCTCACACCCAGCCAGGGGAAACCGGCTGCCATCAAGTCAGGAGAGAGGTTCCGGGCCCGATCGCAACAGCGTAGACTCCCAGGTCTTTACCAAACTTGGCCTGATAGCCGGATTGGATGCGATCCGAGGCTTCGGCAACAGCATCGCTTCTCACCAGATTTATTGTGCAGCCGCCAAAACCACCTCCCATCAGGCGCGCTCCCAACACGCCTTTCTCCGAAGCCGCCAGCTCAACCAGGTGATCCAACTGCGGACAACTCACTTCATAATCGTCTCGGAGACCGGCATGGGAATCGAACATTTTCTCTCCCATCCATTCCAGGCGCCCCTCACGGAGGGCCTCGCCGACCTGGAGGACGCGAGCGTTTTCGCGCACCACATAAGCGCACCGCCGCCAGGTCTCGGCATCCATTTCCTCCCTCTTCTCTTCCAGCATCTCAACGGAGACGTCTCTCAAGCTGCGCAGGCCCGGGAAAAACCGTTGCAAATATCGGACCCCCTGCTCGCACTGGCGTCTTCTCAAATTGTACTCGGAAGCCGCCAGGGAATGAGCCACCCGCGTGTCGAAGAGCAGGATCTCCACTTCTTCGAAAAGAAAAGGGAGGGCTTGATAATCGAGTGAGTGGCAGTCGAGGAGGAGAAAATGGTCTTGGAGGCCGAAGAGGTTGGCGAACTGGTCCATAATGCCGCACTCCAGTCCCACGAACTCCTGCTCGGCGCGTTGCGACAACCGGGCCAGACTCCATTTATCCATACCCAGGGCAAAGAGCTCGTTCAATGCAAAGGCCAGTCCGCATTCCAAGGCTGCCGAGGAAGAGAGACCGGCTCCGACCGGGATGTCGCCGCCGAAGACACAGTTGAATCCCCGCAGTCTCAGATCCATGTCCTGAATCTGCTCCACCACTCCCAGCAGATAATTGGGCCAGCCCTGGTCGGATTTCCCCCAGGCGCCAAGTGAAAACTCAAAGGAGTCCGGCAGATTCGAAGCGATCACCGAGCACCTGTCGCTTCCCGAGGCTGAAAGGGCGAAAAAGATGGCCTTGTCGATGGCCGCCGGCATCACAAACCCCTGGTTGTAATCGGTGTGCTCCCCAATCAGATTCACTCTTCCCGGAGAGCGAACCAGAAGAGGTTCTTCGTTCCAGGTCTTCTTGAACGTTTCCCGAATCTGCTGGGGGTCCACCCGGGAGCTAGTTCCCATCCCAAAACTTTCCGATAATTGTGACATATTAGCTTGGCTTTTGGGACGGGAACTAGAAATTCCAAGGACCAAGAGGCCAAATCTCAAACAAATCCCAAGGACCAAGCTCCAAACCCCAAACGGCTATTGCATTTGCGGTTCTCGTAGCGACAAGCCACCTTGGGAATTGGTAGTTGGGACTTGGGAATTGCGAGTTCCCGACCTGGCAAAATTCGTGTTTACAACTCTATAGTTTAGTTAGCGAGGCTCCGCCTCAGACCGGCTAGCGGTGTCCTAGCCTGCACTTCCCAACCCCACCGGCCCCGTGCCGGGGCTTCCCCGGTTTCCGGCCCCACCGGTCCTGGGCCGGTGGTTCCAGGGCTTGAACACCCCTTCGATCGGTCCGGAGCGGGTCGTCTCCACTGGCATTGACAGGCAACCCAACGCTTCGTCTAGTTGTCAAACCCGCCTTCCACCGGGGCAGGCCCGGTGGGGGGCTCTGGGCGCCGGCTCCGGCGTCTAGTTGTCAAACCTGGCTTCCACCGGGACAGGCCCGGTGGGGGCCTCCGCTCCGACCCTTGCTGATCGTTGTCTGACGGTGTTATCTGTTATCAAGTACGTAACTTGACCCAAGCTTGAAGATTATCGAAACCCTAGTAGTGCAGCGAGCGACCTCACACCGCCGAGAAGGGGGCACGAAGAGACAACGCCGGAGGTGGAAGCGTCAGCGATCGGAGGGGGACGGCCAGTTTCGATCGGGGCGTTTTGCTGTAGCGGACCGAGTTTGAGCCGTGTTCCTCCCCTCCCTCACGGTCGGAACTCCGTTGCTTCCCAGTCTACACTGTTGCCAAGTGCACAAGTTGACCGCTTTATGAACTTCTTCTCGGGCTAGGCGGCCCTAGCTGGTCACGATTCCAAGGGGTGGATAGCTTCTCCAGCGACCCCGGGTGAAATCGGGGAAATCGACGGGCCGGCTCTTGTTGGCGACCGAGCGCTCGCTCAACTCGACCACCGAGCTCAGGGCGGCCGCGTCGTAGACATTCATGTCTGTGGGCCAGCCCTGCCTGAGACATTCAATCAGCCGGTAGTCCTCCAGGTAATCCATGCCGCCGTGCCCGGCCCCACGCGCCTTCCTCTCCAGCTCGGTCCAGAGGGGGTGGCCGAACTCCTCATAGTATTTCTCGGCGGGTTCCCACTCATGCCTGGGGCTTCTGCCTTCGATATGGACACGATCCGGATACCCCTGAAAAAGCCCCCGGGTCCCCTGCACCAGGTGGATGCGACTGTAGGGGCGGGGCAGGTTGGTGTCGTGGCTCAGAAAGATGGTTCGTCCATGGGCGGTGCGAATGAGGCTGGTGTTCACGTCGCCCAGAACGTACTGTTCATTTCGGTGAGGGGCTCCGGGCGGAAAATGCTCCTGGGCGTAGAGCTGGAGTCCACGAGAGTTACAGCTCATGGAGACGAGGGAGTCGAACTGATCCCCACGGTTGATATTCATGTAATTGGCCACGGGACCCAGGCCGTGGGTGGGATAGAGGTTGCCGTTGCGCAAGATAGAGTGCTCGCGGCGCCACAGACCCTCGCCTTCGGAACTGAACTTGATGGCACGCAGGTCATGCAGGTAACCGCATTCCGCGTGCAGGATCTCCCCGAAAGCTCCCTGGCGCACCATGTTCAAAACCATCGACTCGGCGCGGCCGTAGCAAACATTCTCCATCATGAGACAGTGCTTATGTCGCTTCTCGGCATTCTCGACCAGCTGCCAGCACTCCTCGATGGTTATGGCGGCTGGGACCTCGGTGGCTGCGTGCTTGCCGTTTTCCATCGCCGCGACGCAGACCGGCACGTGCCAGCGCCAGGGTGTGGCGGTGTAGACCAGGTCCAGATCTTCGGTCTCGCACATCCTTCGGAAATCATGCTCACCCCTGGAATAGCCCGTAGGCCTGGGGAAACCGGCCTTTTCAACCCACTCCTGGATCCTCTCCACCTTCTCTTCCACGATGTCGCACACGGCCTGAATCACGGCTCCCTCGATGTGAAGCAGGTTGCGACAATGGGCCGATCCCTGGCCTCCGACCCCCACGAACCCGATCCGCACGACCTCCATGGGCGGCGCGGCAAAGAAGGCTTTGGGGGCCGGGCCCAACTCGGGTTGACCCCAGGCAGTTCCGCTCCCGGCAGCCTTGTCCGAAGCCACCATTCGAGACGACGCCAGGGCGGCCCCCAGACCGGAGACACCCAGCTTGAGAAGCCGGCGGCGGTTCATTTCATCCCTGTTCCCCTGGGTTTCGCCCTTCTCCTTCTCATCGACCATCCTTTTCCTCCTCTTCATAGCGGTCCTTCTCCTTTGTGGTTGAGAAACCGCCGGCCGCACTCTGGGAATTGTCGGGCCACAGCCTCGAGAATCCCGATCCACACCGGCCCGATCGAGCGGATCCGCCCGGCACGACCGACTGCCATTGTAAACCCATTACTAAATTAGAGGGATCGTTATCTGGATCGAGTTCTGCGTTTCGGCCCCTTGCCGGCCGGCGACCGGGGAGGGTTGAGCGGAAAGAGCGGTCCCGAAGGCGGGATGAAGTCGCCCACTACGTTTCGTTGAGATGTCTTGCCGGGCTAGCGCGGCCAGGTAGGCCGTGAAGAAGTTCACAAGACGATCAACTTGTGCGCCTGGCAACAATGTGGACTATCAAGCAACGGAACCCCGACCGTGAGGGAGGGGATATCCCGGCTCCGATTGTCCTTGGGCTCCGTTTTCGTTGTCTCCGCCTCCTTCTCGGCGGTATGAGGTCGCTCGCTACTGGTCTAGTCCCCACTTCGCAGGGGACAGGGGCACGGTCAGGGCCGCGGTTGGAGCAAGGGAAGGTCGGGGAAGTACCTGCCAAGGTAGCCGCGGTCAGTGGCGGCAAGCTGGTCGGCTTGTCTTCGCGCGTGAGCGGCGATGAGAAAGTCGGGGATCATACTGTGGCGCGGGCCGCCTTCCCGGCGATAGGCCTTGAACACATCGCCGGCAAGCCAGGCCGCTTCAGCCTGTATAGGATCGAATTGGGCCCCCAACTTGGCCAGCACAGCTTCCAACTCACTCTGGGTTGTGAAGGCAGGGGCCAGCTCGGCATAGACGACTTCGCAAACCACAAGACGGCCCCGTCGCCGGGCGCCAATCAAGGCTTCCAGCCATTCTTCGGCCTCCGCTTCCTTATTGAAGATCGCGTGGAGCACAGAGGAGTCGAGGGCGAGTCTCATGATTTGGAGTCAGGCAATTCCACCGGACCGCGAGCTTCGTCGAGCCACTCCCCGGTCGTCATGCCCAGCTTGCCCCGGGCGCAGCCAAGTACCGATCGCATGGCGACCACGTCGAATACCGGAAACGCTTTCAGGTAGGGCGAATCCTCATCGAAGTCGAGGACCTGACCCGGCCGGAGGCCGAGTTTTCGACGAATCTTGGCTGGGATGGTGATCTGTCCCTTTGAAGTCAGCGTCGCTTTCATAGCACCAGTGTAAGGAATTGAAGAAAGGGAATCAAGTAAGGAGATTGATCCGGGCGAGCGGTGGGCGTGAGCCCGCCGTTTTCCCTTGACTCACTGTGATTTCAGCGCCAGCCTTAGGAGTCCCACGGTTTTGCAGAGGCTCGGTTGTTCGCCCGGAGACCATCGAAGCCTCACGGAAGTCGGAGGATGGATCTGAAGACCCTCTCGACAAGAGTGGGATGACTAGGATAACATGGCCAGGGTCATTGAATGGAGATCAGCATGCAACATAT
>JBHHYX010000243.1:0-8147 GCA_046757765.1 Acidobacteriota bacterium | reverse complement strand
GGCGTTTTGGCTACAAACATTCCACCCCTAGCGGGGTTGTGGAAGGTGACCGTGCTGCAGGGCCTCAAGAGACTTTTGCGACCCCCTCGTCAGTGAGTGGCCATCCGGATGGGCCGGGCGCTGACGCTTCGGCTCAGTTTCAACGCCGGCGACCTGCTGCCGTGGTTCTCCGTTGCTCGACAGTTCACTAGCGAGCCATGGACATGCTGGCCTGGCGGGGGTCGGTTGCCCTGGCTACGCGCCACTTGTATAGTTGCGCCCTATGATCCTGGCAGGAAAAACGGCGATTGTCACCGGAGGAGGGAAGGGAATCGGAAAGGCGATCGCGCTCCAGCTGGGCCGCGAGGGAGCGAGAGTGGCGATTTGCGGGCGTGCGCCGCAACCGTTAAAGGAGACGGCCTCGTGGTTGAGAGAGAAGGGAACGGAGGTCTGGCAGGGTCCTTGCGATGTCAGCCAGTGGGAGCAGGTGGACCACTTTTCCGGTGAAGTGGAGGCACGGCTGGGCCCCATCGACATCCTGGTGAACAATGCCGGTTTGGGCGGGCCCAACGGCGCTGATCAAGAGGGTCGCCGGCGCTGGCGAGCGATTCTTGCCGCCAATCTGGACGGGCCCTATTTCTGCGGCTGCAGGGTCTTGAAAACGATGCCCGACGGCGGTCGAATCATCAATGTCTCGTCAGTATTGGGGAAGTTCGGCGTGGCCGGCTATTCGGCCTACTGTGCCTCCAAGACGGGAATCATCGGATTGACACGAGCGCTGGCCCTGGAACTGGTGCCGCGCCGGATCACCGTCAACGCCATCTGTCCGGGCTGGGTAGAGACCGAAATGGCGCGCCAGGGAATGGAAGCCGGAGCGGGAGCCGCCCAAATGAGTTACCAGGAGTTTCGAAAGTCGGCTCTCGAAAGGGTCCCGCTGGGGGAGATGCTTCAGCCTTGGGAAGTGGCGGAGCTGGTTTCCTTTCTAGCCTCCCCGGCTGCCAAAAACATTACCGGCCAGGCCTATAACATTTGCGGCGGCCAGGTCATGTATTGAGCCCCACCGCCGATCAGAAATGGTTTGAATGTTGGGAAGAAGGCACATTCCCTGCAGTTCTATCGCACCCATTCAGGGTGCGCTTGGATGGGCAGCGACCACCCAGGGTCGCGCCGGCGCGGCTTGACCCTGGGCTAAGGTTGTCTTGCCCTTTCAGGGCAAAGAGGATGTTCCAGCCGGGCCGGACCGCCCTGAAAGGGCGATCGAGAAGACGGCAAGAGCGCGAGGGGAGTCACAGGACCTACAGGGCCGAGGTATGGGGGCAGCTGGATAACCAGGGGTTGTCACCCTGGTTATTGAAATCCGCCCCCCTTTGGGGCTCATGCTGCCCAGCTCCCTTTCCGCTCACCCAACCAGCCGCAAAGCGGCGCGCCCCTTCGTAACGACGTTTTCTGAATCGTCCAGGCTAGCCGATGAGCTCTTTGACGCTTGCGACGATGGCCCGCGACGACAGTCCAAAAGCCTCCATCAGAGCCTCGGACGGTCCGGATCGGGGGAGTCCGCGAACTGCGATCTTCTTGTACTTGCACCGCTCGCCGGCGATTGCCGCGGCCACGGCATCTCCCAGTCCCCCTTCCGGGTAATGGTCTTCCACAGTGAGGATCGCCCCGGTTTCGCGAGCCGCCTTTCGAAGCTCCTCCTCATCCAGAGGCTTCACGCTGTAGAGGTCGATGACTCGCACCGAGAGGCCTTCATCGGCCAGTTTCCGACACGCCTTGAGAGACTCGTGGAGGGTGACTCCAGCCGCTACCAGGGTGGCCCGGTCCTGTGGGCTGGATCGCAGCACCTTGCAACCGCCCAGCCGGAATTCGTCATCACTCGAATAGAGAATCGGGGTCTTGGGCCTCGTCGTACGAATGTAGACGATGCCCGGAGTTTCGGCGGCCAGGGCCACGAGCCGCTCCGTGGAGACGCCATCACTGGGATAAAGCACGCTGGAACCGGCAACGGCCCGCATCATGGCCAGATCTTCCAATCCCATTTGGGAGGGGCCATCTTCCCCGATTGAAACCCCGCAGTGAGACCCGCTCAGCTTGACGTTCGCCTGGGAAATGGCACCCATTCGAACCTGGTCGAAGGCTCGGCTGAAAAAGCAGGCAAAGGTCGAAGCGAAGGGAATCTTGCCCAGGGCGCTCAGACCGACCGCGGCCCCGACCATGTTGCCTTCGGCAATGAAGCACTCCACGAAACGGGACGCATGCTGCCTGAGAAACTCCTGGGAATAGGTCGAGTTCTTGGTGTCTCCGTCCAAAACGACCACCTTGGGATTCACACTTCCCAGCTTGGCTAATGCGGTCCCATAAGCTTGACGAGTGGCTACTTTGGAATCTGTCGCATAAGAGGGCGGGGCCATCCGACCGGAAGGATTGGGGTCCGGGAGTGTGCCCTCCGGCCGACGCATCTCAAGCGGGCAGGGAAGATTTCTCGTGTCGCCCAGTTCCCCGAGGGCCTGCTCCAGGAGCTCCCCCTTGGCAACGGCTTTCCCGTGCCAGCCGTCCTTGTCTTCCATAAGAGAGACCCCCTTCCCCTTTTTCGTCCGGGCCACAATTGCAAAGGGAGCCCCGGATCTGGAGGTGGCCTGATCGAGGGCGGCGACAATCTCCTTCATGTCGTGCCCGTTCACGACTCGGGTGTTCCAACCAAAAGCTCGGAGGCGCCTCTCGTAAACGCCGGCGTCACTCCCGTACATAGTGGCCTGGCTCTGGCCCAGCCCGTTGATGTCGAGGAGGGCCACCAGGTTGTCCAGACGGTAGTGACTTGCCAGCATGGCGGCTTCCCAGACGGCGCCCTCGGCCAGCTCTCCATCACCTGTCAGGACGAAAATCCGGTTGTTCAGCCCATCCAGCTTAGCACTCAGCGCCATGCCCAGCCCGATCGAAAGCCCTTGTCCAAGGGAGCCCGTGGCCACATCAATCCAAGGGTTGCGGGGAGTGGGATGCCCTTCCAGGTCGCTGTCGATTCGACGAAGAGTGAGCAGTTTCTCAACCGGAAAGGCCCCCGCTTCCGCCCAGGCCGCCCAAAGAACAGGGACCCCGTGACCTTTCGAGAGCACGAAACGGTCGTTGAGCGGATTGTCCGGGTTTTGGACGTCGAAGCGCAGGGTGTGAAAGAAAAGAGCCGACACCAGGTCGGCGCAGGAGAGGCAGGTCGAGGGATGACCGGATCCAGCCTCGGAGGTTGAGACCAATGAGTGCCGGCGCAGCCGATTCGCCATCACTTGCAGGGACTCGATGAGGCCGGTTGAATAAGCAGGCGTGCTGGTGTGCGTGTTTTGATTCATGATCTCCTATATATTAGAGGCAATGGGGCGTGTCAACGATACCTTTATTTTCGCGCGACGGATCGTCACCCCCGAAGAAGAGCGGGAAGACGGTTGGATCCGCATCCGTGACGGTCGCATCGAAGAAATGGGCGCCGGCACTCCAAGGCCGAATCAGCAGGTCTACCGAGGGTCCTGTCTCATCCCCGGGATGATCGATCTCCACAGCAACGGGGTGGGTGGTTGCGACGCCGCTGAGGGGACGGCAAGCGCCTTGGAAATCATCTCCCGCACTCTGCCCCGATACGGTGCGACAGGTTTCCTTGCCACCATCATCACCAATCAGAAGAGCCGCCTACTCGAGTCGCTGCGGGCGCTGGCGAGCCTGATGGATCGCCCTTTCACAGGAGCTCGCGCCCTGGGCATCCATCTGGAGGGCCCCTTCATCAGCCCCCACCGACCGGGAGTGCACCCCGCGGATTGCCTGCAAAGGCCTTCTCCAGAGCTTTTCCAGGAGTATTATCGAGCTTCTCGCGGCTGGATGAAGATGCTTACTTTGGCGCCGGAAGTGCCCGGCGCCCTGGCGATCATACCGGAGGCGCGGCAGTTGCTGCCCATCGTTTCGTTGGGACACACAGATGCCGACTACGCGTCCGCCGCCAGGGCCATCGAAGCCGGCGCCAACCTCGCCACCCATGTCTTCAACGCGATGGGACCCCTGCGTCACCGCACTCCGGGAATTCTGGCAGCCGTTTTGAATTCTGACATATTCGCCGCGGTCATCGCCGATGGAATCCACGTGCATCCGGCCATCGTTCAGTTGCTGGTTCGTTGCAAGGGCCTGGACAGGATCATTCTGGTGACCGACCAGATCAGTGCCGCCGGAATGCCAGACGGCCCTTACCGAATCGGTAGTCTGGAGGTCCACCTCAGTGAGGGTGTCTGCCGGGGTCCTGGAGGAAAACTGGCGGGCAGCATTCTGCAAATGAGTGACGGATTGAGCAACCTCAATGGCTGGTTGCCGGGGAGAGCACTCCGGAAGATCGTTGCCACGGCCACGCTGCAGCCCGCTCAGCTGCTGGGATTGGAGCGAAAAGGCAGGATTCGTCCGGGTAACGATGCCGACCTGGTCTTGTTGGATGAGGATCTGAAGGTTTTACAAACGTGGGTGGAAGGAGAACTGGTCTATGACTCTGAGGCCGGGGGATAGAGCTCCCCATTTCGAATTGCCGCTACTCCGCAAAGGCCCGGCGGGGAGCTTGACTGAAAGAACAGCCCGGGGGGGTGCGGTGGAAGTGCGCAGTCTGCGCGAGGCGCTGGATCGGGGACCGGTTTTTCTCGTCTTTGCGAAACGGCACTGTCCTACCTGTCAGTACTCCCTTCCTTTCGTTGACCGGATCGCCCGTTCTTACCCCCGTTCGCCGGTCTCGGTCTTTCTCATCGCCCAGGAGAATGAGAAAGAAGCCCGCCGCATGGTTGACGACCTGGATCTGCAAATGGCGGTCTTACTCGACGGTCCACCTTGCTCGGTGAGCGAAAAATACGAACTGACGCTCGTTCCGACAGCCTTCTTCGTGAACTCTGAAGGCCTCATCGAGAACGTTCTGGAGGGTTTCCAGCGGGAAGCACTAAAAGCTGTCAACGAGCAGATTGCCCTTGCCGGCTCATCCTCCCCGACACCCCTGTTCACATCCTCTGACGGCGTTCCTCCCTTTCGCCCGGGTTGAGCGAGCAAGAACGCCGCCTAGCCGTGTGCTGGGTCTCCCCACTGGTGGGTTTGTGCACGGGCGTGTTGGGGCGCGGGACAAGGGCATCTCATGGGCCTGGTGGGCGTCAATCCCGAAGGGATTGTGTCTTCCAGCCCAGGGTTTCCGAACCCTGGGACATAGCACCAGCAATGAATCGACCATGAAGGAGAATGATCTCGGCCAGGAGTGAGGATGTTTCCACTGGATACCGACGCAACCTCGCCGGGGTTGATAGGGGGCACGACGACCGGCAAACCCAGGTTTGTTGCCAACGCTGGGCTGGAGGACGCCTTTTGGGGTTGTTGGCATGTTTGCATCGGCACCTGCTAAATACGTGCTTGTCCACCAGTGCCGATGGAGCGAAGGTCGGGTCTTGGCAATGAAGAGACGAATTGCCCCTTGGGACGCAAGGCTTGCGAAAGACTCGAGCGGGCAGCAAGGGAGGACATGAAGATGATGCGAATGATTTCATCGGTTCTGGCCGTCACACTGTTTGCCAGCCTCAGCCTTGCGGCGGGCTGTGGCCAACCCGGATCGGGGGTCCTCTCTCAAGCCGCGCCTCCAGTCAGAAAGGGGGAAGTGGGCGTGACAGGGAAGTTGGGGAGAACAGTCGAGGCCGGCGGCTGGATCCTGAAGACAAAAAACAGGACCTACTTGCTGCTGGGGATCAAGGAGTTCCGTAAGGAGAAGTGGTTTCGGGAGGGGGCGAGAGTCAAAGTCGAGGGTAAGGAAGAGCCCGATACCGTGACCATCTTCATGCAGGGAATGCCTTTTCGGGTCAAGAAAATCGTCCCGGTGGGAGAGGGAGAACAGCCTCCGCAGATCGATTCCAAGTGAACATTTTCAATCAGTTCGGCACCGCATCGGTCGGGTTGGGCTTTGCGTCGCCCAGCGCCAGCCCTGTCTCCTCCTGGAGGCTGGTGCTGACTCGGTAGACGAAGGCTAGAATTTCGGCCACCGCAACATACAGTTGCGGTGGAATTTCCCGGTCCAAGTCCAACTGGGAGAGCACCTGGACGAGATTTCGGTCTTCACGTATCGGGACTCCGTGCTTCTTGGCGATTTCAATCAGCTTTTCGGCCAGCAGTCCTTCACCCTTGGCCGTAACCCGGGGTGCGCCGGAATGGTCCGGATCGTAGCGAAGGGCTACCGCCTTGGGACGATCGTCTTCCGTCGGCTGGCTGGGTCGATGGTTGCCGGAACCTTGGCTCATTGTTGTGGTGACCTCAGGCGATGACGTCCAGCAGGCTGACCCCCTTCGGGATGGCAGGCAGCGCTGATTTGAACTCCTCACGTTGTTCCGTCGAAAGGGTGTTCATCGGTTTTGCGTTGAGCAGAATGTCGCTGAAGCCCGAAGCGCGCAGAGCCTCCTCCAGGGAGGCCAGCTCTTGACGCATCACCGGCACGGCGGCGGCCTTTTCAAGATAAAAAACCGCCTGTAGGACACCCGAGGAGAGATAAGCGTCTATTCGGGTCTTGCCCAGCCCATCCAGTTGGAGGATGAAAAGGATCCGGTAGCCCATCCGGCTCCTTTGCCCCTCTTCCGACTTTTCCCTTTCCTCAGGCTGGATGGCCAGGGAAACCGTGTTCAGCTCGCGACCGCCGAAAAACGGGATATCCAGCCGATACGGTTGCTGGTTGAGCTGGGCCAGAAAATTGGATGCCTGGCGAGTCTCGATTTGTCTGACCTGATCAGACAGGAGAGCGGTCAGAGTGGATGGGATCTTCTCTGAAGAAACGCCTTCCAAAGCCCCCAGCAGCAAGCCTTTGAGATCTTCGTTCGCGATCTGGCTCAACGCCTCCGGGTGGATTCGGGCTTGTTCCAGTAATCTAGCTTCGTAGTTCAGACCGCCGTCTCGGATGAAGGTCGCGATCTGAGATGGAGTCGGAGGCGTGCCGATGTTCACGGCTCGTCCGATCCAATCCCGCAGGCCGGCAATGGCGGGATTGAGCCGAGGTCCCAATGAGCCGTCCGGCAGGGTCCTGAGGACTCTCTGCAGCAGGGCGGCCAAGTCGTCGCGTGGAGCGGAAGACCGCTCCGGATGGGTCAGTGCGTTCTTCAGCAGTCTGGATCCCATTTCGGAACCCTCCCTACCGAGAAACGCCGCAATCTGGGCAGGTGTGGGCACTTTACCCATCGAGGAAGCTTGTTGCAGCCATTGGTGAAGCTGAAAGGCAAGAACCTGAAGCTTGGATCCGGAAGACGCCAGCCGGGTCGGATCGGACCCGCCCGGGGCGGCCCCGAACAACAGTTCCTGAAGCTCAGGCTCGGTGATGCCACTCAATTCCCGTGGGGGAGACTGCAGGAGCTTCAGAACCTTGGCTTGGATCTGCTCGCCCCCTTGGCTCAGCAGTTGAGCGATGTGAGCCGGAGTTGGAATGCTTTCGATGTGGACTGCCCGCTGGAATAGTTGGTGCAGTCTCATCACCATCGGATCCATTCGAGAACCGGTCTGGCCGAGTTGGGCCAGAGCCTCTTCCAGAGCGGCCAGGCTCTGGCCCGCCGGTTTCAGTTGGGGCAGAAATCGGCGCAGTATCTCCGAGGCAACTGCCTCATCGGTGGGTGTCTGTTGGATGACTTGCAACACGGGCTTCGGCTCCAGGCGAGTCACCTTGAGGCGGAGCTGCTGCCCGGACTGGAAGTGCTCCGTGGCGAGAGCCTCCATCAGGGAGCCCTTGATGTTGACAACGAAGCGGCCATCTGGAAGGGGCTTCAACACCGTGGCCGAAACCTGTTCGCCGATGAGCAGACGCGGAGAGGCGTCCGCCGAGTGGTCGAGCACCACAGGCTGGTTTGGACCCAAAGTGAGCGCGGTCAGATTGATGCTCATCCCCTCTTCTTATCGGCTCCAGCAGGGATCACTTGACTCGGATTTCTCACACTCTAGCCTAGCGAAGCCGCTGTTGAGTGTGGGAAACGTGCGCTCAGGTAGCGAGCCCCCTCATACCGCCGAGAAGGCGCACGAGAGGCCCACAATGACAACGGAGCCTGGAGCGTCAGCGAGGCTAACTGAACCACGAACGTCAGAGGGTGTCGTAAAGGAGTGATCAGCCGGTGGGAGTGCATAGCAAGCAAACCCGGGCAGCTCAACTCCGTTAGGAGTGA
>JBHHYX010000242.1:0-8167 GCA_046757765.1 Acidobacteriota bacterium | reverse complement strand
GTTCTCCGACATCTGCGGGTCACATTCCCGCAATTCGGCGCGTTAGGCCGCCGTTTGCCAAGACCGCAATACTTGGGGGGCTCCTAAGAGGTCCTCTTGCGCAGGCGGATCGATTTGGGAGTGACTTCCAGCATCTCATCCTCGCGGATGTACTCGAGCGACTGCTCGAGGCTCATCCTGCGGGGGGGGACCAGGTGTACGAGTTCATCACTGGTGGAGGAGCGCATGTTGGTCAGTTTCTTCTCCTTGGTGATATTGACCTCCAGATCCTGCGGCCGGGCGTTCTCCCCCACGATCCTGCCGGCATAGACTTCTTCACCGGGTGGGACAAAAAGCTCTCCCCGCGGCTGAAGATGTTCAATGGCGTAGGCGGTGGCCTTGCCCGATCGGTCCGCCACCAAGGCGCCGCTGGCCCGGTGCGGTATTTTGCCTTGCCAGGGGTCGTATCCGTCGAACATGTGTGTCAGTATGCCGGTGCCGCGGGTATCGGTGAGGAACTCGGTCCTGAAGCCAAGAAGTCCCCTGGAGGGAAGTCTGAATTCCATCCGGGCTCGGCCCGAACCGTGATTGACCATTTTTGTCATCCGCCCTTTGCGAATGCCGACTTTCTCCGTCACCACGCCGATGTAGGGGTCGGGACAGTCAATGAGCAGGCTTTCCATCGGTTCATGCACCACCCCATTCACCTTGCGCGTCAGTACCTGGGGGCGGCTGACGCTCATTTCAAAGCCCTCTCGCCGCATCATCTCGATGAGAATGGCCAACTGCAGTTCCCCTCTACCCGAGACCTTGAAAGAGTCCGCCGAATCCGTCTCTTCGACTTCGATCGAGACGTTGGTCAGACATTCCCGCTCGAGTCGTTCTTTGATCTTTCTGGAAGTCAGGTACTTCCCGTCTCGTCCCGCGAAGGGCGAATCATTGACTCCCATGACCACTGCCATGGTCGGTTCGTCCACTCGGATGGGAGGGAGCGCCCGGGGTCTTTCCGGGGAAGAGAGTGTTTCCCCGATATTGATTTTGTCGATGCCCGAGATGGCCACGATGTCGCCGGGACCGGCCTCTGAAATGCGGATGCGGCGAAGCCCCTGGTAGCCGTAGAGACCGGAGATGACGACCGGCGCAATCGATTCGTCGAGTCCCAGCAGGACTGCCTTCTGCCGATCTTTCAGATGCCCGTTGAATATTCTCCCGATTGCCAGCCGTCCGACATAATCGTCGTAATCCAGGTTGGTCACCAGCAGTTGGAGTGGGGAATCGGGTTCATGCCGGGGCCCGGGCACCGTCTCCAGGATTTGTTCGAAGAGAGGAATCAGCGTCTGCTCCTCGGCGTCCATGGCCGCGCGACAGGTGCCCGCCCTGGCGTTGCAGTAGAGGACCGGAAACTCGAGTTGTTCTTCGCTGGCGTCCAGATCAATGTAGAGATCGTACACTTCGTCCAGGACCTCATCGGCTCGAGCGTCGGACCGATCGATCTTGTTGATGACGAGGATGGATGGAAGGTCCGCCTCCAGAGCCTTTCTCAAGACGAAACGGGTCTGGGGAAGGGGGCCTTCACTGGCGTCGACCAGCAGCAGGACCCCATCCACCATCTTCAGGGTCCTTTCCACCTCGCCTCCGAAATCAGCGTGTCCGGGGGTATCCACAATATTGATGCGGACCCCCTTGTAGAATATGGCCGTGTTCTTGGCCATGATGGTGATGCCCTTTTCACGCTCCAGGTCGATGGAGTCCAGCACTCGTTCCGCCACCTTTTCATTGCTTCGAAAGATGCCGCTTTGCCAGAGCATCGCGTCAACCAGAGTGGTCTTGCCGTGATCGACGTGGGCAATAATGGCCAGATTTCGTATCTCTTTTCTAATCTTCACAAAGATTGTTCCTCATTATCCAAAGAGAACCTTTCTCAACCGTCAGGCCGGGCCGGAAGGCGAGGGCCAGGCAGGGAAAAGGCGCCTGGCCAGGCCGCGGTCGGTCGCCGATGAACAGGATCTCGAAGCACCTGGCGCGACACCTCCAGATCGACGTTGTCCAAGGCGGTTGCCGAAGCGACCGAGGGAAGCTTCCACCACTCCAGGGGGGGGTACCCGAGGACTGGCTCTATCCACCGGCAGCGGGGCGTTACAAGCCGCGTTGCCGCAGGAGGTGAAAGAGCACTGGGGTGATCAGCAGCGACAGCACCATCGACACTCCCACGCCGCCTATGACGGCGATTGCCAAGGGTTGCAGCATCTCGGCCCCCGATCCCACTCCCAGCGCCAGCGGCAGCATCCCGAAAATGGTGGCCAGGGCGGTCATCAGGATGGGACGGAGACGGCGGCGGCCGGCCCGGAAGATCGCTTCTCTCAAAGGATATCCCTTTCGGGTGAAGAGTTTTTCCGAATCCAGCATGAGAATGCCGTTCTTGTGGACAATGCCCACTACCATTATAAGGCCCATGAAGGAGGAGATGTTCAGCGTGGTGCCGGTCACAAAGAGAGCCAGCAACGCCCCCGACCCGCACAGGATCGTTGCCGCCAGGATGGCGAGAGGGTGGGAGAAGGAGCGGAACTCGAAGACCAGGATGATAAAAATCAGCAGAATGGATGCCACCAGGACCTGCAGCAGCCCCAGGAACGACTCCTGCTGGATCTTGTAAAGCCCCCCGAACTGGATCTCTGTTCCGGGGGGCATAGCGACCTCCCTGAATAATCTGCTGCGAATCTCCTTCATGGCCGAACCCAGGTCGCGGCCGGAGAGGCGAGCGGTGACGGCAGACATGTTTCTGAGGTCATCACGACGTATCTCCGTCTGGCCTTCCTCCATTTCCATGTCGGCGATGCTGGAAAGGGGGAGCGTGACGCCGGTGGGTGACGTGATCAGCAGCTTTCCCAATCCCTCCAGCGAGGAGCGATAAAGGGCGGGATAGCGGACCCGAATTCCGAGAAGGCGGCGGCCTTGAATCATATTGGAAGCCACTTCCCCATCCACCATGGCGGCCTGCAACTGGGCCACGTCTCTGACCTCGAATCCCGCCCGCCGCGCCTTTTCGAGATCGACGCGGAAGTTGGCGGCGGGGCCGATCACAAAAGTCTCATCCACCACATCGACGATCCCCTTCACTCGGGGGAGCCAGGCCGCGACACGATGGGCCACTTGCTTATACGCTTCTTCATCATCATGAAAAATCTTGATCTCGATCGGTTGGGGAGACCAGGCGAGGTCGCCCACCAGGTCTTCCAGGATGTGGGGAAACTCCACCTCCAGGGCGGGCTCCGATTGGATGATCTTGGCCCTGAGGGCGTCGATGATCTCCTCCATGGAGCGTCTCCGCTTCCGCTTCAGCTTGATGAGAAAATCCCCTGTGTTCGGTTCCGCGATCGCCAGTGCCAATCTGGCCCCGGTCCGGCGCGAATAACTCTCCACCTCGGGCGTCTCCTCCAACAACTTCTCCACATGGCGCAGGACCCGGTCGGTTTCCTGGAGCGAAGTTCCCGAGGGCATGATGTAGTCGAGGACAAAAGCACCTTCATCCATCGCGGGCAGAAAACCACTGCCGATTCGCAGGTACAATCCAATCGAGACCGCAACGATGGCCACGACCCCCAGCAGCACCATGGCAGAGTGTCCGAGGGCCCAGTGCAGGGCAGTTTCGTAACGCCGGGTGAGTGCGCGCAGCAGCCGTCCTTCGGTGGCAAGCTCGTCGTCGGCCCCCGGCCGTTGCTCGGATGGAGGGGTGCGAAGGATCAGGCGAGAGAGGACCGGGGTGAAAAAGATGGCCAGGAAAAGCGAGGCCAGAAGGGCAGTGGCCAGAGTCATAGCCAGAGCCCGGAAGAAAACCGCCGTGATTCCACCCAGAAAAACGAGAGGCACAAAGACGACGATGGGCGTCAGCGTGGATCCAATCAGGGCCGGAGTTAACTCTGCGATCGCACTTCTGGACGCCTGGGTGGGAGTTTTACCCAGGGAGAGGTGGACCATGATGTTTTCCACCATGACGATGGCGTCGTCGATGACCACGCCAATCGAGGCGGCCAGCCCTCCCAAGGTCATGAGATTGAAGCTCATATGAAAGAGCTTCATGAAGACGACGGCCACCAGCGTGGCGATTGGAATGACCAGAGCCGCCACCAGAGTCGTTCTCCAGCTCTTCAGAAAGCCCACCAGGACACCGACTGAGAGGAGAAGACCGATCAGAATGCTGTCCCGGACACTTGCGATTGAGTCGCGGACGAGAATCGACTGGTCGTAGAAGACCGAGAGTCCAATGTCGGGGGGGAGTCCCTTGCGGATTTCGGCCAGTTCGCGGTTGACGGCGGTCGCGATTTCGACCGCGTTTCCGTCGGGTTGCTGCAGGACATTGATGAGCACGGCCGGCCGGCCGTTGGCGGTGACGATGTTGTAAATGGGGGCTTCGCCGGGCACCACGGAAGCCAGTTGCTTGACCAGAATCGGCGTCCCTCTGACTACGCCGACCACGGTGTTTTCGATCTGATCCTTGTGGCGCAGCAGACCCGTGACCGCTGTGAGATAGAGGTGATAGTTCTCCTGGATCATCCCCGATGAGGAGATCAGATTGGTTTTCCGAATCGCCTCCACCACCCGGGTTAATGGAAAGCCGTAGCTGTTCAGCTTTTGAGGGTCCACCAGAACATGAAACTCTGAGGGTCGGCCTCCCACGATGCGCGTTTCAGCGACTCCTGGAAGCCGGTAGAGTCGGGGGGCCAGGTCATAGTAAGCCAAATCCCAGAGTTGAGAGGAACTTCGGGTGGGGGAGGTGATGCTGAAGCCAATCATGGGGAAGACCGAGAAGGTCAGGCGATTGATATAGAAGCGAGTTGAAGCGGGAAGGGTGGGGAGAAGCTGGGCGATCCGCCCTTGAATCAGATGGAGGGCGTCATGGATGTCCACGTCCCAGCGGAAGAAGACACTGATCTCGGTGGCGCCGCGGCCGGTCACCGAGCGGACGTTGGTGATGCCCGGAACGAGGCGGATCGTCTGCTCGATGGGACGCGTCACCGTCAGCATCTGGATGTCGACGGGGGCAATGCCATTGTTGACCAGGATAATGATGCGGGGGAAATCGGTCTGCGGGAAGATGGCGATGGGGAGTCGGAAGAGAAAGATGAGGCCTGCTAATGAGAAGCTGGCCGCCAGCAGGAGAAAAGCCCGCCCGTTCGCTTCGATGAAGCCTGCCAGCCGGGAGGTCACGATCCCTTGCCTTCCTGGAGCTTGACCTTTGTGCCTTCGGGTAGACCGTAGGCCCCCTCTACAATCACTCTCTCCCCGGGGGCGAGCCCGCGCAGGATCCTGACCTTCCTCCCAAAGGTTTCGCCGGCTTCAACCTCTCGCTGTCGAGCTTGACCTTTTTTGTCCACCACCATCACGAATCCTGTGCGAGTCCCCTCCTTGAACTGGACGGCGGAGAGAGGAACCAGGAGACTGCCGGGAGCTTCTCCGGTGAAAAGCGTCAGAGAGCCATACATCCCCGCTCGAAGAGAGGGGTCGGGTCGGGGGATTTCGCACCAGACCTCCACGGTTTGGCGGCTCGGGTCCACGGCGCGACTGACCACTGAGACCCGACCCGAGTAGGTGGGGCTCATGGCGCCGGCCGGGACGAAGCGACCCTCCTGGCCGACTCGGACAGCGGCCGCCTCGGCTTGGGGCACCTGGGCGCGCGCCACTGCCTTGGAAAAGTCGATGATGGTAAAGATCGGCGCGTCCGGCTTGGCCATGTCTCCCGGGTACTGGAACTGCTCGACGAGGGTCCCCGCAAAGGGACTTCGGATCCTGGTGAACTCGATCTGGATGTCGAGCCACTCCAAACGGGCCCGGGCCTGGTCGAGGCGGCTTCGCGCCATCTGAATTTCGTTTTCACGGGATTGTTTGAGAAGCAGATCGAGCGATCTTTCCGCCACATCGGAGGCAATTCGGGCCTTCTCCAACTCAGTCTGGCTCAGGAGGAGCTCCCGGTTGGGGATGGCGCCCTGTTTGAAAAGCTGGCTGCGCCGGTCAAAGATTTGTTGGGCTTGATTGAGGGCCGCTTCCGCGGTGGCGAGCTGGCCGCGGGATCGCTCGATGTCGGCTGGCAGGGTGCCCGCGGACGTTTTTTGGAGGCTTGCCGCGGCGTCGGTGACTTGAGCCTGAGCCTCCTTCCGCCCGGGTCAAGAGAAGAGTACGATGCCATCCCGCGTCATACGCTCCAGCAGGGCGTTGAGTCGCTCGGCTTCTCCTTCAGAGTAAACATGGGGTTCCACACCACGCAGATCCAGATGCCTCCACACGATTTGGTAGGCCTCCGGCCGAGGTGGATCCGCGTAAATCACCAGCAGGTCAATGTCGCTGAAGGCCGTTGCCTTCCCCCTGGCCCATGATCCGAAAAGCACCACCTTCCTCAGGGGGAGGAGTGAGGCTAGACCTTCGATTCGTTTTCTCAGGATTTTGACGAGTTGGAAACGATCATGGGGTGGATAAAATATTGTGACAGAAGCGGAGGATCTTTTCGGCATGGCCAATCATCCTGGAAGCCTCTCCCCGCGTATAGCGGGTTCGGGGTGAACCGGAGGGGTGAGCGTTCGGGTATCGGGTCGGGATATAGGCCTTGTCCAGCTCCAAAGCGATGTCGATCAGCTCCTCCGGCAACGGTCGGGAGCGGTTGAGTTCCCTGAGAAGATCCGCCACTGAATGGCCCCACGCCTCCTGACCCAGAGCCTGAAAAACGGCTTTGGCCGCCTTTTCAGCCGCTTGTTGGGCGGAAAAGCAGGCCCAGTCGAAGAATTTATCTTCAAGATCGTTGCGGGCATGTGCCAAGTCACCTTCCGCCTGATCCATCCAGTCAACGCTCCGGTCCATGGCCGTCTCATCATAACACAGGCCACCGTTGGGCTTGCTGGCGTGCGGCCTTGCCCCGGGGTCCGTCTTCCGGGCTGTAAATCTTCCTCGGGACGCGCCCGAGGAAGCCGAGTCGGCCGAGCGGAGCCGCTCTCAAAAATGGTGGCTGCAAAGAATTGGACCAGCCGCTATGATGGTTCACGGCGAAGGGCCATCTGTCGGAGGCACTCAGAGCTGCCGGTTTGAGAAAGATCCACCTGCACTTCCGCGAATACCGGGTCCGAATGAGGGCTTCGGAGTATGTCGCCTACCGGGGAGCTGGTCAGAAGAACACGCCCATGAGGCCCTCTTGAAGGGGAGAGGAGTGGATGGTGCGTATCTCACGTTGGAGCAAAGCATCTACTCGACCCGGATCGCCCAGTCCGGACTCTTCGCTTTCAGCTAACCCGGATTTGCTCACACTCGATCGTAGCGAAGAGCCGAAAGCGCCGCGCTGACAAGGCGGTGGGGAGTGCCGGTATCGCTATCGGGATCGGTAATCGACCTTCGTCCGCATTCCCCCCACCATTGAGAATCCAGGTCGATAGCGATACCCGATACCGATTCCGATGAAGACTCGGCGGGTACACCCCTCGCCGGTCGGAGGCGCCTTGTCGGTACACCGTGCCCCGCTGGATTTGACCTTCCCCAACCCGTCCCATAGAATCGCGAGATGCGTCCCCGAGTCGTACTGGTCGTTCGAGTTCTGTACGGTCTCATGTTGATCGTCTTCTTCTTGATGGATCTGTTTGGATGGCAGCCGCCCGATGTCCCTCCGGACGCCCGTGTCTTGCGCGACGCGCTCTTCAAAGCGGGCTACTTCATGCCCATCATTCACGGTGTGTACCTGGTTTCAGGCATTTGCTTTACGACCAACCGATTCGTGTCTCTGGCTGCTCTCGTCCTTTTCCCGATCAGCCTCAACATCGTTCTCTATCATTCCTTCCTGGACCCTGCAATGGTACCTGCGGCGCTGGTGGTATTCCTGCCAAACATCTTTTTCATGTATGAGTATCGGGACGCGTACCGTTGCCTTCTCAGGGCAAAGCCATGAAGGGCACACCGCCGGCCAACCCGCCTGGCGACTTGTCTACGGCTGAGCCTGCTCGTTAGACGGGAGTATGGCATGGGAGGTCACGAGTCGACCGCTACGCGAGTGAGTGGCCATCCGGATTGGGCCGGGCGCTGACGCTTCGGTTCAGTTTAGGGCTCGCGCAGAGGCAACGCATCTGAGAACAAAATTATCAGAATTCGGCGCTAAGCAGCCAGGGAATTCCTAGTCCGAGGACAAGTTCACAAGACGATCAACTTGTGCGCCTGGCAA
>JBHHYX010000241.1:0-8176 GCA_046757765.1 Acidobacteriota bacterium | reverse complement strand
GGCTGAATATGAGCGGCACCTTCGGCGCCTGAAGACGTGAGCGTGACCGACCTTGGCAAAGGGCCGGAGGGCCGACACAAAGCCGGTCATGGCAACCCAATGGCCGCTTGCAGGTATGAGGTTGCTCGCTACCCTGCTAGGGCTACATTTTGACACTTCTCATCCGCAAGAATCGCTCACTTCAGGTTCAAATCAAATCGACCAGTTGCCGTCGCGTCCGCTTCAGTACGAATAGTCCCAGCCAACAAGCCGCGAAACAAAACGCCAGCCAGTACATCAAGCCCACTGTGGGGGGGCGGGGGCTTCCCAGGAAAATGTGCCGGTAGGCTTGAACCATGTGTGTTAGGGGGTTCAGCGCCAGAACCCAGCCAAAGGCGCCCGGCGCCTGGCTCTTTGGATAGACGATGGGCGTAATCCAGAAAAAGAGCATGAACACCACTCCCAGAATCTGGGCAATGTCTCGGAAAAAGACGTTGAGACAGGCGACCGTCAAGGCAAGCCCGTACATCATGACCAGTTGGAGAGCGAAGAGAAGGAATACGAAACCCCACATTTGGTAGCGAAACGACTGCTCGACCACCAGAACGATCAAGAGGATGAGGCTGCCGAGGCATTGGTGAATGAAGGCTGAAGCGACGAGGCTGAAAGGAAGAACTTCCAAAGGGAACTGAATCCTTCTGATGAGATTGCTGTTCTCGATGAAAACCCGTGCCGAACGCGTCACTGCTTCCTGCACGGCCATCCAGGGAAGGAGCGCGCAAAAGAGATAAAGGGCGAAGCGCCCGGTCGTTCCGGTTTCTTCGAATCGTTGCTTGAGCACGCCCGAAAAGATTGTGGTGTAAAGTGCGAGTTGGATGACTGGATTGAGGATCGACCAGAAGAGGCCGATGACTGAGCCGATGTAGCGGCTGTGAATGTCCCGTGCCACCAACTCACGGATAAGATACTTGTTGTCGAGGAGTACCCTCACCATTTATCTTAGAGCAGCAACGCAAGCCGATAGGAAGGTCGTCTTGCAGAGACAATGAGTCGGTTGTGAGCCCTCTTCATGAGGCTTCAATCCGTCCAGACCAGGCACCAGGACACAGCACCTGATGAAGTATAGGGTTGCAGGAGGAAAAACAAAAGTTCGAAGATCCTGGCCACTCCTGCCCTGGCTGGCCGGAGTTTTTCTGACCCTTCTCCCCTTTGTCGTCAGCATCGACGGTTTCTTCAAGTTTCGTGCGCCCAAGGATGTTTTTGCCGCCCTTGCCGTTCTCCTCCTGGCTTCGGTGTGGGTCCTGACCCGGCCCAGGATGCGCCCCGAATTGGGGACCTGGGAACTTCTGGTGGGCGCTGCTCTTCTCTTTGCGGGCCTCCATAGCCTGTTCAGCCACAGGCCGGAGGTGACAATGCCCGCCTTTGTTCAGATCCTTCTCTTTGCAACGCTCGGCTTGATTCTGACCCAGGTGGCAACGGAGAGGTTTCAAAAGGTCGTCTGGTTGAGTATCGGATTGGCGACGAGCGTCAATGCGGTGATCACGGTCCTGCAATACCTGGGGAAATTCCCGTTGATGGAACGTCCGGGCGGAGAGACGCTTTCGGGGCGGCTCACTCCGGCGGGCTTTATCGGCGAGGTGAACAGCGGCGGATTTCTCTTCGCTCTCGTTTGTCTCCTTTCGTTGCATGGGATTCTGGCCGAAAGAAAGCCTGCGGTGCGACTGGTCTGTACGGGAATCTTCTTCTTGAACCTGGCCGGCTTGGCCTTTACCCGTAGTCTCACTGCCCTCTTTGGTTTGCTCATCTGCCTGGCCCTCTGGCTGCCGTTTCACCACTGGTGGGTGTATCGCAAGGGAAGAAAACTCGCTCGGGAACTTCTCATCTTCTGGGTTATTCTGGCCTCCGGTTTGACGGCTGGCGCCGTTGTAGCGGTCCAGGCGGGAATGGTCGACCGCGTTGTGGCCGTTGCCCGCCAATTCGCCAGTGGAGACTGGACGGTTGCCACCTCGGGGCGCCGACCCGTTTATCTCATCACCTGGAAAATGATTCAAGACCGTCCACTGTCAGGCCACGGGTTGAACACGTTCGGCCAGGACTTCTACCAATATCGTTCGGATACCGAGTATGGCCAGAGTCTGGCACTGCTCAATCAGCCCGGAGCCTTTCGCGAGGTTCACAATGAGTTCCTGCAGGTGTGGGAGGAAATGGGTCTGGGCGGGCTCCTCCTCTTTCTGGCTCTGATCCTGGTTCCACCGATAAAGGCCTTCAAGCTGGTTGTGGGAAGTGAGGATGCTTTGCGTGCTTACTGGGTGGCGATGCTCTCGTTCGGCCTGCTGTTTGCCGCCGTCAGTTCCTTGACGTTCTTCCCTTTTCATCAGACGGTGACGGTGGTCTACATTCTCTTACTGCTGGCCTCCCTGCGCTCTTTCTCGAAGAAAACCCCCAGGGCCAACCCTGCAACCAGGACGCCCACGCAGTTGCCTCCTTCCAGCGGATGGCGGCTCCCGAGACTGGTTTTGGTGGGGGCCGTCCTCCTGATTGCGTCGTTCGGGGCCTATGTGCAGGTTGCCAAGTGGTCTGCCAACCGCGAAATGGGATTTGCGGAGCTGCTGCTGGAAAAAGCCCAGTCCCCTCAACTGAAGGGTCGGCTCAGCCGTGCCTTTGCCGACCAGGCATGGGCCAGGCTTCAGAGAGCGGAGCGCCTCTATCCACGATTTCATGAGATCTACAATCTGGAAGGTTCGGCGGCCATGTTGTTGGGGCGACACGAGCAGGCCAAGGCTCTCTACAAGCGAGCCGCCCATTTTTTGCCCAGTCCCGAGGTTTACACCAATCTGGCTTCAGCACATCTGGCGTCCGGCGATCTGGGAGAAGCCCGTTCCTATGTGGAACGGGCGCTTCGCTACAATCCCGAGTACGACCGCGCTCGCAAGGCGCTCCGTTATCTGAAGAAGGCCGGTCCGTGAGCCGGGGCCAAAGGTGTTCAGCGGGCGGCTGAGTTCCCGGTTCCAGATCAGGGGTGGGGCATTGCGGCGCTGTTTGAGATGAACCAGTTGGTGGCAAGGATTGGTATTGACGGGCGGTCCCTAAAGAGGGGACCGGCGGGGATCGCCACCTATGTCAGGAATCTTCTTGCAAACGTCCCCAATCTCGAAGTCCTGGAGGGGAACCTCCCTCGCAATAACTTCCTGTGGAACCAGCTACGCGTTCCACCCGCCCAGATCCTGCGGCAATGGGATGTCTATCATGCCTCCTCCTACACCGCTCCACTGGTGAACTTTTGCCCGCTCGTTGTGACCGCACCCGATATTTCCTACCTGGTTCGAGAGGAGTGGTACCCCTACCGTCTGGACGCTTTCCGGAAGCGTTATTATGAAGCTTCCCTCAAACGCGCCGACCGTATCGTTGTCTCTTCTGATTTTTCGCGAGGGGAGGTGATTCGACTCTTTCCGCAGTGGGAGAGCCGAGTCCGAAGGACCTACTTGGGAGTCTCCAATTTTTTTACCCATGACGAGAGTCTTGCCCTGCAAGCTCGCCGCCGACTCCACCTTCCGGAACGGTTTCTTCTCCATGTCGGAGACATCCATACACGCCGCAACGTCGAGAAGCTCGCTCAAGCGGCCGAATATCTGAAGATGCCTCTGGTACTGGTAGGGAGAATCTTGACAGGAGGGGAGGCTTTGAGGGACTGGCCGTACCTCTATTCCGGGATTTCGGCTCGCCTTTTGAAAGGGATCTACTCGGCCTCGACTGTCTTTGTCTATCCCTCGCTCTACGAGGGGTTTGGACTGCCCGTGCTGGAGGCGATGGCCTGCGGCGTACCGGTTGTGGCCGCCAATCGGTCCTCTCTCCCGGAGGTCTGCGGTCAGGCCGCTGTTCTGGTGGAACCCGAGGTCGAACCCCTGGTTGCCGGCATCGAACAGGCCCTTTCCGAGGCTGAAATGTACAGCCGGCTGGGGATCGAAAGAGCGAGTCGGTTCAGCTGGGAAAAAACCGCCAGGGCCACAGTGGAAATCTATCGGGAGCTGCTTTGAGGAGCCGGTCAGTTCTTCCAACCGCATCGCGCGGTAAGCAGCTAAAGGAGGGCCGACACAAAACGGTAAGCGAGGACAAGGTCACGGCTCAAACTGGCCGTCCCCTCCGGTTGCTGACGCTCGCGGGGCCGTTTGGTTGTCTCCTCGGCGCCCTTCTGGGTGGTATGCGGGGGCTGGTGACCTCTATCTTATCCGGGTCGGCCCTCACCACCGCTGTGGTGGGGTCGGGCCTCCATCGGTATCGGAATCGGGTTCGCAATCGCTATCGACTGCAAATGGCGGGGAGCAATGGTGCTCTGATCCCATCGGCTGAGCGATTCTGGCGCCAAGTCACTGAACCACGAGCGTCAGTGAGTGGCCAATGCGGATTGGGCCGGGCGCTGACGCTTCGGTTCAGTTTACAGTGTTCCATGGTCGAAATCCAGGCAATGGCTGTCTGACCCGCCGTATGGGCGTCAAACCTCCGAGGCCACCTTTATCTTGCCCAGGAATCTCTGACGGAAGCGTTTTGACAGGTAGAGGACGTGAATCCCACCCAACACCAACCCATTTTGAATGGCGTTTGCCTGAGAGGAATAGTGCTTGCGATAGAAGATTTTCATGGCGTTGTAGTAGTGGAAAGTGCTCGCCCCCGGGTCGCGGTTGGAACTGCAACTCTTGTAATGGATCACCTCGGCGCCGGAGAAATAGTAGATCCGCCAGCCTTTCAGACCGGCTCGATAACAAAAGTCCAGATCTTCGCCGTACAAGAAAAAGTGTTCGTCCAGGGGGCCGACGTCCCGCAGCAGGTCATTTCGGAACATCAGAAATGACCCGGACACGGCTTCCACCTCCTGGTCACGGTTTTCATCCAGGTAGGTCATGTTGTAACCGGCCAGCCTCGGACTTCCCGGAAAGAGAAAGCTCAATCTCAAGAAACGGTAAAGGGCCGTGGCCGGCCGGGGGATCGACCGCCGGGAAGCCAGTTGAAGCGAGCCGTCCGGATTCTTGACCCGGCAACCGACAATTCCAGCTTCAGGCATGGAACTCAGGAAGCGAAGGGTCTTGTCAATGGCCGAATCCAGAAGGAGGACATCGGGGTTGAGCAGCAGGTAAAATTCCGCCGGACAGTGGCGGATGGCCTGGTTACAAGCCCTGGAGAAGCCTACGTTGGTGAGATTGAAGAGAAAGTCCACCCACGGAAAAACGCTTTGCAGCCCGGCAGGACTCACATCATCCGAGGCGTTGTCGACGACGACAACCTGGTAGTCTGCTTGCCGGGTTTCCTTGAAGACCGCATTCAGACACTTTTCCAGATAGTCGGCGGAATTGTAGTTCACAATCACGATCGTCAGCTTCTTCAAAGCTTGCTCACCGCATTTTTCCTGTATTTGACCCAATTGCGATCCAACAACCGGTTCAGCTGCCGGGACTGCAGCTGGCGCGTTTGTTGCACCTGGCGTCGTTTTTCCATCAAGTGTGGCAGTGTGCGAATGAAGTCTTGCTTCGCCCGCAGGTAGGCCTTCCCACGGCCCTTGGCCAGAAAGAAAAGGAACGAAATCAGATCGAAAAGAATTCTCTCCGGCAGATAGAGGAGAAGAAGAGTAGTGGGCATATTTTTCCAGAAGACGTACTCTGAATTGCGCTGGCCGAAAAAGACGTAGCTGGCGCTCAAGGTGCCGATGCTGGTGTTGACCCGGTGATACACTTTGGCGGAAGGGACGTACAAACATCGAAATCCACGCAATCGGGCCCGCATGCTGAGATCTGCGTCTTCATAAACCAGAAAGAAATCGGCATCGAATCCTCCCGTGGCCTCAAGCACTTCCCGCCGGTAGAGGGCGGCGGCGCCGCAAGGCCCAAAAACCTCTCTCGGCTTGTCGAATCGGGAGGCTGGATCCCCGTGACCGATCTTATAGGCGGCGCCGATGACAGCCATTCCATCCCCGGCACTGTCGACCAGGTCGGGGTTGGCTGCAAAGAGAATTCGAGAGGCCCAGAAATGAAAATCCGCATGGTCGTGGGCCAGCAACGATTCCAGCCAGTGTCGATCCAGAACGATGTCATTGTTGAGAACCGCAATCAGTTCGGCCGAGCACTTCTCAATTCCCCGATTGCAGGCCCCGGCGTAGCCGAGGTTGCGGGGAAGTGCAATCGACTCGCCTCTTCCGGCCAGGTTTCGCTCCAGCAGTTCGAGGCTCCCGTCTTGGGAGGCATTGTCGACTACGATCACTTCGTCGGGCGGCCGAGTCTGGGCAAAGATCGAATCGAGGCAAGCCGGGAGACACGACTCGCCGTTGTAATTAACGATGACAAAAGAGACAGTGGGCGGCACGAAGCCTATATTATAATAAGAAGCTGATCCCCGAATGGAATCGCAACGATGAAACCCGGTCAAGCACAGACCCCACCCCAGGCCCAGACGGTGTCCGATCGCCGCCAAGAGCTGGACTCGATATTCACCAAGGGCGCGTTTCTGGTGCTTGTGGACCTGGCTTTGGGCCTTCTGGCCTATCTCGGCGCCTGGCTCATCCGCGTCCACATTGCTCTTCCCCTCACCTCCGCCTTACTTCCCCAGGAGACATTTGCCGCCGTCCAGCATCCCTGGCTGGCCCTGGCCATCACCCAGTTGTTGTTTCTCTATATCATGGGCCTTTACGACGACCTCCGTCTCACGCGTCGCCGCGAGATCCTTGGCTACACTCTCTTGGCCTGCCTTCTGCAAATCGCCACCATCACGTCCTTCTTTTTCTTCACCGAACAGAGCTATGAGAAGTTTCCCAGGACCATCATCCTGGTGTTCGACTTCTTGAACCTGGCCGTTCTCTGTGCCTGGCGCTTCTATGTGAAGGGGCGAATGGCTTCACGCAAGCGGCGGGTGGTTCTGGTGGGGTCCAGCATCCAGGCCACTCGGGAGCTGCTGAGCGACATCGAGCAGTGTCCGTGGATGGGGATGAGCATTGTGGGTCTGGTGGTCGCCCAGATGGGGAAGGATGAGGGTAAGGAATCCGAAGTGCCGATTCTTGGAGGTATCGATGAGATTGAGCAGGTGGTGGCTGAGCACAACATCGAAGACGTCATTTTCGCCTCCGACCCGTCGTGGAAAGATCGGCTTCTCGGTTCACTGAGCCGGGTTCAAGAGGAACGCCGACTCAGAATTGCCATCCTGCCCTCGGTATACGACATGATGATCGGAAAGCTGCGTCATGTGACGATACATGATACGCCCTTGATCGAAGTCAAAAGGAATCCCAACGAGCCCTTGGAGCGCTTTTTCAAACGGGGCTTTGACTTGAGCCTGGCGCTTGCCGGCTCCCTTCTCCTCTTGCCCCTTTTCCTGTTTCTGGCTCTCTCGATCAAGCTCTCGTCGCGGGGACCCATCTTCTATCTCCAGAAGAGGATCGGTTATGGAGGGAAGGTCTTCAATTTGATCAAGTTGAGGACGATGGTGGAGAATGCGGAAGAGCAGTCCGGCGCTGTTTACTCGGAGATGGATGACCCGCGTGTGACCCCAGTTGGGAGGGTACTGCGCCGTTTTCGTTTGGACGAGCTGCCGCAACTGCTCAACGTGCTCAAGGGAGACATGAGCTTCGTCGGCCCGCGCCCGGAACGGCCTCTATTCGTGGAGGGTTTTGAAAAGAGTCTCCCCGGATACCGGGAACGTCACAAGGTGAAACCGGGCATTACAGGCCTGGCGCAGGTTCGAAGCTACTACGACACTCGGACCGAAAACAAGCTGAAGTACGACCTCGCCTATATCTACAACTACGGGTTTTCGCTCGATCTTCTCATCCTTCTGGAAACTGTCAAGGTGGTGATCAGCGGCCGTCAATGGCATTAACGGCGCGGGTGTTGGGCGACAACTCAACGTAAACTGAACCGAGGCGTCAGCGCCCGGCCAATCCGGATTGGCTACTCACTGACGTTCGTGGTTCAGTGATCCGGCGACGACAACTCAACGTAAACTGAACCGAGGCGTCAACGCCGGGCCAATCCGGATGGCCACTCACTTACGTCTGTGGTTCAGTGACTTGGCGATAGAATCTCCTGAGTCCTTTCGTAAGCCACTTCCACAACCCCGCTAGGGGTGAAATGTTTGTAGCTAAAAGGCCAAGACGGAATGAGAACTCCGCGGTGCTTTCTTGCTGGCGGTGAGCCCGTTTGTTGTCACGGCCGGGGAAACG
>JBHHYX010000240.1:0-8198 GCA_046757765.1 Acidobacteriota bacterium | reverse complement strand
ATCTGGTGCAAATCTGAGCGCCAACTCTGCCAATCTATTCTTGCGCAAACCCTTAGTCTCACTTGCCACAGAGCGCACCCGCGTTGCTCACACCCGACCGGATGGGGCCCGATGCCCCGCTATCCAATATCTACTCAGTAGAGTTCCCTCCGCTTCACTCTTATCCGTCTGCGGCGAAATCATCCGGGCCGGCTGCGTTACACTTGGTCGGCCTCCTCGACGTACTGCACGAGTACGACTGCGGGGGCCTCCCTCGCAAGGCAAGCCTTGCCAGCTGGGCGCCTTCGCCGCTTCGTGAAACCCACTGAATAATCCGGGTTAGAGGTCGCGACCGGGGAAGCACGCCAGTTAAGCCGTGGAGGTTCTCCTTTCTCCACGGTCGAAGGTCGGTTGCTTCATTCCAGCGAGGGGGTGGTGAGGCTGATTTCCCCCAAGCAACCGGGATAGGCTTCCATCAGGGTGCCAGCTGAACAGGTCGAGGCGCTGTATCGAATTCCTCTTCCAGGCCCGGAGGGCCGACAGTAGAGTAGCCCGGTCCGTCAGGGGCGGGTGGCTAGCTCTCCCCTGGCGACAGGCCCGGAGGGCCGACACAAAGGCGATAGTGGTGACCAGATCATCACCTCAATGGCCGCTCGGCGGTATGAACCACGAACGTCAGTGAGTGGCCATCCGGATGGGGCCGGGCGCTGATGCTTCGGTTCAGTTTGCGTGAGATTCTGTCTGTCGGCTGATCGGTTGCCAGACTCCAACAATAGGGGCAAGGGCAAGGGCGCTCAAGCCGTCAATGCAACGCCGCTGAGGCCGAGATTATCAGAATTCGCCGGCAAGCAGCTAGCGAGGAGGCGGGGCGGGGGCCGGCGGGTTGTAGCGGGCCTCGCCCTCGGCCCGGAGTCGGTGATACTCTGCCAGTTCGCGCCGAGCGAGATTCTCTTTGCCCAGACGTGAATAGACGCGACTCAGTTGAAAGTGGGCGTCCGGTTGCTGGGGCGAATTCTGGATGGCTTCCTGCAAAGAGGCAAGAGCGGCGTTCAGATCTCCCGACAGCAGGTAGAGTTTGCCTCGCAGGATCAAGCCCCCGGCATGGTGGGGAGCCTTCTCCATCAGTTCTGAGACCCTTTGCAGAGCCTCTTCGTTTCTCCCTTGGCGCTGCGCGATCAAGGCCAGGTAGTAAAGGGCCTCCACTTCGGTTGGGTCCAGCTCAAGAGTCCGTTCCAGATGGACTTGGGCGGGTGGGAACCGAGCCAGCAGGTAAAGGACATAGCCCAGCAGCAGGTGCCCTCGGCTACTCTCTGGCCGCAGCTCCAGGTACCGTTCGAAATGTCGTTGCGCCTCGGGAAGCTCCAGTGTTCGGGTGAGCGCGCTGCCGAGGGCCAGCAGGTAAGGAGGGAAGTCCGGGCGCATCCGCAGGACCCTTCGAAGGGCGCCGATGGATTCCCCGACTTTGCCCAGTTTCAAATTGGCGCGGGCAAAATCGTAGAGCACCCCCTCCGAGTTGGGAGCGGACTCGCGCGCCTCCTCGATGTGACGTCCGGCGGCTTGCCAGTCACCCTCCTGCCAGGCCAGCTCAGACAGAATGTGGTGGAGACGGGCCGAGTCGGGGCTCCTTTCCAGTAAGCGGCGATAGACGCTTCTCGCCTCTTCCAAGTGACCGTTGCGCCGGTACGTCCTCGCCAGCACCTCCAGGTATTCGGAACCGGGGTGGACGGAGTCGTACGGGTCCAGAATCCGAAGAGCTTCCTGGAAGTGGCCTTCTTCGGCTTCGGCTTCGGCAAGTTTGAGGAGGATGGGATGGTTCTTCGGCACAGCCGGAGCGGCACGTCGGAGGAGGGCGAGGGCTTCCCGGTGTCTCCCCTGCTCCCGGTAGAGATTCGCCAACTCGTCATAGGGCGCAATCAGAGAAGGATTGGATTGGATGGCTTTGAGGAGTGTCCCTTCCGCTTCCGCCAGCCGGCCCCGGCGCCGGAGAACGCTTCCCAGAAACCCCATTTCCTCAGCCACCAAGGGCCGCCTTTTCCGCAGGGCGAGGAGTTGTTTCAGGGCACCATCCCAGTCGCCGCTACGGGCGGCTTCGCGCACGGCGGCGACCTCCGCGCCGGGACGTGGCTGTTGGCTCCCTGCTCCCCTCAAACACTCCCCATGGAGTCCCGCCAGGAGGAGAATGAGCCAGACCGAAAGAAGAGACTTCTCCTGACGGCGCCGCGCTTGTCTGACCTCTTCCCTGGGCCTCATCGTTGCAGTTCCCGGAAGCGCTGGAGGGCACGTTGGGCTTCCTCTTCGCGGCCTGAGCGCGAGTAGGCCTGCCAGAGGGCATAAAAAACCTGGGGGTCGCTGAGCCCCAAGGCAACAGCGGTTTCAAGATGGGCCAGCGCCTCCACCACTTGCCCCTTCTGAAGCTGGATACGACCCAGCTTGTGGTAAGCTCTGGCATGCTTGGGATCGGATCGAAGCACGTTTTCCAAGAGTACCTCTGCCTCCTGGAGCTGGTTTCGGGCCAGCAGAATCGAAGCCTTCTGGTACTGAGCCCGGGCATAGTCGGGACGGGCACGGAGTTCCGCCTCGAACTCTTGTAGTGCTTCCTCCTGCCGGCCCAGAGCAAGCAGTGACAGCGCCGTGTAATAGTGCGCGTCGGGCAGAGCCGGATCGATGCGGAGGGCGCTGTGGAATTCCTGGAGAGCCAGAGGATAGGAACGCTTCCGAGTCTGAATCAACCCTCTGATCAAGTGTAGATGAGGATTCTCCGGAGCCCTCTCAAGATAACAGGCGGAAAGTTCTTCCGCTGGTTCCACGTCCCCCGCGGCCAGTAACGCACGGGCGAGTTGGGCAGCCAGCTCTTCCTTTCGTGGACCGGAAGGCTCGGTTCGGCAGGTCTTCATCAGTGGGGTGGCCGCATCGACCGGCCGGTCCGCCCGGTAAAGCGCCCAAGCCAGCTGGTATCGCGCGTCGGGTAACCGTGCATCCCAAAAAAGCGCCCTCCGGCGGTCCACCACGACTCGTTGGAAATCACCTTGAAAAGCGTGAATGCGACTCAGTCCCGCATAAGCACGAGCAGCGAAGCGACGGTAGGTCTGGCCCAGCCGTCGCAGCGGCCGAACCGTTGAAGGAGGCCAGATCTCTCTCTCCAGAAGTAAGGACCGGTTTGAGTCCGGCCTTGAAGCCGGGGGAGAGGGAGTGCCGACCCCGGAGGCTTCCGTCTCCTCTTGCGGAGAGCCTGATTTCTCCTTTTTTGGAGCTCCTCGGCTGAGCGCCGGTTCCACCTTCTTCCGGCCCGAACCGAGTTCCTCCGCCCTCTCAAATTCACGGCGGGCGGTCTCAGGATAGCCTGTCTCCAGGTAAGTCCTTGCAATGAGTCGGAGAAGGGAAGCGGACTCGCCCAGTCCCGCTTTCAATCGTCGAAGCAATCTCTTTCCTTCTTCCGGCTGCTTCTGTTTGAGGCGGACGAGGCTCAGGAGATAGAGTCCCTGCATCTGATCGGGTGAGTCGCCGTAGGCCCGAATCACTTGCTCTCGCGCCTTCTCGAGATCGCCTGCCAGATAGTAGGCCTTGGCCAGGAGGATAGTGGCGCGCCGGTCCTGGGGCGACTCCTTGGCAACCGCGCCAATGCGGTCAATACACTCCTCATATTGATTGTTCTGGAAGCTGTCCAATGCCAGAGCAAATGTCTGCTCCGCTTCCGTGCCCATGGCCCGGGAAGCCTCATGATAAGCGCGTTCCGCCTCCTGATAGTTCTGCAGGGTGAGAGAGACCGCGCCCAGTTGAAGCAGCGCGGCGGCCAGCGCTTCCCGGAAGTGGCTCTCCGACGTTTCCTCTTCCTGCCGGGAGAGCGCGGCCTCGCCGCTCTTCAGGCTTTGCAGGACGAGGGTCTCCAGACTGGATTGGGCCGGGCAGGGCGGATTGAGGAAAGTCATGATCAACAGACTAAGCCCGGCCTTCTCCCTCACTCGTCGCCACCTCACTCTTATGCTACCCCGGCCTCCGGCCCGAAGGGCAGCCTTCCTTGCGCCGGCGGGCCCAGCCTCACCGTCGTCTCGAGCCCTGGCCTCCCCTCCCAGCAGGTTTGCAGTTGGGAACCCCTGGGCTGGAAGACAATCCCTTCGGGATCTTCGGGATTGACGCCCCACCAGGCCGGTGGAGTTGCCTCATCCTATGCTTAAAGACGTTACTGCGTCCCGTATTACGCCTCGGCTCCCACTCTGAAGGGGTTCGACAAGACTGCCGCTTACTCCCCTCCGTCCCGGGGCCGGGGAAACCCCTGGAATTCATAATTCTCATTGTCGACAAGAAGTATATACATTATACTGCGGGTTCTGAGAGGAGTTGGAGCCGGCCCCGCATTTCTCACTACCGCCCGCCGTTGAAAGAGAGGGGAGCATTTGCAGCGGGACCAGATCCTGCCGACAGTGGGCGGTGTGCCAGGAAGATGATACGGCCAGGTCAGCAGTGCTGGTGCCGTCCATGCCGGCGTCGGGCGGAATCCTTCCCAACCCGGCACGATTGACTCCCCCAGGTAAGGCAGGCTCGGGATGAGGTTCATGAGCTGAAGGGGACGACAGTGGACATCAAGACTCGAATTCACCAGAAGCGGTGCCTCTTTGGCGCCATGATCTCTTTTCAATCGCCCCAGGTGGTCGAACTCATGGGGCACTCCAATCTCGATTTTCTCATCATCGATTCCGAGCACGCAAGCTTTGGGCCGGAGTCGGTTCAAAACCTCATTCGGGCGGCTGAAGGGACTCCGGCCGCGCCTTTCCTGAGGGTTCCCGAGATTCGAAGCAGCTTCGTCCAGTGGGGACTCGACTCTGGGGCCAGGGGGATCCTTTTTCCTCAAATCCGATCGGCTGAGGATGCCGAGAGAGCGGTCGCTCTGTGTCGCTATCCTCCCCTGGGGATTCGAGGGCTGGGACCGGGTCGGGCCGCGCGCTATGGTCTTCGCCTCAAGGAGTATGAAGAGGAGGCCAATGAGTCGATCGTGGTGATGATCCAGATCGAGAACCTGAAGGCGGTCGAAGAGCTGGAAGCCATTGTCGAGGTTCCCGGCATCGACCTGATCTTCATCGGGCCGGGAGATTTGTCGGAAGTGCTGCGGGTTCCCGGTCAACTGGACCATTCTCGCGTGCTGGAAGTAATGGAGCGGGTGGTGGCTGTGTGCCTCCAGCATCAGGTTCCCGTGGGAACGCTGGTGCTCGACCCGGAGAGCTGCCGCTATTGGCGGGAACGCGGGATCGAGTTTCTGCTGATCGGCTCGGACGCCTTTTTCCTGGCCGGGGGCTGCCAGGCCGCTCTCGAGACGATGGCCGGGAGGGTCAGTTGAGGTTTGCGCAGAGGATCAACGGTATTGAGCCGTCCGGCATTCGCAAGATCCTGGATCTGGCCGCGGGAGCCCGAAATCCGGTCGACATGAGCATTGGCCAGCCCGACTTCGATGTGCCGGACGAGATCAAGGGAGCTTGCATCGGTGCCATCAAGGAGGGCTTCAACCGCTATACCCAGTCGGTGGGACTGCCGGAATTACGGGAAAGAATCCTTTCTTCCCAACGTCAGCGGGGGATGGTCTGCGAGGACGTGATGGTGACTGTCGGGGCAGCCGGTGCCATGACTCTCTTTTTCCTGGCGCTGGTGGACGCCGGGGATGAGGTTGTCATCACCGATCCCTATTTTCTCAACTATCGCCACTTGATCACGCTCACCGGGGCCGTGCCCCGCTTCATCGAGACCTATCCCGACTTTCGCCTGCGCGAGGAGGAGGTTTGGCGGGCCGTGACGCCGAAAACCAGATTGATTGTCCTCAACAGCCCGGGAAACCCCACCGGAATGGTCTACACGCGGCGTGAGATCGACTGGGTGGTGGAAGCGGCGAAGAAGTGGAATTGCTGGATTCTTTCCGATGAGGTATACGATCGATTTGTCTACGACGGCCGGAACTGCCCCAGCCCTGCCATGGCCTATGAGAAGACTCTGGTCGTCAGCAGCTTCTCCAAATCGTCCGGCATGCCGGGCTGGCGCCTGGGCTACGGCACCGGACCCAAGCGGTTGATCCAGGAGATCATTCCCCTCCAGCAGTACCTGTATGGCTGCGCCCCTTCGGCCGCCCAGAAAGCCGGGATCCTGTGCATGGAACGTGACATTAACGCCGACCGGGCCCGGTTGGAAAGGAAGAGGGATCTGGTCTACAACGGGCTCAAGGATCACTACCGGGTGGAGAAGCCGCAGGGAGCCTTCTACCTCTTTCCCCAGGCTCCGCGCGGAGACTGCTATCGCTTCATCGAAAGGGCTCTAAAGGCCAATGTCTTCGTCTCGCCCGGAGACACCTTTTCGCGCCGCAATAGTCACTTCCGCATCTCCTACGCCATCCCCGAAGAGGCTCTCAAAAGGGGCCTGGGAATTCTGCGGAATCTGGTGAGTGAGCCGGGCTAGCCCGGATTATGCACCAGGTTTCGTCGCGAGGCGTCGGAAGCGCCGCGCTGACAAGGCGTTACGCCTGAGGCCCCCGGAGGCGTAGTGGTGCACTACGTCGAGGAGGCGAGGGTGGGCAACGCAGTCAGCGCGGACGATAACGGCGCCGCAGCAGAATACTGGTGAATAGTCCGGGCTAACGCTGGAGTTTCTCGAGCTGGCGCTCGAAATGGCCGCGCCAACTCTCAGGTAGGGCCTTGAGTGAGATTGCCTTGCGCAACAGCGCCTTGTTCCTCTTCTCGGTCGTGTAAAGGCGTGTGACATCAGCAATGCGTAGCCCATCCGGGTGCTCGGCAACCCGCTCAAGAGGATCGCCTGCCTGAACCACGCCCTCCTCGAGGACCCCGAAATAAAAGCCCGTCCGCTGGCTCTTCAGAAACCGCTTCACCATGTCGGCCCGGCCAAAGCGGATCCCCAGTTTGGAGCAGGGCATGCGGGGTTCGGTGACCACCACTCGGGTGCTGCCGACTCGAAACTCGTCCCCGATATGGACGGCCTCCTCGTCTACTCCCTCAAGAGTGAAGTTTTCACCGAAGCTGCCCCACCCGAGTTCGCTCTCCTCGAGCAGGCGGCGCCAGTAGTCGTAATGCTGAGTCGGATAGACGTAGACCGCCTTGGTAGGCCCGCCGTGGACGGAGAGGTCGGCCTGGCGGTCGCCGTCGAGGTTGTGGCGGCGAAGAGCCACCGCTCCGTCCACCGGAGCCTTAAAGATGCCGGTGGTGACCGTAGTGCCTTTCCAGGTGACCTGGCGGGGAAGTCCGACGTTGACCGAAATGAGCATCGGCATGAGTTCGCTTGTCAAGGAGCGCTGCCCCAGACCTCGACCTCCAACCCTGGAACCCGCGCAAATTCACGCACATTGGCGGTGACCACGGTGAGCCCATGGGCGATACAAGTGGCCGCCAACCAGAGATCATGGGCGCCAATCATCTGGCCCGCCGCGGCCAGTTCGGCCCACACCCGCGCATGGGCGCGAGCGGTAGCCACATCCACTGGCAGCAGGGGAAAGCGTTCCAGGATGGCTTCGACAAACGCAGAGCGCTTGGTCCGGACCTCGGGCTGTACGGCCCGATGTACCCCATGGAGCAGTTCACTGGCCGTGATCACGGACAGAAAGAACCGCTCTTCTTGCCGCTGCACAACGTGTGGCTCCAGCTCAAGCTCCCCGCGCTCGGCCTCAATCAAGACACTCGCATCGATCAAGACCGCCACGGGTCGCCGACCTCCGTACGGGCGAGGGCCTCACGTGCTGCCGAGAGATCATCGGCAAGCTGTGCCGCCTCCGTGGCTGAGAGAGGAGGCAGCGAGGCGCACAACACCGGGAGTTCCGCCAGTCGCTTCCCCGCCGGCAAGGGTCGGAGTTCCGCAACAGGTTTGTTGCCCCGCACCAGCACGAAACACTCGCCGCGGTAGGCCACACGGTTGAGGTACTCCGCAAAGTGGCGGGCGACTTCCGTAACAGTAAGTGTCTGTGACATCAGCAGTCCTCCTTGTAAAAGCTGATAATCATATTATCTGATATTATGAGTGCTTGCAAGTGATGAGGTCATCCGGAAAGGCCGGGAAAAATGCTCCCTCCCCTCGGGGACCAGAATCCTACCCCTTGCCGAGCCCTTTGCCGATGGCATCGATAGCCCGCATTTCTCACACCCAATCTACTACGGCGGCGGATATGCCCGCGTCTACTGCGTTGCGCTCCGTCGGGCTCCTCGACGTACTGTCCAGTACCACTGCGGGGCCCTCGGTCG
>JBHHYX010000239.1:0-8213 GCA_046757765.1 Acidobacteriota bacterium | reverse complement strand
GCCGCGAGGAATACCACCACGAGGTATCCTGATAGTTCACTCTGAACTCGAGTCATTGTTCCCGTGCATCGTCCTCTCTAAGACCCACCGCGGCAACAGGCGGCAGCGTAAAAGCCACGGTGGGAATGCCGGCGTAATTCGGCCGCGCCCTGGTTCCGTCTAACAGGTTTGCGGCCACCACCTGTCCCTCCAGCCCGGCCACGGGGGTCAGTGGCAACCCAGAGGTTTGAGCCGCGTCTCCCGCGGCGTAGACGGCTGGATTCGAGACACTCTGCAAGTACTCGTTCACGAGCACGCCACGCGCTCCCCGCTCGACTCCCGCAGCCGGCAGATCGAGGTCGTCAATCTCGGCGACTCGGCCGGCACCGTGGACCACCAGGTCGGCCTCGACCCTCTTATCGCCGTCAGAGTTGGAGCCTTCCACCCGCAAGCCGCCTTTGGTCCTCTCGATTCGCTCGACCTGGGTCTCGAGCAGCAGCTCGATTCCAGCAGCGCGGGCCGACTTCGCCACCCGGTCCGCCAGGTCGGGATCAAATCCCGCGAGTGGGCGAACACCGCGATGAACCACCGTGACACGTGCTCCCGCGCGAACGGCTACGTTGGCAAACTCCATGGAAATGTAGCCGCCGCCTACGAAGACGATGCGCCCGGGCAACTCATCCAGATCCAGGAAATGGTCACTCGTGGTCAGATACTCTTCTCCAGGCACTCCCAGCTTTCCAGGTTGGGAGCCCGACGCGATGACCGCGTGCTTGCCATCGAGGACGTTTTCGCCCACCTGGATGGAAGTGGGGCCAACGAACTTCGCGACCCCCTTGAACGATTCGATCCCCGCCTTGGCGAACCCCTTTTCCCGGTTCTCGGGAACCGGATCGGTGAAAGTCCGCTTGAATGCCATCAACTCGGTCCAGTCAATCCGTGCATTGCCGGGGCGCACTCCCCGTCCCCTCATGCGCTCTCCCCAATGAAGGGCTTCGGCAGCGGCGATGAGAACTTTCTTGGGATCGCAACCTCGTAAGACACAGGTTCCTCCAAACGGGCGGGAATCGATCACCGCGACATTCCATCCTGCCTTCCGGCAGAGAAAGGCTACAGTCGAAGCCGCCGAGCCGGTTCCAATAACGACCAGATCGTAAGATCTCAATGTCACTTCTCGCTCCTTTGCAGAGGTCCGTCGAGCATTCCAAAGGGCCACGTCATCACGACAGGGCCGCAGGCTTACCGTTCCTCTCCGAGCCGGCTGCCGGCGAATTCAGAGGCCCTCGCCCATGTAGTTTTCAATCTATCGAGTTGCCGAGGCATGAGTAGTTCTATAGACAGCAACGGTATTCCAGATCGTTGAGGCGAGAAGAAGTAGAAGAAGAGGGAATGCCAAATAGACGCTGACAAAGAACGACGGAATCAAGAGAACGGCAACGACTACGCCAAGCAGAAAAGGACGGCGGTCGCCGTGGCGCTTGCGGCCGTTGTGGAGACCCAGAAGTGTGACCAGCAGGAACACGACAACCAAGGGAAAGAGGATGAAGTCGTTGAGCAGGAAGCCCAGGCCGATCGCGGTCAAAGGAGCTGCCACCACCGAGAATCCGAGGCAACAGATCGAGGCGACCAGAGTTCCCAGGAATCCAACTTTATCCTTCATAGTGACCTCCCAGGTTTCCTTGAGGTTCAAGCAGCGCAGCAACTCAGCTTCGCCACATCCTTGTCGAAGGTCAGGGCCGCCAGCTTGACCCCCTCGGAAAGTGTCAAATAGGGATGAAACGAAGAGGTCAGTTGTTTTGTCGAGAGGCCAAATTTGATGGCCAGGCTGATTTCCATCAGCAGTTCGGAACCTTCGGGAGCGAGTATTCTGGCGCCCACCAGGCGATCGGTTGAAGGGTCTCGAAAGAGTTTGATGAAGCCGCGCGTGTCCCGGGCCGCCAAAGAGCGGGGAACGTGCGAAAGAGGGAGTTTGGCAACTTGCACCTGCAGGTCTTGTCGAGCCGCCTGAAGTTCATCCAACCCGACTCCAGCGACCTGGGGGTCGGTGAAGATCACCCAGGGCAAGGCGGTGTAATCTCTCACAGATTGTGTTCCCGACAGGGCATTCTCCGCAGCCAACGCCCCTTCGTAGGCGGCGGTGTAAACGAACTGGGGTTCCCCGATGACATCTCCCGCGCCGTAGATTCCCTCCACCGAAGTGCGCAGTGTTTCGTCCACTATCAGATGACCCGCGGCGTCGCACCGAATGCCCAACTGTTCGAGTCCCATCCCATCTGTATTCGGCCTTCGACCGGTGGCCACAAGCAACTGACTGGCTTGAAACGTGCGGGGAGCGCCGTTCACGTCAGCGGTCACCGCAACCCGACCGTCGGCTCGATCGACCCCTTGGAGAGTGACACTGGTGATGACCGAGACGCCCTCCTCTTCGAGATAACTGGTCAACCCCCCGGTGATGTCCTCGGCTTCGGTGGGGAGAATACGCGCAGAGCGCTGAAGGACGGTCACACGGCTGCCCAGGCGTGAGAAGAGTTGGGCGGTTTCGAGTGCGACGTAGCGACCACCCAGCACGATCAAGGATTCGGGCAATTCCTCGAGTTCGAATGCACTTTCGTTGGTGAGATAGCCCGATTTCTCCAATCCGCGAATCGAAGGCACGAACGGCCGGGCGCCCGTGGCGATGAGAATCCGATCGGCGTTGATCTGCTCGTCGTTGACTTGAACCGTCCTTGCCGCGACCAGGCGGGCGCGACCCCGCACCACTCTGACGTCGGGCAAATTGGACACGACATCGATGTATTTGGCCCGGCGCAGGTCCTGGACCAGTTCACTCTTTTGCGCGATGATCGCCTGGAAGTCGGTGACTCGGCTGCTCGACTCGATTCCCAAGAAGTTGGGGTGAGCAGCGCGATGTTGAGCTTCCGCCGCACGGATCAGAGTCTTGGAGGGAACACAGCCGACGTTGACACAGGTTCCTCCGATCGGCAATCCGTCGTTGATCAAAGTGACCCGGGCCCCCAGCTCGTTGGCCTTCAAGGCTGCAGAGAAGGCTGCGGATCCACCGCCAACGATCACCAGATGTGGCTTTGCGCCAGACTCTTTAGCTTTGCTATCGCAACAATCGCTCATTCAAACAATTCTCTGGCGGGCAGTTTAGGGCTCGCGCAAGAATGACTTCACATTTTGGCATCTCACCTTCACACCATCTCCGGCCGCTCCTCAATCGCGAAATCCTCAACGTAGACCCGGCTACGCCTGCGGTTTCGCTCAATCGTTCGCGGCCAAATCTGGTGCAAATCTGAGCGCCAACTCTACCAATCTATTCTTGCGCAAACCCTTAGAATCACTCACCCGCCTTTTTCTTCCGGAGTTCGGCCTGGTAGCCCAGGTTCTCGATCGCAGCCACGATTTGGTCGGGCTTCACTTTGGCGGGATCGTACCAAACCACGGCCTGGCCTTCCTGGTAGGACGCTTCGACTTTGTGAACGCCCTCCAGCTTCTTGACGGCCATCTTCACTCCAACCGCACACCCGCCGCAGGTCATGCCCGTGACTTCGAAAGTGGCCTCCGCTTGCGCATCAACCGGCTCGCCTGGCGGCGTATTGGCCCAGACGGCCAGGGCCAGGATTCCAAATAGGGAAGTCGTTAGAACAGCTGTTTTGTACATCAAATGTCTCCCGTCCATCGTTTTGCTTTCAAAGGATTGAATCCACATAGTAGGGGAATGCGAGCAGGGCCAGCGCAGTAGCGCCAACGATCCACAGCAGGATCCGTTGGCGGCGGCGGTTCCGGGGTACCGAACAGCTTTCGCCAGGCGCACATGCCTGTTCTTTGGGTTTGTAGGCCTGATAGAAGGCCACACTCAGGAAAACGAGCGTCAGGACAATGAAGTAGGGTCGAAAGGGCTCCAGCTGCGCGCCGAGGGCAGCTGAGCCGACCCCGAGAATTGCAACGGCAACCGGCACAATGCAGCACAAGGAGGCTCCCACAGCAGCCAGCACCGTTCCCGCCGTCAGCACGAATCTCTTTCCAGTGGCTTCCATCATCTCTTCTCCATGACTCTCGATTCGCTCAAGAACGGCTTCAAAAACGCCAGAAGCGCTTCGGTCAGCTTATCCAAGGGCTCGTCCGTTCTCGTGTTCATGCGCACCGCTTCCTTCTTTCCAACTGCAAGTCTATAATCCCCCTGGGGGGGATGTCAAGGCCCGCGAGGCCTGTTCCAAGAGAAAAGAGCGCCAACCAGCACCGGATTTCTCACAGGTTTTCGTCATGAGGAGTTGAAACGGGCCGCCCTGGCAAGGCTTGCGACTCGGACCCGCGCCGGTGTACTTGCACTGTCCGGCGTGTGAGAAACACAAAAAATGACCTGTCCCTTTCTTCTCTTACCTGGAAACTGGTTCAGTTTGGGGTTAACCTGAGTTGAGCGATTGTGGCGGATGGGAAGCGCCAAGATGTTGTGTTCCCGCGGCTTGCGGAGACCGCAGGGATACCCATTGCGGTATGTCGAGGATCGACAAGACCCGCGGGGCGCAACAGATCGGTGCTTACCGCCGTCGAGAATCGCTCAATATCAGGGTGAAGTAAGTGGTGATGCGCGTCGATTCTCACCACCATTTCTGGTCCTATGACCCGGCTGAATACGGCTGGATGAGCCCCGGGATGGGGCGGATCCAGCGTGATTTTCTGCCCCCCGATCTGAAGACCGAAATCGAGGCGGCCGGCATCGATCGTGTCGTTTCCGTGCAAGCCCGCCAGACTCTGGAAGAAACGGAGTGGCTGCTGGCGCTGGCTGCCGAGTTTGACTTCATCGCCGGGGTAGTGGGCTGGGTCCCGCTGGTTTCTCCCCGCGTCCGCGGAGATTTGGAGCGGCTTGCGAGAAACACTCCGCTGAAGGGTGTTCGCCACCTTCTTCAGGACGAACCGGATGACGACTACATGCTGAAGGCCGAATTCAACCAGGGGGTGGGGCTTCTCCGTGACTTCGGCCTGACCTACGACATCCTGATCTTCGAACGGCATCTGTCGCAGACGATCGAGTTCGTCGATCGCCATCCCCACCAGGTTTTCATCCTCGACCACATCGCCAAGCCTCGTATCCGCGACGGTGTGATCTCGCCCTGGAAAGAGAACATGCGCGAGCTGGCCCGGCGCAAGAACGTTTTCTGCAAGGTCTCGGGAATGGCGACCGAAGCCCACTGGGACGCCTTTACAGAGGACGATCTGCGACCTTATCTGGAGGTCGTTCTGGACGCCTTCGGGCCGGAGCGGTTGATGTTCGGCTCCGACTGGCCGGTCTGTCTCCTGGCCTGCGAGTACGAGCGGTGGGCCCGCGTCGTGCGCGCCTTCTGCAAGCAGCTCTCCCACTCCGAACGGGCCCGCATCGAGGGAGGAACGGCCCTCGATGCCTATCGACTCGCCTAACCCGAATTTCTCACACTCGATCGTAGCGAGGCGGTGGAGATGCGCGTGGATACAAGGCGTCACGACCGAGGGCCCCGCAGTCGCACTGGACAGTACGTCGAGGAGCCCGACGGAGCGCAACGCAGTAGACGCGGGTATATCCGCCGCCGTAGTAGATTGGGTGTGAGAAATGCGGGCTAACGGTCGGCCTCCCGGAAACTGGGAAGAAAGCACGTTCCCTGCACTCCTGTCGCACCCTTTTCGGGTGGTATGTGTTCAGCCTGGGAGAGGGGAATCCCGCAGGCTTGGCAGGCGTCAAGCCCTGTGGGCTTGTTGGTTTGTTTGCCTTCTCACCCGCTAAACACGTACGTCACCCCAGGCTATTAAGGGGCCCGCCGGCTTCGCGGCTGTCAACAGCGACCGCCCTTCCCTGAAAAGTAGGCGGCGGCAGAACGACCTTGGCGCAAGCCCCCCTCTAGAAAGGCAACCGTCAAACCCCACTCTTGCCAGTGTTATGCTAAACAGAGGCTCAGGACAATCGGAACTGTTTCCGGTCCCTTCCTCGGGCTGCCCACCAAGCGCCCCGGCGGGCACGATGATGGTCGACGGACGACTCACCTTCCCAGCAATCTCAAAGCATTGAAGATCACCAGCAGTGAGACGCCCATGTCGGCGGCGATGGCCGCCCAGAGCGAGGCATAGCCCACCAAGGTGAGGGCGGCAAAGACCACCTTCACGGCGATCGATAAAGTGATGTTCTGTCGGATAATTCTCAGGGTCCGCCGCGAGTGGCCGATGAGCCAGGACAACTTGGCCAGGTCGTCGGACATCAGGGCGATGTCGGCAGCCTCGATGGCGGCGTCACTGCCGGCCGCGCCCATGGCGATCCCCAGCGATGCCCGGGCCATCGCGGGTGCGTCATTGACCCCGTCGCCGACCATGGCGACGCGGCCGTATCGAGCAACCAGCCGCTCGACGGCTTCAACCTTGTCGGTGGGAAGTAACTCCGCGTGGATCTCTGCCACACCTGTTTCCTTACCGATTGCGCGTGCCGTGCCCTCGTTGTCGCCGGTCAGCATGACCAGGTGCTCGACTCCAGATTCTTTCAGTCGCTCGATTGCCTGTCGGGCTTCGGGGCGCACGCTGTCGGCCAGGGAAATGAATCCACAGAGGTGTTGATCGTGTCCGACTGCCACCACCGTCCGGCCGGCCTGCGACAGTTCTTCCAATCGCTCATGGATCTCAGGCGTTTCCTGCTCCCGTTCTTCCAGATAACGGTGTGAACCCAGCCAATACTTCTTCCCGTTGACCCGACCCGTGGCCCCTTTTCCCTGCAGGACCTGAAACTCCTCCGAGGCTTGGATGGAGACACCTTGGGAGCGGGCATGTCCGACAATAGCCAGCGCAAGCGGGTGGGTGCTGCGGCTTTCCAGTGCCGCCGCCCGCTGCAAGACCTCGCTTTCGGTATGTCCGTTGAGGGCCACAACCTCGACCACTGACGGTTTTCCCTCAGTCAGAGTCCCTGTCTTGTCGAAAGCCAACGCTCTGAGGTGAGCTGGAGCCTCAACATAGACGCCGCCTTTGATCAGCACACCGTGGCGGGCCGAGGCAGCCAGCGCGGCCACGATGCTGACCGGTGTGGAAATCACCAAAGCGCAGGGACAGCCGATGACCAGAAAGACGAGCGAGCGATAGATCCACTCCTCCCAGCCGGCACCGAACAGAAGAGGCGGAAACAGCAGGACAGCCACTGCCAGGCCCAGAATAGCGGGGGTGTAATAGCGAGCAAACTTCTCCACCCATTGCTCCGAGGGCGCCCGCTCTCTTTGTGCCTCTCCGACCAGCCGGATGATCTGTGCCAGCGTGGTGTCCTCGGCCGCTTTGGTCGTTTCAATCTCCAACGCGCCATCGCCGTTGATGGTTCCCGCAAACACCTCGTCACCAGGTCTTCTGACCACCGGAATGCTTTCCCCGGTGATGGGGGCCTGATTGACGTGGCTCGAGCCGGCGACGACCCGGCCGTCCAATGGAATTTTTTCTCCCGGCTTGACCAGAATCCGAGTCCCGACCTCAACCGCCTCGGGAGACACTTCCATCTCTCGGCCCCTGTCAGACCGGACTCTGACCGTCGGCGCCGACAGGTCCAGCAGGGCCTCAACCGCTCGCCGGGCGCGGCCGACGCTCCACGACTCCAGAAGCAGAGACACGGCGAAGAGGAATGCGACGGTGGCCGCCTCGAACCAGTCGCCGAGGCCGATGGCGCCAGCCACGGCAATGGTCATGAGAAGATTCATGTCCGGCCGGGCTCGGCGGAGTGCAAACCAAGCCTTGGGAAAGATGTACCAGCCGCCCGTCAAGACGGCCAATGAGTAAAGGGCGCGAACCGGTAAAGGAATACCCTGCTCCGCACCCGCGGCCTCCATCCCGAGGGCGGCAGCGATCCCGCCTGAAAGCCACCAGTTGAGGACAAAACCGGCCGTCAGGCTGAGGGCGCTCGCTGCTGTCAGGAGCGCCCGCCCGCGGCGCTGCCAGAAGCCCGTGTCACTCCGCTCGACCCCATCTTCCCAGAGTTGCGCTTTCATTCCGGTCGTGGCCACCGCTCGAACGACTGTTTGAGGGTCGATGCGAGAGTCAGAGGTCAGAACCGTCATTTTCCCTCGCAGGATGTCAAATGCAAGGTTCCGATCACCGCCCACGACAGGCCCGACCTCGCGCTTGAGAATCGCCACTTCCTCGGCGCAATCCATCCCTCGAATCCTGAACGGGATCTGAATTCTGTCTCTCATGACATCGCTCCACACTCATCACCAACCGTGCCTTCCACTTTGGCCCCCAGA
>JBHHYX010000238.1:0-8238 GCA_046757765.1 Acidobacteriota bacterium | reverse complement strand
CCCAGGTAGGACTCGAACCTACAACCCTCCGGTTAACAGCCGGATGCTCTGCCAAATTGAGCTACTGAGGAGCAATCGGCGGAGGTAGGCAGTATAGTCGAAAGGGCTGAGAGGGGTCAAGGTGGCTACGTTGGCTACGTCGGCGGTAGTGGTGTCTAGACCCCACTACCACGTCGGCAGCGGCGGCGGGCGGGACAAAAAGGTTGGGTTGACCTCACGCCGTTGCCCTTTGGGATTGAATAGCGGCCCATGAATCGCTCTTTCAGGGCTTTGGAGGGGTTTACCGGGTTGAACCTCCATCGCGATACTTTTCAAACCAGGCCAGCGTGTGAGCCACTTTGGCGATCAATTGGCTGGGGCGGGCGGAAATGTGGTGGGAAGCGCCCGGCAGGCGCACCAGCGCCGTCTCCACTCGTCGCAGCTTGAGGGCTTGGAAGAACTGCTCGGCTTCCGAGGGTGGAGTGCGCAGATCCCGCTCTCCCACCATTAGCAGAGTCGGGGTCGCCACCTGGCCCACCAGGGAGATGGGGGAGTAACGCAGGTAGGCTTCCGGGTTCTCCCAGGGGGAGCCCGGATAGCGGTAGTTGTGGTAGGCGTAATAGTTATCTGCCACCAGCACCTTACTGTACCAGTTGATCACGGGTTTGGCGGCCACGGCGGCTCGAAACCGGGAAGTCTTACCCACGATCCAGGCGGTCATGATTCCGCCCGCGCTGCCTCCGGTGACAAAAAGGTTGTTGGGGTCGATGAAACCCCGTGTCACCAGCGCGTGGACTCCCGACATGAGGTCGTCGTAATCCTCTCCGGGGTAATGGTGGTGAATCAGGTTGCCGAACTCCTGGCCGTAGCTGGTGCTGCCACGGGGGTTGGCGTAAAAGACGACGTATCCCGCCGCGGCGTAGAGTTGAATCTCGGCCGAGAAGCGGTCTCCGTAGTTGGCCACGGGTCCGCCGTGGATCTCCAGCAGCAGTGGATACTGACGGGATGAGTCGAATCCGGGCGGAGTCACCACCCAGCCCTGGATCTTCCGCCCATCGAAGGAGGAGGCGTACTCGATCTCTTCCACCCGACCCAACTCCCTCTGGTCCAGAAGGTCCTGGTTGAGTGAGGTGATGCTGTGGACGTCCGCTTCGTCCGACTGGCCGACGGCCACGTCGGCCGGATGGTGGGGATCGGTCCAGGTGTAGACGAAGCGGCCCTTGGAGGAGACTGAGAACGACCCTCCACCGTAGGGTCGTCCGATTGAGGTTCCGCCCAGGTTCTCCCCCAGCCACCAGGTTGAGCCTTTGAGGTCGGCATAAGCAATTTTGGTGTTGCCCCGGTCGTCGTACTGGAAAAAGATGCCACCACCGCGGGGATCCCAGACCGGGTGGGCGACATCTCGATTGAGCCCGGGCAGGAGGAGACGTTTGTCGCTGCCGTCCCGGTTCATCACGTAGAGGTGGGTGACCTGGTAGGTCTGGACGTGGTCGTCATAACCGAGATAGGCGATTCTGCGGCCATCGGGTGAGAGTGTGGGGCTGTGGTCGGGGCCGTTTCGTTCGGTGAGCGGCTGAATGGAGCCATCCTCGATGGAGAGGGCGTAGAGCTCGGAGTTGCGGAACTGGTATTCCCAGTCGGGGTTGCGATTGGCTGAGAAGATGAGCGTCTTGCCGTCCGGGCTCCAGGCAGGGGCGCTCCTTTGATGATAGGGGCCGAAGGTCAGTTGGCGGGGCGTTCCTCCCTCGGCTGGAAGGAGGAAGAGTTGCCGGTGGCCCTCCTCCAGGTAGCCGGAGCCATCGGCGCGGTTGCGCAGTTTTGTGATCACTCTGGCAGGCGGGGCCCACTCGGCGCCTTTGGGTTGGGGCGGCATCCTGGCCAGCCGCGGAGCGGCTTCCGGGACCAGCATGGAGAAGGCGATCCACTTGCCATCCGGAGACCAGGTGATCCCTCGCGGGGGCCGGAGCAGATGGGTGAGCCGGGTGGTCTGTCCCGTGTCCATCCAGCGTAGGTAGAGTTGTGCCTTTCCGTCCTGTTGCGAAGTGTAGAGGATCCTACTGCCGTCGGGGGACCAGCGGGGCGAAGACTCCGCAGCCTCCCGGCCCGTCAGCGGCCTATGCTGGCTGCCGTCGAAGCGGATGATCCAGAGTCTGGACTGCCGCCGGTCCTTCATGATATCCATCGAGTTGCGAACGTAGACGATGCGGGTGCCGTCCGGGGAGATCTGCGGATCGGAGGCGTACTCGAGCTCGAAGACATCCAGTTGCTGGAATCGATTCGGTGCCAAATCCTGGCGTGAGGCCGCTTGGGCCCCGGTCAGGAAGGCCAGAACCTGGACGCAGACGCAAACTCCTCTCTTTCTCCAACCCATCACACATTTCCTCCATTTCTCGCTCTGTGTTGAGCGGGCGCGCCTTCGCAAGGATGAGAGACAAACCTACAAATGCTCCAGAATGAAATTCGTCATGGCCACTCGAAGGTGCTTGAGCAGAGGAGGCCGGCGGACGGGGTGACGGGACTTGGGGTAGAGCATGAGGTTGAACTGCTTGCCCGCCTTCTCCAGCTCATAAATGAAACGGATCGAATTCTGGAGGTGGACGTTGTCGTCCATGGTGCCGTGAATCAGGAAGAGCTTCCCGTGCAGATTCCCGGCCGCCTGCAGTACTGAACTCTTTTCATAGCCCTCAGGGTTGTGCTGGGGGGTTCCCATGTAGCGTTCCGTGTAGACGGTATCGTAGAGGGTCCAATCGGTGACGGGGGCACCGACGATTCCAATCTTGAAGCTGTGGCTGTGAGTGAGGGCGAAACTGGTCATATAGCCACCGAAACTCCAACCCCAGAGGCCGATTCTGGAACCGTCCACCCAGTCATGGCTCTTGAGCCAGTCCAGGCCGTCTTCGAGGTCGCGAAGCTCCAGTTGGCCGAAGTGGTGGTGAAGAGGCCAGGTGGACTGGGCGCCCTTGCCGCTGGCCGTCCGGTTGTCACAGATCCAGATAATATAGCCCTTCTGAGCCAGCAGCTGATGCCAGAGGTAAGTCGTCCCGCCCCAGCGGTTTCCGACTCGGGGCGCGTGGGGCCCGCTGTAGGTATGGGACATTACCGGGTACTTGCGTGAGGGGTCGAAGCCGGGCGGCTTGATCATCAGGGCCTCCATCACAAAGCCGTCTCGGGTCTTGACCTGCAGCAACTCGGGTTGGCCCAGACGATACTTGGACAACTCCTCGGCGGGATTGTCGTCAATCACCCGCACCAACTCCCCATCCGAGCGGTAGAGGCGCACCTGGGTGGGCGTCTTGACGTCACTCCAGCTGTCGACAAAGAGACTCAGGTCGTCATTGAAACGGGCGCGATGGGTGCCGGGTCGATCGGAGAGCCGGCTGAGCTGACTCCCATCCAGCTTGACCTTGTAAACATCCACTCCGATGGGGCTGCGTTGAGTGGCTGAGAAGTAGATCCAGCCGGCCTCCTCGTCGACGCCGTGCAGGCGGCGGGCCTCCCACTGGCCCGAGGTGACGGGACCGATCAGGGTGCCGTCAGCGCTGTAGTGATAAAGATGCCGCCATCCGCTCTGCTCGCTGAACCAGAGGAACGAGTTGTCCTTGAGCCAGCGGGGTTGGCCCAGAACGTTGACCCAGGCCGGTGAAGTTTCACGGAGGAGCCGGCGGAGTTTTCCGGTTCGGGTCGACGCCAGGTTGAGATCCAGCCAGGTCTGCTCTCGATTCTGAGCCTGAAAGACGACACTCCGGCTATCGGGAGTCCAGCCCACACGGACGATCAAAAGGTCTTTCGGGTCGTACCGGCTCAGGTCAACCCACCTGGTCTTTCCGCCGGAGGCGGATAGGATGCCTAGCCGCGCCCGTGGGTTGGGGTCTCCGGCCTTCGGGTAACGGGTGAGCTCCGTCTTCAGATGTTGGGGAATGCGGTCGACGACGGTGAAACCGGGCACCCGTGACTCGTCCAATTGCAGAAAAGCCAGGCGCCGGGAATCGGGGCTCCACCAGTATCCCTTGAAGTGTCCCCGACCGTAGATCTCTTCCTGATAGACCCAGTCGAGCAATCCGTTGAACAGGTTCGGGCGCCCTCCTTTGGTGAGTCGCCGCTCCTTCTTCGTCCTGATGTTGACCACGTACAGATCGTGATCACGGACAAAACTGACCCTTCGGCCGTCGGGGCTGAAGGCCGGTTCCTTCTCCTGGGCGGGGGTTTGCGCCAAGCGAGCGGCCCGGCTTCCATCGAGACGGGAGTAGAAAAGGTCGTCCTGGAAAGAAATCAAGACCCCCTGTTCATCGGGGCTGAGATGGAAACTTCCTTCTTCGGCCAATTTTCCGCCCTGTTCCGGTGTGATTCCAGCCAGCTGGGCAAAAGCTTCCCGCAGCCGGGTTGGATCGATCAGAGGCTCGACGTTTCCGGTCCTCGCCTCGACCTTGAAGAGCCGCTTTTCCTTGCGCTGCAGGTAGTGCTCCCCGTCCTTCATCCAGCCCGTGATGGTGGGGGGAGAACCGTCGAAGTCGACTTTCTTTTCGGGGTCGTAGAGCAGGTCGATGGTCAAGAGTTGAGACCCTTGTGCCAGCAGGACCGACGCCTGGAGCAGGGGACAGAGGAGGGTGGCGGTCACCAGTCGTTTGATCATGGCGGGTACTATAGCGGAAGCCTGAGACCGTTACCACTGACTGGGATGGCAGCAAATCGCGGGCCGTAAGAGGGCGAGGGCCCCTGACCGCCCAGACCGATCTTTCCCCCAGCCGTGTCCGGGCGCCGCGCTCAAAACGAGCCCGGAGTTCTGGCTGAACGCCCAGCAGGCCGTCGACATCTATCACGCTGCCAGGAAAATCAAGAAAATGCCCGGCCCTCTCTCCCTCGCCGGCTAGGCACCCTCGCCGCGAGCGGGGGAGAACCCGGACGATTCCGGAAACCGGATTCGGTTTGACATCCGACAAAGAAGAGAGAATCGATCCTGTCAGAGTCCAACTGGAAACATCCCCGAGTGGCACTCCGATTTGCCTGAATCGCCTCCGCGGCGGGCCAGCACGACCCAATCCGAATTCGCAACTGTTGACTTTTGGCGGCCCCCTCAGGCAAAAATGTGGCGAGCCGCACACACATGAACTACGGATTTGTCATCGATAACCGAAAGTGCATCGGGTGTCACGCCTGTACGGTGGCCTGCAAGTCTGAGCACGACATCCCCGTTGGAGTCAACCGCACCCACGTCAAGTATGTGGAACGGGGCGTCTTCCCGGACACACGGCGGACTTTTACGGTGACACGCTGCAATCACTGCGAGGACGCGCCCTGCGTCACCATCTGCCCCACTTCGTCTCTCTTCAAGCGGGTGGACGGCATCGTCGACTTCGATTCGGACCGCTGTATCGGTTGCCGTTCCTGCATGCAGGCCTGCCCCTATGACGCTCTTTACATTGACCCCGCCACTCACACGGCGGCCAAGTGCAATTATTGCGCCCACCGGATTGAATATGGGTATGAACCGGCCTGTGTCATCGTCTGTCCCGTGGAGGCGATCGTCTCCGGCGACCTGGATGACCCGGAGTCGAAAATCTCCAGGCTGGTGGGGCGCGAGCGGGTCAGTGTCCGCAAGCCGGAGAAGGGAACCGTCCCCAATGTGTTTTATGTTGGCGGCGATTATGCGGCCCTGGATCCTTCCCAAGCCCAGCCGCTCAGCTCTTATCTATTCACCAATCAAGCGGCAGGTGTGGGCCACCACGCGGAGGATGTCGAAGACAGTCTCAGCCGCGCCGCTGACGAAGGGCTCTACCTTCCCGTTTTGTCCGACAGCCAGGCCAGGTCTTCCGTTTTGCCGATTTCCCAGAAGGCGATCGATGACGTGAAGCAGGAGTTGGAAACGCCCAAAGGGGCAGCCAGGCGAGTCTACGATGCTCCCGATAAGGGCGTGCTCTGGGGCTGGCAGGTTCCCGCTTACATCTGGACCAAGGCGGTGGCGACGGGGACCTTTCTGATGATGGCCGCCGCTGGAATCTGGTCGAGACCACTCGCTCAAGGCGTTGAAACGGCCTCTCTGATCACTTGCCTTTTGTTCCTGGTCCTGACCGGCGCTCTGCTGATTCACGATCTGAATCGGCCGGATCGATTTCTCTACGTTCTGCTGCGACCCAACTGGACGTCGTGGCTGGTTCGGGGAGCGTACATCCTGCTGGGGTTCGGTGCCGTGGTGGCGCTCATGCTGCTCAGTCAGATTCAAGGATGGCCAACACTGGCCGGCGGGCTTCGAATCCCCGGATTCATTCTGGCTCTGCTGGGATCCCTCTACACGGCGTTCCTCTTTGCCCAGGCCAAAGGACGTGATCTCTGGCAGTCCGCGCTGGCCCCGGTTCGGATGTTCAACCAGGCCCTGATGGCGGGATCGGTGACCCTGATGCTGCTGCAACCCGCGTTGTTTCCTCTGGCAGCAAAGTTTCTCGTCTATTTGATTGGGCTGAACCTGGCCGTCCTGGTTTTGGAGGTCACGATGCCTCTGGCTTCGGCCGAAGCTGCAGCTGCCCGTCGAATCCTCCTGGGTGGAGAATGCCGTTTCTTTTTCCTGGCCGGCCTCATTCTCGGTTCCGTTCTTCCTCTCATTGTCTTTCTCTGGGGGGAGGCTCCGATCCTCGGGTCGGGGGCGGGGGTGCTGGTGCTGGCGGGGATCTTTCTGACGGAGTATGCGTGGGTCCGAGCCCCACAACTGTTTCCGCTCTCCTGAAGGCAATGTAGTTTCAGGAGGGGAGGGGGATGGCTTTGTCAGGGAAGGGAAATGTTGGATGAAGATTTCCTGGATTGAGAAAGTTGCCGAATCGATTGGACTGATTCCCTCTTTGAGCCGGTTTGGCGGTGCCGTCACCGGGCGGTCTGGAGAGGGTGAAGCTTTGCGAAGGTATCCTCCGCCCGAGGAATGGGATGAGTTCGTGGAGTTGGACGCCCGGGCCTGGCCCAAAAAAGTCAAGCGCCACTACTCGATTGTTCCCACCACCTGTTTCAACTGCGAATCCGGGTGCGGGCTGCTCGCCTATATCGACAAGGAGACCAATCGAGTCCGCAAGTTCGAAGGGAATCCGCACCATCCCGGCTCCAGGGGCCGCAACTGTGCCAAAGGACCCGCCACCATCAACCAGATTCAGGACCCGGAACGGATTCTGTATCCGCTCAAGCGGGCCGGGGAGAGGGGATCGGGGAAATGGGAGCGGATTTCCTGGCAACAGGCGCTGGAGGAAATTGCCGTCAAGATCCGACGCTCTCTGCGCAGTGGGCGCCGCGACAAGGTGGTCTATCATGTAGGACGACCCGGCCACGAGGGCTCCGTCGAGAGGGTGCTGAAGGCCTGGGGCGTGGACGGTCACAACTCCCACACTAACGTCTGTTCAGCCGGAGCGCGGCTCGGTTATGCCCTGTGGCAAAAAAGCGACCGCCCCTCGCCCGACTATGCCAACGCCAAGGTGATCCTGTTGCTCAGCTCTCACCTGGAGACGGGACATTACTTCAATCCACATGCCCAGCGCATCATGGAGGGGATGATGAGCGGGGCCCGCCTGATTGTGATGGACCCCCGGCTTTCCAACACCGCTTCCCTGGCCGACCATTGGCTGCCGACTCAACCCGGCAGCGAAGCCGCGGTCCTGCTGGCGATGGCCAGGATTCTTCTGGAGGAAGATCTTTACGACCGGGACTATGTCCGCAACTGGGTGAACTGGGAGGAGTATCTGGAGGCCAGCGAGCCAAAACGGCAGCCGCGGTTCGACCGCTTCATTGAAAAGGTTCGAGAAGAATACGCTGGCTTTACCCTTGAGTTCGCCGAGCGGGAGTCGGGGGTTGCGGCGGAGCAGATCCTCGAGGTGGCCCGCTTGATTGGAACGGCGGGTTCCCGTCTGGCCAGCCACGTCTGGCGTTCCGCCGCAATCGGGAATCTGGGGGGCTGGCAGGTGGCCCGTTGCCTTCACTTTCTGAACGTGCTCACCGGCTCCGTGGGGACCCCGGGAGGCACTTCTCCCAATGGCTGGAACAAGTTCAAGCCCAAACTCTTTGAAGTCCCTCCAGCGCCGCCGGTCTGGAACGAGCTCCACTTTCCCCCCGAATACACGCTGAGCCACTACGAAATGAGCGAGATCCTGCCCCACCTCATCCGGGAAGGCAGGGGAGCGATCGATGTGTACTTCACCCGGGTCTTCAACCCGGTCTGGACTTACCCGGACGGCTTCTCCTGGATTGAGATGCTGACCGATACGACCTCGGTGGGCTGCCACATTGCCCTCA
>JBHHYX010000237.1:0-8326 GCA_046757765.1 Acidobacteriota bacterium | reverse complement strand
ACAACGAGTCCTGCGATTTCAAGGCCCCCGCTGCGGAACCGGAACCCGCCGCCGCCCCTTAAGTGGATGAGACAGGCCGCTCACCAGCGAAAGGCGGTGGCGGCCATCGCGTAGCCGCCGCCCGAGGCGCAAAACACCACAAGATCGCCCGGGACCGGCCCTTCTCCTTTGCAAATGTGGTCGTCCAGGGTCATGGGAATGCAGGCGGAGCCGGTGTAGCCCCACTTGTCCATGGTCCAGTGGGTTCTCTCCAGGGGCAGTTGCAGCACCGCCATAACCTTCTTGATGGTGTTGACATTGACTTGGGTGAAGTAGATGCGGTTAATCTCCTGAACCCGGAATCCCCGCCGTTGTGCCAGTTCACGGACCAATCGGGGCCAGGAGCGGGTGTTGAGATCGGGGGGAAAGCGTTTGGCAATGATCAGGTACTGTTTTTTTTCTTCAAGGGCCTGGAGACTGGGAACGCAGTAGGTGCCGCCCACGTAGATGCCCATATAATCGTGGTAGCTTCCATCGGCGTGAAGTGTTGAATTTAGGAAGCCGGGGTGTTCACCACTCCCCAACAGAGCCGCCCCGGCGCCGTCCGCAAAGATGGTGGCGGTTTTGTAGTCCTCCCAGTTGAGGTAGCGACTCATGTTGTAAGCCCCCACCACCAGCACCTTGCTGTAGCGTTCAGGTTCGGTGGCAATGAATTTGGATGCGGTCACCAGGGAGGTGACAAACCCGGCGCAGGCATTGTTGACATCGAACACACCAGCGCGGTCGGCGCCCAGCTTGTACTGCACGACATTGGAGGTAGCCGGACTCAAATAGTCTGGCGTATCGGTGGCTACGATGATCAGATCGATGTCTCGTGGAGACGCATCGCCTTTTTCCAGAGCCCTGCGAGCGGCTTCGACCGCCAGATCGGAAGTGATTTCCCCCTCTGCCGCCAGATGGCGTTCCCGGATCCCCACGTTTTCCTCCAGCCACTCACCCACGGGACGACCGTACAGGGCATCCATTTCCTTGTTGGTCAAGCAACGCCGGGGCACATAACTCCCCGTAGCCAAGATTCGCGCAAAGGCCATTAAAACACCGCTCCCCCATCGACACTGATCACGGCACCGTTGATATAGCCGGCCTCATCTGAAGCCAGGAATAAGTAAACCGCCGCCACCTCTTCAGGTTTACCCAGACGCCCCAGGGGAATCTTTCTCTGCAGCTCCGCCAAAACCTTGTCCGGAATTCCGGAAACCATGGGGGTGGCGATGAAACCTGGGGCTACCGCATTAACCGAAATCCCTCTGCGGCCCAGTTCGCGAGCCCAAACCTTGGTCATCCCGATCACTCCAGCTTTGCTGGCGGCGTAGTTGGTCTGTCCGAAATTTCCGTACAGGGCCACTACCGAGGAGGCGTTTATGATTCGTCCCGATCCCTGTTCCATCAGATAGGGCCCCACCGCCTGAACGCAGTTGAAAGTGCCTTTCAGATTAGTTGCCAACACAGCGTCAAAGGACTCCGCGCTCATTTTTGTCAGTTGAGCGTCCCGGATAATGCCGGCGTTGTTGATCAAAATGTCGATCTTTCCAAAGCGGGTGTGAACTCTTCCCGCCATTTCAGAGACCTGGGCCGGTTTGGAGACATCCATAGGCAGAAAAAGCCCCCCGGCGCCCCACTGTTCCAGTTCCCGGGCCAGGGCCCGACCCTCATCCTCCAAAAGGTCGACAATGGCAACCGTTGCGCCTTCCCGGGCAAAACGTAAGGCGGTGGCTCTCCCGATTCCACGAGCCGCACCCGTAACGATCGCGACCTTGCCGCCGAGCCTCACGGTTCACCACCCGCGTGTTTCTGTAGTATCCAGACGTGGAGAGATCGACGGTCCACCTTGCCGGCCCCGGTCAGGGGCAGGCGGTCCACGATCTCCACATGCTTGGGAACCTTGAACCGGGCCAGGGAGGTACGGCAGATGGTTTTCAATTCTTCAACAGTGGGTTTCGCCTCCTCCCGGGGGACGATGGCCGCCCAACCCACTCGGCCCCAACGCCGATCCGGCACATCCACGACGCAAGCACGCGCCACCGCCGGATGCCGCTCTAGGACCCTCTCGACCTCCTCAGGTGAGACGTTTTCGCCTCCGCTGACAAAAACGTTGTCCACGCGACCTACAATGCGGATGGAGCCGTCCTTCTCAAGTTTGGCCAGATCTCCCGAATGAACCCAGCCCCGGGAGTCCACCACCTGGCGGCCACCGAGGTTATCCTTTAGGTAGCCTTCAAAACAGTTGGGATTGCGAAAACAGAGTTCTCCCACCTCTCCCGGTTGCTCCAGAACGGCGCCACTGCAGTCCAATAGGTGGGCCTCGCAGTGGAACATGGGGTGACCGATGGTGCCGGCCTGCCGTTCCAGATCCTGTGGAGAGAATCCGTGGGGCACGACCATGAAGTTGGAGGGGCCCGCTTCGGTCAGGCCGTAGGACTGGGTCAAGGGAACTCCTTTGTTCCAAAAGGCCCGCATCACGTCTGGAGCGCACGGCGCTCCCGCCGAATTGATGTATTTCATAGATTTGAGGTCGGCCGCGGCAAATCGGGGGCTTTGCATCAGGAATCGGAGCACAGACTCTACGGCGCCGAAATGGGTCACTCCCTCTTCTTGAATCAGTCCCAGCGCCCGATCCGCATCGAAGCGACGCATCAAGACCAGTGAGCCTCCGATGTGAACAATGGGGGTCACGGTATTCCAGCCCCCGATGTGGTAGAAGGGAAAGGTGACCAGTTCTCTCCCCTCCCAACCCAGAGCCCCCGAAGCGGTGGCCAAAAGGTTAAAGGAATTCCAGATCATCTGCCGGTGGGTCACTACACACACCTTGGGTCGACCCGTGCTGCCCCCCGTGTGTACGTATAAATAGGGCTGGTTCATGGCTAGCGGGCGATTCACCTCTTTGGGAGATGAGGAGAGAATTTCCGTTGCGTATACGCCTTCCGGCAGCTCGTCAATGGCTATGCGGGTTTGGAGGGAGCGAGGAAAGTTGACGTGCATCAGGGATGATTTCAGGTTCGTTCCATAAAAAAGCGCGCGGGGTTGCAGGATGTCCAGCAGCTCGCTCAGTTCCGCCGCAACCAGCCGGTAGCTCAGAGGTGCCAGGATGATCCCGGTCTTGCCCGCCGCGAAGTAGATGTCCAAGGCCTCCACACGGTTGTGAGAGAGCAGACAGACGACGTCGCCCTGGTCCAGTCCCAGATGATCGATAAAAAAGGCACCCACCTGATTGGCCCGCCGGTTTAATTGCCGGTAGGTGAAGCGACGATTGCTTCCTGCATCATAGACAGCCTCGCGGTCGGGAGTGTACAAGGTGCGCCGGCCTATCCAGTCTCCAACCCAGTCCATGGGCACTTGGTCGTAATGCTCAGGGAGTCTCGGGTTCCGCTCAGGATTGATGGTCACAGTGATCCCTTCTCGTCCTCCCCCAAGAAGTCCAGCAGGTGGTTTGCCAGCAACCGCGGGCACTCGATGGGAGGAGAATGCCCCACTCCTTTGAGAATCCGAAGGTCCCCCTTTTCCAGTAGGCTTACGGTCCGTTGCAGGCCCTCCAGGGGGATGATACGATCCTGTTCCCCCCACAGCAACAACACATCGGATCGAATTTCGGACAGTCGCGGCAGCCGGTCGACCTGCTCTACCCACTGGGCCGCTTCTGCCACAAGGCGTGGATCGGTTTGCAAGGCGTCGTTGACGAGTTCCTCAAAAAAGGAATCGGGGGTGGCACCGGGGGCCGCAAAAAGGAGCCCGTTCCTCATGCCCTGGCGTCCCGTGCCCATGGCGACCAGGATCTGCAAGGTTTCTTCGGTGAATTTGAGTCCTCCAGCCGGGACGGGATCCACCAGGAAAAGCTTGCCCACCTTTTGCGGGTATTCCAGACAGAACTGTAATGAAATGATCCCCCCCATGGAGTGACCCGCCAGATGGAAACGACCCAGTTGCAGAGTGTCTGCAAAGGCGGCAACGCTTTTCACCAGGTCGTCTAGGTGGTATCCGCAGCCCGGTTTGCTGCTACGGCCGCATCCTGGAAGATCCAGCGCCAGGCCGTGCCACCCGCAGGGAAGCCGTTCCAGCACACCTTGCCACCAGCGGGAAGAAGCCAGGTTTCCGTGGAGGAACAGGATAGGCCTGCCTGCACTGCCTTGCTCCTCATAGTGGATCCGCAACTGACCGTAACCGATGGAAGGCATCTAAAAAAATCTATCAACTCTCAGATCAAGGGTTGGAGGCCGTTTCAGAGATTTTGAAATCTGCTGAGCGCCGCACTGTAGTTGGATCCCCAACAAGGTTTCGGATAACCGCCTCAAGGGTGTATTGTCCCGGATCCAAGCCCGCCAGACTTGTATCTAGGACCAGGGCCATATGATCACCGTATACGAATTGCTTGATTGAAGTGCCGAACCTGCCACTGATCCGTCTGACGACGTGTCCGCCTCGCATCACAAGAAATTCCACATCAAAATCCGGGCTCAATGTGGCTGAGTGAACTGGAAACGTACCTAAGTACAGATAGGCTGAGATATCCGAATTCTGAGCGTAGATGCCTGTGATATTGACATCCACCCTATGGGAGCCCAAGACAAAATGGTTCACACCTGCGGCTGAGGACGGGGATTGTTCTCGAACGTGATAGGCCAGGATCAGGGAGCCTCCGGCGGGGTGCTTTTTGACGTTAGGCAAAAGGATTCGCAACTGTCGACTGCCCAATCTGTGGTCGGCCTCGTCCTGGACAATCACGGAAAGTTTATAGACTCCCGGCTTTAGAAATACGAGTTTTTGATAGCGCAGGGCATGCCCGTTGCCCTGGGGAAAATTACCATGCTTGTAACCATAGCTCAGATCATCTTCGAACTCTCCATCGATCCTCCCGGAAAGGTCCCTTATTACGCCGTACAGGCTCAAGTGGGCCATGTAAGTTTCATTCACAGATTTGAACTCCAGACTACTGCTGGGTACCTGAACCGAGATTGGCACAAGGAACCTGTCTGCTCGCAAGGGTATGTAATCCGTTTTCACTGTAAAGGGAATTTGATGATAGGCAAGCCTCACATCGACCTTGGTCTCCAAATCGCCGAAGTCCTGGCGAGGTGCTCTTTCGAGGTCAGTGATGCGCAGTAGCCGTTCAAATGGAGCATCCCGAAGCCTTGAACTGACCACACGATGGGCCCCTTGAGTCGGGTCTGCCGAAATAGGGTGCATCCGGAGCTCCTTATTTGCACCCAGGCGCTCTGCGAGAGTCTCCCCAAGCCCCGGCCCATGAAGCAACGCGTCTTTCTCTTGTGGGTTTCTTTCCAGGCGAAACTCCCCGCTCATTGTGGGGTCTACAAATTCAATTTCCACGTCGTTCCCCAAACCTGGGATGAAGTGATAGCGCCAAACCTCAAACGGAAAAGTAGAGGTTGTCCCCCCGCCCTCCCAAGCCGGTCGAACGTAGGACCCTCCGTCACGACGGGTAATCTCTGCCGGCCGACCATACTTGATGTAGATCATTCCACGGTCGGTTTTCCATCCTGGGTTCCCAGAGGAGTAATGCTCGTTGGCGAACGCGACTCTCCGGTAATGTTCTTCCTTGAATTCATTGACACGGCTCTTGGGCTGCAGATCACGGCGCAGCCAGAACTGCTCGATGAAGCGATCGCGCTCGTTATCTGTCTGCAATTTCTCGAACACCGATCTTTCCTGCGAAGTGACGATGTACACAACGTCCTCGTTGAGCCATTTCTTATAGTAATCTTTACCTTCTCGCTGGGCTCGGGCACTGCCTGCAAGCGCCGCAACGAGGCCTGAAACAACGGCAAATACTCCAATAGTCCGAAGAAAGTGGTAACGCGACGTTTTTTTCATGCTTCTCTATCCTGGGAGTCGGCTACAAACTCGATCACGGTGCAGAAAGCCACCCCTCGATCTGCGCAACAGCCAGCGAGTGCCAGCCCAATTCCAGATGGTTAATCGGAACTACGGCGTTTCCCCCAGGGTTCGCGACCCCGGTGTCATCGTTGCAACTGGCAATGAACACGACCCCGTCGGAGGGTCCTGTGTGCTCATTGTGGAGGCCGGCAATATCGTTGGCGCTCCCGCACAAGTTGTGGACTCTCACGCCGGATGGAACGCCGGCATTGCGCACAATATTCACCAGCGACGCGCCGAGGAAAGTGTCTATGCCCTCACTATGAGTATAAAATCCCCATCCACCGTAGAAAGTCGTCCACCAATCCTGCTCGAAGGTGGGCAGGCCGAAGACAGTATCCCATTTTTTTAACATCTGAGCGGATCCTGGAAAGAAGGAAGATGAGTAAGTCCACTCTGGATGATGTCGCCACAATCCAAAGCAGATCATCCAGTCATGGGCAACTGGCCCGTTAATGGCGCCCCCGCACTCACTGTAGACGGTAGGTGTAAAGCTCCAACCGTGCCGAAACGAACCGTCGACGCCATTGTTTGGGGACCCAAGCAAGATCAGCCTGCGGATGTCTCCTCTGTATGGCGTACCCCAGGGCCTAGTCACCGAAGAGGCATACATCCTCGCGTTAAATGCCCCCTTGGACCATGCGACGATGTCCACTTGCAAAGCGCCTGTGCTTTCTTTGACGATGTCAACGGCGTCTGCGATCTGCTGAGTCCAGAAATAACCGTCTCCGTTCTTATGGGGAAAATTAACAGCGAAAACACTGTAGCCCAATGCCACAAGCTCTTGCATCAGTCGGGTGTCCGGGCAGAAAACCTGGCCGCAACCATAGTTTCCTTCGTCGTTTGCATTGGCCCACGCCACATCAGCCGTCTGGTTGGCGCCGTGCACCAGCAGAACGGGCACAGGAATTGTGCCCGAGTCCCAACCCGGCGCGTAGTACATGAGAAACCTGGCAGAGTTCGGCTCGGCTTGACCTGCAAAGAAAGTGATGCACTGGCCCGTCTGGTCACCGCGACCGTCGGATGGAAAGCTCTCCTGTCCGAAATTCGAATTGTTGTCCTTCCATCGCTCCACCTTCGCCCAGCCGTTGGCAACTGAGACAAAAGTCGCTTCCAGAGTGAGTGAAGTTTGGGCCGCAGCGCCAACTATCAAAAGTGGCGCAATCGCGGCGCCGAGTACAAAAAGAGTCTTCCCCCGAAGACGGTTTCTTCTCAACATAAGATTTCCACCTCCTATTAGCTTGGCTTACTAAAAGACGGCCAGGATCTTCTCCCTGGTTTCCAACTGCGAGTTCAGCCGCGCCGAGATCTCTTCGCCACGGAAAATGATGACACCATAGGTCAAAAGCTATACTTCAAGGCAAATTGAATGATCCGCGGGCTGGAACTTGTTGATGTAATGATGCCGAAGGTCAAGGGAGACGCAATGTTGGTACCGGGATTTGCAAAGTTAACGGTATTGAAGATGTTGAAGAACTCGGCTCTGAATTCGATGTTCTGGTGTTCATTAATCGAGGTCTTCTTGATCAACGAAAGGTCCAGATTGCGTTGGTTCGGTCCCCGGAGGATGTTTCTTCCCACGTTTCCGAAGGACAGCCCTGCAGGAGCAAACGCGCCTGTGTCAAAAAAGCGGTTCAATCGACTGTTTACTGAGCCCTGCCCCTCGGCGGCGGCGGCGCTGCCTTCAAGAGTGAAATTGGCTCTGGAAGTCGTGACTCCAAAGAGTAAGGCGCCTGCGGAGTCCGTGATATCGAGGGGAGTCCCCGATTGAACCGTTGCGATCCCTGCCACTTCCCACCCCGACAACAGCTTGGCCAGAGGATTGGAAGCGTTGTGGGCGCGGGGCAAGTCGTAGGTGAAACTGAGCACAAAGCGCTGGGTGCGGTCAAAATCTGAAAGACCCCGATTCAAAAATAGAGCCTGCTGATTACCCGTTGCCACAGGGCTGGCGTCCCCGTCCGGGCCGTTCGTGCTGGAGTCGTCGATCGCTTTGCTGTAGGTGTAGGAAGCTAGAAACTGGAAGCCATGACTGTAGCGTTTGGTAAGACTGGCTTGAAGCGAATGGTATGTGGAGTTCCCGGAGGATTGAATTTGCACCAAACCAGTGGGAGAAAACCCCAAGAAAGGCACTCTGAATAGAGCATTCAACGGCGTGTTTTCAATGATGCCGTTGACGGGATCAGCGGGACTGGCTAATCGTGCCTGATTGATCCTGACTTGTCGCGGCAGATCTGTCCCCTTGGAGCCCACGTAACCGATTTCCAACAAAAAGTTGCGCCCAAATTCCTGTTGCAAGGTCAAGTTGAACTGCTGCACATAGGGTGTTCTCAAATTCGGGTCAATCGCGGTGATAGAGATGGGAGAAACCCCGCTGAGCAGGTCGTTGAAACCAGGAACTACA
>JBHHYX010000236.1:0-8343 GCA_046757765.1 Acidobacteriota bacterium | reverse complement strand
AGCGCTCTCCCAATGTGCTCGTTGATCTGCCTGTTAGTCAGAGCCATCTCCGCTCCTCTTTCTCTTTCAAACCGCCGAGGGTATTGTTGCCCCAATCCCGGCACATCCGCTCGAAATCCTCCTGGGTCCACACGGGATCAGTAGCGGTAGGGTCCATAGTAATTCCTCGCCTGGTTGCGCCGCCGCACCCAGTCTTTGAACCTCAACAGCCCGCCGCTATATTCCTCAAAGGATTGCAGGCCCTGGGCCAGTTTCCCCCTCTGAATCTGGAGGTCGTAGATTGCGAAGTCCACCAGCAGGCGATGAAACTCATCGGGGAATCCGGGCTCGTCCGAGTCGTTCTCGAGCGCTGAAGGCAGGGCCTGGGCGTAGATGTCGCAGGTCCAGGAGGAGGTGTCCAGAGGATGAAACCCGAGGTGCCACATCCCCCGGACCATGAAATGATCGGCAGGGCCATTGGATTGCTCCCACCAGCGGTCTTCCGCGTCCAGCGCCAGCGCAGTCTTGCGCTCCAGCCACTGGTTGCGAGCAGGCACCCAGATCCGCCGGATAAACAGCGGAGTGGGAATTAGCGTGCTGGCATCGTAGTGGCGTGTAGACGCCGGAATAGTCACCCCGGAATATACCGCCTCGAACCAAGAAGTGCGCTCGGCAATGTCTTCGTGCGCCGCTTGGATTGCGTCATTGACATCCGCCGGAGACCAGTAGGTAGATGAGGGCTCTCCCAGATCCTCTAGAATCTGACTCCTCAGCTCTCCACGGTTCACAACGCATTACTCAATGTAGCAATCAGCCGCATTAGCGGCTGCGTTTTCCAGCGCGACGACGCGCTTGCCGGCGTCACGCACGCCCTCGATTTCAGCCTGGGTGGGCGTGACGCTGATGGTCAGCGTATCAGCCCGCCCCGCAACGGCGGTCGAACCCAGCCGGTCACCCTGGGAGGGCGTGCCGACGTTGCAATTTTCGATCTTGCCGCGGACACACACCCAGAACTGGAAGTTATCCGAGCATCCAATATCGGCAATCGCCTCAATCGGCTCTTCGATGGCCGCGGTCTCGCGAAAGTGGTGCTCTCCCTCAGCCAGGTCCGGCGTCAGGAAGTTTTTGGCCGTGATGGCTCCGCCCGCTTGGACGAACATCCATTTCCGGCCTGCACCGTCTACAACCCGAGTCCCCAAAACGGGAACCGAAGGCCAGAGCTCGGGCACCGCTGAGGGGTCATAGGTCTTACTTAAGTCAAAATCAATCTGATATACCATATTTCCCCCTTACGATGCGATCGTCCCGTCGATGTTGTACAGCACGCCGTGCTCGCGGCGGTTGCCGGTGCCCAGCGCCCCGTACCACAGGAAGTAAGCCGTCTCCGAATCCTGCCGGGCAGGAACCCGGAAATCGGTCTTACGCTCGCCCACGTTGCCCAGCGGCCGGTAATAGTACAGCCCCATGGAGGCGCTGTCGATAGCCACCAGCGTGGCCTTGGCCTGCTCCTGAGTGGTGTCCCGGTCCTGCCAGTTGGGCAGGAATCCATCCCACGTGGCCGGCTTGCCGTGAATCAATACGTGCTCGAACGGGAAGTCTGCAAGCCTCTGGTCGGTGAATCGGTTCTGGCTGCGCAGGGACGCTTCGTAGACTTCGACGAAGAAACGGTCGGTCAGGTAGATAACGCTCTTAGGCTTCACCCGGTGACCGGCGTTCTCCATCATCTGGAGATCAAAGCTGCGGATCTCTTTCCAGAGTCCTGCAAAGGTTGTCGCGGTGGAAGCCTGAGCGTGATTCTGCCACCAGGTGCGTGTGGACGGATCGAGCTTGCCTACCGATCCGGTGGTCGGATCTTTTTTGACCAACAGCGGAATCGGATCGACGAAGGCTCGCGCCGTGGTGGGGTCCAAAAAGGCGGTCTCGATGTTGCCGGCCGTGTTGGCGTTGACTCCCTGGCCTTGAAAGACTGCCTTGGTGAAGCCCTCCACGAACCCGGTCATGACTTGCATGGTGCGGGTCTCGAAAAGGTCTTTCTTGCGGCTTGCGCCCTTGTTTTTGGCTCGCTCAATGCCAGTGATGGTCAGGTCTGCGACGGCCTGGCGCCACTGGTACTCGGCATCCGTCATGCCGTCGATTTGACTCTGCGGCAGGGTGTCGTTACCAGCGTACACGCCGAATCCCCCCTGCTCGTAGACATTGGGGAAATTGGCGCTCTGGCCAAGGTCGTTCAAACCCTTGAAAATGCCTTTTTCCTTGAGCGCGAAGAAAAAGGCGTTGCGCGCGGCAATGGTGTTCATGACAGGCCCGAGCAATTTCTCGGCTGTCGTCACCATCAACGCATTAATGTTGACGGTCTCGCTTCTAAATGACAAGTGTTACGCGGGTCTAGCCGAAGGCTTTGTTGGCGAGCGCCGTAATGGCGGTTTCGATATCCGCGTCCTCCGGAATCTGGACTCCGCCCTCCTTGGGTGGGGGCTTTCCTGCCAGATTTGGAGCGGGGGTGGTGCGACGTCGCAACTTCTCAGCTGCTTTCTCACCATTGGACCTGGAAGCGACTGCCGCCTGCTTCAGAATGTCCCAGACCGCTGGCATTCCACCGGACTGCACGCGGCCCCAAAGAGCATTCATCTGCTTTTCCAGGTTCTCGTCGACATCAGGATTTTTGGACCGCCAGGCGGCTACTGCCGCCTTCATGTCAACCGCTTTCTGGCGCTCCGCAAGGGGAGCGACCTGGGCTGCCGCGGCTTCTTGGACCGCCTCCGCGATTACCGGGGCGATCTCGCCGGCTACCTGCTCGCCAAAGGCTGCTTTCAGCTTTTCAGCGACTTGGGTGGCGACCGGGTTGGCCGCTTCGCCGGTTTCGGTCCGATCCTGAAATGTCTCTCCGAGCTGTTTGAGCACCCGCTGCGGGTCCGTCCTGAGTCCATTCAAAATAGGAATGAACTGGACGAACTCCTCGGGCGTGATGCCGTATTGCTGGGCGGCTTCGTCCAAAGCTTCGTAAGGCTTCCGAGTGGATGCCAGTTGCTGCATCCGTTTAGTGAATGCAGACTGCATGCCCTTGAGCCGAGCTTCGGGGTCGCTGCCTAGCTCCGCCAGCTCTTCATCTGACAAAAGCCGTTCTTCGGAGGCGTCATCAGCCCCCCGTTCGCCCGCCTCGGACGATTCGGGAGTGTTGTCTTCTTCCGGCGTGCTTGAGGGCTCCTCTGCCGCTTCCTGAGACCCTTCTTCTGCGGGCGGTTCAGTAAAGGCGTCAGCGGAAGCTGATTCAATCGCGGATTGGACCTCTTCCATGAGTTATAGAATTATCACGGTTTACCGGAACGCGTCAAGCGTTGTATTCGCCCCAGGTTTGGCGGCAGGTATCCAGAATCTCCTGTTTGAAGCGACCTTCTTCGCCTTCTTCGGGCATGGAAAAGACACCTCTCGAGGTTAGGTTGGCGGCATCGCTCAATGACTTGGGAGACAGGTCGGCTCCCACGCTGTCCCCGCCTTCCACGATTCCCTTCTCACGCTGCAGCCGCCAGCGGTGGGCCAGTGATTCGACTTTCTGGCCCAGTTGGGGATCGTAATATGCCTTGAACGGAATGGTCTTCATGGTGCGCCCATGGCTGACGCCTCGCTGGGGGTCGTCCAGGGCGCGGCAGAAGGGCCAGTCTCCAAGTTTAACTTCGGCTCCGCATTCATCGCACCTGCTCACGCGGCACCTCCCTGCTGGATGAACTGCTCCACGAGACCCTGGGGACCGCCGCCGCCTTCAGCGGCAGGCGGCTGTTGCTGTGCCTGAACCGCGGCCGCGAGGGCTTTTTGGACTTCGGAGATCTCCTGCTCGGAGACGATATCGAACTGGTCCAGCGTCTTTTTGAGCAGCAGCGGACTCTGAGACAGCGCCGCCGCCACGCCAGGCACCGACAGCAGTTGCAGCACCTGACCCCAGGCCGAGCGTTCCAGTTGTTTCGAAGCTGGATTCTGAGAGATGAGATCCACTTGGACCTCGAAGTCCACCGAGGGAAACTGGTCGATGGCGTTGACGGTCTGGAAGACTTCCTGGAGCTTGGCTTCGGCATCGGCTCGCGACGGGTCCACGTTGATCCGGATCACCATGTCCAGCCCGAAGTTTTCCCGGATCGTCAGCAGAGCGGCCCGGCCCAGCTTGCCCAGCGTGGTCCTGAGCTTTTCTCTGGAACCTTCCTCGCGGGATTGGGCGCGGGCGTCCAGAATCGAAGCCTGGGTGGCGGTGCCGGCTTCGGCCAGGCCGCGCTGTTCTCCGCCCACGCCCGAGGATTCAATGAAGTCGTCATCCATCACATTTAGGCCGCGGTGAAAGTCCAAACCCAAAGAGGGTTGGGGGATAAGCTGGATGGCTTGGCTGAGGTCTTCAATTTCTTCTTCGGTCCAGGCTATCTCGACATCATCAGAACGGAGTGTCCGCTCCAGTTCTTCAGGATTGAAGGCCCGCTTGTGCCCGATATATCGGGCGATGCCCTGGCGCACGTGGCGAATGAGCAGGTTGCGGGCGTAGTTAATGGCCCGCTGGGGGGAAATCCAGTTGTACGTGGGCGGCAGCGGCCACCAGTGCTGCTTCCAGGGCAGATAGCGCAGATCCGCCAGTGGAAAGACGGAAAAGGGCCTGCTTTCCAGCATCAGCCCTCCCGAGACCATCACCTCCAGGCCGGCGTTGAGATCCCAGATCCGCCACGCCTTGCACTCGGCTCCGATCTTGTCCACGCTCTCGCGGCCGTAAGCTTTCATCTCGTCCGGCACGTAGTCTTCCAGCAGTTCGCGGCGGGCTGTGATCTCGGGGAAGCGCTCCAACATGTCGGAAACTCGAAAGACTTCCCAGTAGCCGCACCAGTCGTTGTTTTCGAGAATATAGGTGGAGTTGTGATTCACTCGGAAAGTCTTAAACGGAATGCACTTGAAGAAGAGTTGCTCCTCAACCGCGATCTCGGGGGGCTCCACCATGACTTCGTTGGTCTCGGGGTCGCGCTTGGGAACGTCGGAGCCGTCTTCGCCGGGGACCATGATCGGCTTTCCCGCGTTGGGATTTTTATCGAATGTGTTGGAATATCCCACCTGCAAGATGCCGGGCCCGAAAAAACTGTTGTGGAACGCTTGAGTCACGTGGTCCATGTAGTGCATATCGCGGCGCCGGACCAGCGTATCGATGGTCCTTTCCATCAGTTCGACTCGGGGATCGAACTCGCTCAGGTCGTCGCGCAGTCCAGGCACAGGGATGACCCGATGTCGGGGGGTGTCGGACAACATGGTAGGTTTTTGCGCTTCAACCGTCGTCAGGACTTTGTTGACGACGTAGGGCGCATCTGGAGAGAGCGGATCGACGCCTTTGAACTGTTTGCCTTCGTAGTAGTCCTGGAGGCGGTCGACGTCGAAGCGGTTGAGCCAATCGTGATAGTGCTTGTCGGCCAGCTTTCTCCTGACTTCCCAGAGTTTAGCTTCGGGATCGGGTTGCGGGTTTTTGGGCATGACAGCCTCGCTTTAATGAAATCGCAATGACGGGCGGCGAGTCAAGTTTTTCATCAGGTCGTTGACGGTGGGGCCGGTACCGGCGGTGGCCTGAATCGACTCTTCGCCCCGGATGGGACGTGACGCCACCAGGTAGCGCACCGGGTCGTAGGCATCGTCCGCGATGTTGGGATTGCGCTCCTCCGTCCAGATGGTTTCACCGGCTTCTTCGCCCTTCGCCATGCGCATCTGGGCCACCGTCTCGTGATAGGCGTAGTTGATCCCCTGGAGGTAGTCGTCCGACTGCATCAGAAAGAAAATCCGTGGTGACCCATGGTTGCCGGTGAAGGGGTGTTTTCGCTGGTAGTCCAGCTTCAGGTATTCGTTGATCCGGTTGCGCGTCCCCAGTTCGTTGTTATCGGCTCTTCTCCAGCTGATGGCGGTGCTCTTAGGCAGAATACGCGTATCCGAGTATTCGTGGGCGACTGTCCAGCGGGCCCCGTCTTTCTGGATGGCGCGGTAAAAGATCGAAGGATCCGCCAGGGACGCCTTGATGTTCCAGTCTTCCGAGAGCATGGTGATGACGGAGCGGTGATTGGAAATCAGGTCGTCTTTCTGGTAGTACTCCTGGAAGAAGATGCAGTTATTGTCTTCGTCCACGCCGCACCAGAGGCAGCAGGTGGCACCGCTGTCGCCGTGATCCAGTGTCCGGTAAATGGAGCAGCAGTGGTGCAGATAGGAGAGCACCTCACCCACGTCCACGCGCGTGCCTTCCAGATCGATCCCGCTGCGCGTGCCCGAGACCAGGATCGAGTCTGATTTGACGTCGTGGATCTGCCCTTTCGTGAAGCCCCATTCGCCGTGGTAAAAGAGCCGGCGCCACTGTTCCGAGCCACGCCGCATCTCGGCCAAGTTCTGGTCGGTGGCGTACTTGTTGGAGTAGGACGGGCAGTTGACCATGTGATATCCCATGTCGTGATAGGACTGCATGGCGGGCTCGCCCTTTTCGTCCAGCACCGGCGTGGCATCGCGGTGGGTCAGCGGGAACTGTTTGAGGTGGTGATAGGGACTCTGGGGGTGGAACCGCTTGTAGAGCCAGTGGTCTTTGCCCGAGGGATTGCAGGCAAACATGGCGTAGGGCGGGCACTGTAGTTGGCCGGTGGGTTTTCTCCAGGGCCAGTTTTCGGGCGTCCACCCCATCGCCGCAATCGTGTCTTCGGGAACTTCGACCTTGTCCCAGCGCCCGAGGCGCTTCATCAGAACGTTGACCGGCTCCTCGGGGATTTCTTCGGCCTGGTCCAGAAAAAACCAGTTGATCTCCAGCCCTCGCAGGGTCCCCATGACGTCTCTCTGGTCCAGGTGCATCCAGAGCACGGACGAGCCGTTGGTGAAACGCAAAATCCCCTGCTGCTCGTTCCAGCGGCCGCCCTGCTTGGGATCGTACAGGTCCGGAAAGCAGATCTTTTTGAACGTCTCCATGGTGGTTTCAACCAGTTCCTTGTGAACCTTGCGCCCGATCAGGCCGCGGTTGCGGGGGAACATCATGGAGAGCCAGATCGCCTTCAGAACGAAGGCAAAGGTCTTTCCGGCGTTAAAGCCTCCCGAGGCCACCACCGGGAAGGGACCGTATTCGAAGATTTCTTTTTGCTGGTCCGAGGCCCAGTCGATCTGGTTAAACTGCAACGCGGCGCTGCTCCGGGGAGTTGATGTAGCGCTCGCACAGCAGGAGCACGTCGCGGCGCTGCTCAGATTTGAGCTTGGCTTTCTCGAGGGTATAGACGCGCTGGGCCGGGACCGAGCCCGCTTCCAGCAGGGGCTTGAGCACTCCCAGGCTCATGGCCTGCAATTCCTGGTCAGGGATCTCCAGGGTGATCTTTTCCTTCTTGAGAATACTCTCGTCGGCCAGAATCATCGGCTTTAAGTCGTGCCCGAAACCGTGCCCGGTGCGTTTGCACCAGGCTTTCGCCACTTCGATTGCCAGAGCATGGGTTGAGGCTTGAACGATTCCAACCTGGGGGCCGGGAGTCCGATTCCCAATGAAACGGAAATTCCAGAGCGCCTGTTTAGTGGGTTTTCTCGGCATGTTTTCTCCTGTGAGTGGGCGCCCTCCGGGGGATTAGGGGAATACACTCGCCGTCACGCCGGGAGAGCGCCAATCAGCAGCTTTCACATGACAGTCTACCTTGAAGGCCTGAAAAGAATCCAGAAGAGAGAAAATGCTTGTGCGTTGAACTTGTATGGTGTATATTATGGTTCGATGGTTTATACGCCGCAACCGAATTTGACAGCCCGGGACGTAGCCGAATTGCTCAACATCAAGCTGCCCACGGTCTATAAGTGGGTGCGGGAGAAGAGGTTGCCTCACTACCGTCTCGGGCCGAGAACGATTCGCTTTGACCGGGAAGAGGTTTTGTGTTCCGTGAGCAAGGAGTGACCAAAGATGAGTGGCGCCATTTACGAATTCAGCGCTGACAGCCCGGAGGACTCTGGGGTGGTCAGGATCAGCGCGGATTGCTATTTCCCGAAAGGCTCGAAGTCAGTCGTGTTTCGCTTAGACGGCCATGCTTTCATGTATATCGACTATGGCGGAAGCGCCTTTTATATCCTGGAAGGAAAGTGGAGACGGGTGGGGAAACTGAAGCGCCGGGTGCTTGAGGATGGGACGCATCATTGGGTGGTCAATGAGGAGGATTCTTGATGGCGGTTTTGGAGACACCCAATCATGGAAATTCTATCTGATAGGCGTTTACAACCAAATCCCTCGTGCTACACCTTAAGAAACCTTTCCTAAGCACGCGCGCGGGGGCTACGGAGTAGAGATCTACGGAGTACCTCCCAGGTACGGAGTAGATCTAGGACAGTAGTATCTCTTAGAAGAGCAACTGCCATGCCAAAAAC
>JBHHYX010000235.1:0-8429 GCA_046757765.1 Acidobacteriota bacterium | reverse complement strand
ATCCCAACGGGGTTGCGTCGGTATCCAGTGGAATCATTCTCACTCGTAACCGGGGATCATTCTCCTCCATGGACGCGCCCCCTTCAGGGGCGATTCCTTGCTGGTCCGACGTCCCAGGGTTCGGAAACTCTGGGCTGGAAGACACAATCCCTTCGGGATTGACGCCCACCAGGCCTGGACTCGCTTGTTCCAGGCTAAACACGTACTGGAGCCGAGAGTGCCAACCAAACAATGCACACCCTCCAAAATGGCACGGCATTTTCAGGCCGCCCGAGCCACGGGAACCGTCAGTGTAGCCGTCCTTGCGAGCCGAATCCTGGGGCTGGTTCGGGAGCAGGTCATGGCCGCTCTATTTGGCGCCGGCGCCCAGATGGACGCCTGGCTGGTCGCTTTCCGAATCCCCAACATGCTGCGCGACCTCTTCGCGGAAGGGGCGCTCAGCTCGGCTTTCGTCCCCACTTTCACCGACACGCTGCGGAGAAAAGGCAGCCAGGAAGCCTGGCTTCTGGCCAATCTGGTCCTCAATGCCCTCATGGTGCTTCTCGGGGTACTGGCGCTCATCTTTTGCCTTTTTTCGGACGCTTTCGTCTATCTGCTGGCGGGAGGTTTCTCTCAGGTTCCGGGCAAGGTGGAGTTGACCTCGAGTCTGCTGAGAATCCTTTCGCCTTTCCTCTTGCTGATTGCCCTGGCCTCTGTGGTGATGGGCGTTCTCAACACCCTCAACCATTTCTTCCTTCCGGCCCTGGCCCCCGCCTTTTTCAACCTCTCTTTGATTCTGGCCGGTTTGCTTCTGGTGTCCCGATTTGAGGACTGGGGGCTTCTGGGCATCGAGGCCATAGCCGTAGGAGCCGTGGTTGGCGGATTTCTGCAGTTTGGGGTACAGCTGCCCTTGCTCAGGAGTCACGGCTTTCGCTACCGGTTCAGATTGGATTTTCGCCATGCCGGCGTGCTCAAGATCGGCCGGCTTCTGGGACCGGCCGTGATCGGAGTCAGCGCCGTGCAGATCAATACTCTCGTCAACACTCAGCTGGCGTCTTTGCTCGGGGACGGTCCGGTCTCCTGGCTCAATTATGCCTTTCGGCTGATTTACCTGCCGATCGGTCTGTTCGGTGTTGCCGTGGGGATCGTCAATCTCCGCGAGGTGTCTGTCCTTGCTTCTCAGCGGGAGTGGGAGGAGCTGAAGCAGACCGTTGCCGCTTCCCTCAGACTGATCGCTTTCCTGTCTATTCCTTCCTCAGTGGGTTTGATGGTGCTGTCGGTTCCCATCATCCAAGTCATCTTCGAGAGAGGACACTTCACCCATTCCGATACAGTCCATGCTGCCTATGCTCTGCTGCTGTATTCATTGGGGCTTTTCGCTTACAGCGGTGTCAAAGTATATGTGCCCACCTTCTATGCCCTTGACGACGCGCGAACGCCGGTGCGAATCAGCCTGGTTGCGGTCGCCGTCAACGTGGTCGTCAATCTGCTGCTGGTCTTCGTTATTCTGCCGGCAGGTTACCAATACGTGGGACTGGCGCTGGGGACTTCCCTCTCACTGGCCTTGAATTTTCTCCTCTTGGCCCGCGGGTTCAGACGCCGCCTCGGCCCCTTCGAGGGTAGCCGGGTAGGCTCCACCCTTCTCAAGACCGTACTGGCGTCGCTCATGATGGGGACGGTGGTCTATCTTCTTTACCCTGTGCTCGAGGACCGCTGGGCGGAAGTCGGACTGCTGCCTGGTCTCGTCATCTGTATTGGTGCGGGAGGCGTCGTCTATTTCCTCTGCTGTCGTGTGCTGGGGGTGGAGGAGGTCCACTATTTTCTCCCTTGGAGGCGTCGATAAGCCGTGGTGGACCGCGCTTTTGAGGCCTATTTGAATTACCTCCGCATCGAACGGGGAGTCGCCGTCAACACGGTGGAGGCCTACCGGCGCGACACCCGGGACTTCCTCTCCTTCCTTGAAACTCGAAGGTGTGAGCTGGGACAAGTCGACCGGTCGCTCCTCTCCGCCTACCTGCAACACCTTTACGGTCACCTGGCCGCCCGATCAGTCATGCGCAAGATCGTCAGCCTTCGCTCCTTCTTTCGCTTTCTGTTGCTGGATGGCTACCTCAATCATGATCCCACTGAGACACTGGAATCTCCGCGCACCTGGCGCAGTCTTCCCCACTATCTGACGCGAGAGGAGGTGGACGCCTTGCTCTCGATTCCCGATCTGGGCACACCTCACGGCCTTCGCAACCGCGCCATGCTGGAAGTCCTCTACGCTACCGGACTCCGGGTCAGTGAACTGGTGGGGCTTCAGGCGGGCGAAATCAACGCGGATGTCGGTTTCCTCACCGTTCTCGGCAAGGGTGCCAAGGAGCGAATTGTTCCTGTGGGGGATACCGCACTGGCGTTTATTGAACGTTACCTGAAAGAGGCCCGGCCCCGCTTCCTGCGCGGGAGAAGGCCGAGCCCCTACCTTTTTCTGACTCAGCTGGGAGGGCCCATGAGTCGGCAGTGCTTCTGGATGATTGTCAGCAGGCTGGCGAAAGAGCTTGGAATTGGGAAGAAGCTGAGCCCTCACGTGTTGAGACACAGCTTTGCCACCCACCTTCTCGAGAACGGCGCCGATCTGCGAGCGGTCCAGATGATGCTGGGACATGCGGATATCTCGACCACTCAAATCTATACCCATGTGACGAGGGAGCGCTTGAGAAAAATCTACGATAAGTTTCACCCTCGGGCAGGGGGCTGACCTGGCTGCCCGAACGACCCGGCCTTTGAGGCCGCGGGAGGGGGGGACTTTGAAGCCCCTCCAGTGCCGGGTTTGAGGAGAAGGCGGCAGGCTGGACTTGTCAGTTTCTTGGGACTCGAGTCGAGTGTCTCGTCGACTTCCGCCATGGAGAAGGAAAGGCGGCAGAAGTAGTCGGCGCCGGACTCGCGAAAGGTGATCATACCCACCAGAGCGGCCCAGGACTTGTCCACCTCAATCCGCAGGTGGCGGTGAGCATCTCCCAAGTCGATCACGCCCCCGGTGATTCCCAGAGCCTGGCTGGCGGAGACCAGAAAGGAGACCGGTGAGCCATGGTCCACGGGACGGCCATCCAGCAAAAACCTTTCCAGATCCTGGCCTCCATTGTGGGTCTGGTAGAAGAGCCTATCACGGTCAAATGCCGCCGGATTCAAGGTGATGTGCCCCAGACGAAGCGATCCGCGAGGAATCGTCTTCCAGGCCAGGCGGCAGCGCCATTCCAGCAGCGGGAGCTTTGAGTGGACCCGGATCTGCTTGTGAATCGCACCCAGCGGGGTGGGGATGACCGCCGCCACCCGAACGCCGTCCACCTCAAATGTCCAGTCGGGGTCCACTTCGGATAGATCGGTGACCTTGGGGCGGCCGAGAGGTTCCAGTACCGTGTGGCCGCAATACCAGTCCGACCCGAGTCCAATATCATCGTAGTAGCCGTGGGGAAGCGTCCGGCAAAGGGGTTCCCTCCAGTCCGGGCCGAACCAGAGGGCGTCGATGGCGAGTCCCCGCAGACAGTTGAGTCGGAGACGGACTTGTGGGGTTTCAATCATCAGGAAGCGCCCCTCCCGCTTCACCCGCGAATCCGGCATCGATCTTCTCCGGTCGGTTCCGACGCCCGGGCCGGCGCTGGGGATGGGCGGTGAGGGAACAGTGACTCTCGGATGGATCAAACCGGCTTCGCTCTCCAAGCGCGCCAGCCCTTCTCGATACCGATTCCACCTCTTCCGGGTGATATGAGTGCGGAAGTCGCTGCTCCACAGATAGCAGAGACGGCGCCAGTCTTCGTCTGTTGTCGCTCCCTTTCTCAAGCTCTCGAAGAGGCGCCAGCAACGGGTGTTGATGGAGAGGTCGTCTCGACCCGTCACCGCCCAGCGGGTAATATTGTACTTTTCCTGTTTCTTGACCGGGATCGGCTGAGCCGCCGATTCCAGTCGGATCCGATGGCCGGCACCCGTTTCGCCCATCAGATCCAGTACCTGGGCGGGTTTGACGAGCCGAAATCGGGTGTCTCCGCACAGCTGCTGGAAGAGTTGTTCCAGGCGTCGCCATTCTCCTTCTTTTTGAAGCGCCGCTTCGGTGCCGTAGCGCCGGGGGCGAAAATCGAAGATCTCCGCGTCGCCGCAGTAGACCGGAAAGGCGCGAGGAGCTCGACTCCCATGGCCGGCGAGGTAGCCCAGGTAGTCTCCCAGATCGATTTCACCGTGAGCGTAGCGCTGGAACTTCTGAAAAGCAATGGACTGGTTCCAGATCAGAGGGATGACCTGGCCGCGAGGCCCACACGCCAGTTGAGGAAGGTAGCGCCACTCGGGCTCCCATTCGGGCCTGAGCCTGGCCGCATTGTCCCACTCCATCACGATGGCTTCAAAACCGGCCTCCAGGTAGTGGCCAACGAGGCCCGCGGAATAGGCCTGTTCGTTCACCAGGGCGATGCTTGGACTCCGGCCCAGCAGCTGCTGGTACACTTTTAGCCCCAACCGCAGATTGGCCGCATTGATTTCGGAAGGAACCAGGGGCCCGATCAATTGGGCGTAGCCACTTCCGAGGAACTCACACACCTTCTCGTCAAGCAGGCGCCGCAGTTCCTCGATCCATTGGGGCCATAAATCTGAGATCGTCTCCAGGGTGTAGCCGGAAGCTTCAATCCCGATCGGCAAGTTAGAGTTTCGACTGAGCTCCAGCAACGGCTGATAGCATCGCTCGATCAGCTCCCCCCACTGTTCTTCCTCAATCGAAGAGTAGGCCAGGTTGAGATGGAAGATGGAATAGAGTTGCAGCCTGTTCATCTGGGTACAGTCTTGATTGTAATCTGGCGAGTGACTCCCACAGCGCGCCGAATGGCTTCCCTGGTGGTGGCGCCGGTGGCGATGACGAAACCCGCCCGGCGGGTGTGGTCGGTCAGGGGCTCGACGATTCCTCCCGGCTTGACGAAGAGCCCTATCCGGTGGATCCAATCCAGCCCTGTGAACCTTGCCACGTTGCCAACGGCCGTGACGCGTCCGGGAGGAGGAAAGAAGTAGCGGATGGCTACAGCCTGGCGGAATTGGGGACGCAGTTCAGGGGGAGAAACGCTTTCGCCCAGTGCCAGGCGAATGGCGATTCCCACCAGGTCCACGCCAGTTGCCAGTGGGATCTGGTCGGTGGCAAACCAACCGCCGGAGAGACGGGGCGCGATCTCGATCACCATGGGACCTTTGGCGGTGAGGACCATATCCCCTTTGGCGGTACCGGTTCGGATGCCCAGAGCCAGAGCCGCCCGCTCGGCCAGTCCCGCCACGGCCAAGCGCTCTTCGTCATTGAGAGCGGAAGGTTGATGGCCGCCGTTTTCAACCAGGAAGGGGACAGAGGGATCGAGATCCTTGTAGTTCCGGTCGCTGAACCCCGGCGTGGACGCCAGGCCATCCAACAGGACGGATTCGGTACTGATCTGAGGGCCTTCCAGGTATTCTTCCACCATCACTCGTGAAGAGGGCGAGCAGCGCCGGGCGTGACGAAAAGCCCAGTCGAGGCTGACTCCACGAGTCAGCTTCAAAACACCCCGAGCGCCCCGGCTGTCGACGGGCTTGATCACCAGCGGAAGACCCCGCTCGCCGATTACGCTCTTGAGTTGCTCGGGTGAGGGAATGGGTGCGAACCAGGGAAGGGGGATTCCGGCCGCGGCCAGGCGCCGTTTCATAGCCAACTTATCGCTACCCAGATCCGCTGTCTCCACGGGGATGCCCGGAAGACCCAGTTCTGCCGCCAGGGAAGCAACCGTCCCGGGGACGTCTGCGGCAATGGTGAGCACGCCGTCGATGGGTCGGCGTTTGTGATGGTACTCCTTGGCTGCCGACAGCGTCGCCTGGACGTCATAGGTGCTGGCCACAACTGGATCGTCCGCCCAGGCCAAGCCGGGGGCCTCCGGGTCGCCGTCGCTGACCACCACGTGAAGCCCCATCTCCTTTGCCCGCCGTATGCCGGGGACCGCCTCAGCGCCGCCGCTGACGATCCAGAGTGTCCTCGTCAAAAGAGCATGCCTCCATTGACATTGATCGTCTGCCCGGTCACGTACCCGGCCTCCTCACTGGCCAGAAATCGAACCACCGAGGCCACTTCCTCAACCGTTGCAATCCGTCCAATGGGGATGGTTCTCACTTTTTCCCTCCCCGCCTCCGACTCCAGTTCCCCAGCTGACATATCCGTTCTCACCAGCCCGGGGGATACGGCGTTGGCAGTGATCCCCCTGTGGCTGAAGATCTTGGCCAGGGAACGAGTGAGATTTACAAGACCGGCCTTGGCCGCCGCGTAGTGGACTTGGTTGAAACCTCCCCATTGGCCACCGATGGAGGCAATGTTGATGATTCTTCCCCAGCCCTGATGCAGCATGCCGGGAAGAACTTCCTGACAGCAGGAAAACGGGCCTCTCAAGTTGACGGCCAGGACATGGTCCCAGTCAGCGTCGGTGATGGTTTCAAAAGGCTTCTCCTGGCCAACGGCGGCATTGTTGACCAGAATATTCACGGGCCCAAAAACCTCTCCGATCTCCTCCACGGCCCCCCGCACGCTGCCGCGGTCCTCGACAGTCATGGGAATCGCCCTGGCGACAAAACCCATCGATTCGATGTTTGCCACGACTTGTGCGGCTTGGGCAACTCCGGTCTGATAGGTCAGAGCTACGCGGGCGCCAGATCGGGCCAGGGCTTGGGCGATTCCCGCGCCCACACCCCGACTGCCGCCCGTAACGAGTGCAATTCTGGAGGTCGTCTTTCTCATCGGCGCTTGCGTTGAATGACCCGTTTGGCGGCTCGAGCGATGGATAGGGCGCTGAGGCCGTATTTCTCGGCCAGCTCCTCCGGCTCTCCGGACTCGCCGAACGTGTCGCGGACGCCGACCAGCTCGATGGGCGCGGGCCGGGACTGCCCCAGGGCTTCGGCCACAGCCCCGCCCAGTCCCCCATGAATATTGTGATCTTCCGTCACTACGAAACAGCCTGTCTGCCGCTGGCATCGGATCAGAAGTGACATGTCGATAGGTTTAATCGTCGAAAGGTTAACGACGCTGGCCTCGATGCCGTCCTTCTTCAGAAGGTCGGCTGCGCCGAGGGCCCTGGCAACCTGAACGCCACAGGCGACAACGGTGACGTCGCTCCCATGACGGAGCAGACAGCCTCGGCCCAACTGGAAGCGATAATTCTCAGGCAGAATGCGCCGGGCCGCGCTCCTGCCGGTCCGCATGTAGACGGGTCCTTTCCATTCCAGAATCGCCTGGGTGGCCTGAGCGGTTTCCATCGGGTCAGCCGGTGAAACGACCGTCATGCCGGGAATCGCCCGAAAGGCGGCCAGATCTTCCAGCGCCTGGGCCGAGCCGCCGTCGGGTCCGACGTCCAACCCGGGATGACTGGCCACGATCTTCACATTGCGCCGATCGTAGGCGATCGACAGACGAGCTTGTTCCAGCGCGCGAAGACAAAAGACCGCAAACGTTGTCACGAAGGGGACGATCCCAGCCGCTGAAAAACCGGCCGCCACCGCCATCATATTCTGCTCCGCGATTCCGAACTGGAAAAAGCGGTGCGGATAAGCACGCCGAAAATGGTGCGTCCCAGTCCCCCCGGCTACGTCGGCATCCAGTACAACAAAGTTCGGATAGCGGTCCGCGAGGGCCACCAGCGCCTTGCCGAAGGCTTCCCGCAACGAGTCGCCGCTGGTGCCGACCAGCAACGGCATCGCTCCAGTCTCAGAAGATGGTCCCATCCAGACACCTCCTGATCTCGTCATCCTGCTGACCCAGGTCGCGCAACGCTCGTTCCAATTCGTGATCCCGCAGCCTCACACTGCCATGCCAGAGTGGAGAATCTTCCATGAAAGAAACGCCTTTGCCTTTCTTGGTGTGGGCGATGATCACGGTGGGGCGGCCTTTTTTGCCTCGGGCCTCGGCGAAAGCCCGATCCATCTCTTCGAAGCGGTGGCCGTCAATCTCGATGGTGTGCCACCTGAAGGCCTTCCACTTCTCACCCAGCGGTTCGAGTCCCATGACATTTTCGTTCAGGTCGTCACTTTGCTGCTTGTTGTAATCAATCACGGCGCACAGACCATCGAGCCGATAATGGCCAGCGCACATCGCTCCCTCCCACACTTCACCCTCCTGCATCTCACCGTCACCCAGCAGGACATAGACGCGTTCCGAGATTTTCTTGAAACGCAGAGCAAGCGCCAGACCGATCGAGACGGAGAATCCCTGAGCCAGCGAGCCGGTGCTGGTCTCCACCCAGGGAGCGCACAGCAGATGCGGATGGCCCTGCAACGGACTCCCCAGTCTGCGCAAGCGGAGCAGTTGCTCGCGGGCAATGAGACCGGCTTCTGCCGCAACGGCGTAGAGGGCCGGGCAGGCGTGGCCCTTGGAGAGCACGAAGTGGTGCCTTCTCGGGCTCCCTTTGGCCATCCATCCCAGTTCCCTCGCCCAC
>JBHHYX010000234.1:0-8439 GCA_046757765.1 Acidobacteriota bacterium | reverse complement strand
GATGGTGTGAAGATGAGATGCCAAAATGTGAGGTTATTCTTGCGCGAGCCCTAAGACCCGCGGGAGAGGATCAGCGGACGGAGGAAAGCGGTTAGCCCGAATTTCTCACACTCGATCGCAGCGAGGCGGTGGAGATGCCCGTGGGTACAAGGCGTCGCGACCGAGGGCCCCGCAGTCGTACTGGACAGTCCGTCGAGGAGCCCGACGGAGCGCAACGCAGTAGACGCGAGCATATCCGCCGCCGTAGTAGCCTGTTCTCTATTGGGGGCTAGGATCTGAATGGAGGTATTGGGAATGCATCTGGATGTGGATCAACTGAAAAGAAAGATCCAGGCAGAAATCCATCGACTGGAGGAAGAGAAGCGGCGTCTGCTGCACGAGATCTCCCTGCTGGATAAAGAGAAAGATCGTTTTCGAGAGACCGGTAAGGCAATCGAAGCGGTTGAGCTTGCCGCCAAAGAGCTGGAGGCACTGGAAAGGCTGAGAGATTCACAAGACTCGGTGGAGGGACAAGCAGTCCTCTAGGCCGCATTTCTCACACTCGATCGTAGCGAGGCGGTGGAGATGCGCGTGGATACAAGGCGTCGCGACCGAGGGCCCCGCAGTCGCACTCGACAGTACGTCGAGGAGCCCGACCGAGCGCAACGCAGTAGACGCGGGCATATCTGCCGCCGTAGTAGATTGGGTGTGAGAAATTCGGGCTAGCCCGCATTTCTCACACTCCCTCCAGCCCTCATCACCATTGGGGTTGGCTCAGCAACAGCTGGCCGGCGTCGGCGCCATCCAGGGGCTTCGAAAGGTAATACCCTTGGGCGTACTCGCACTCAAGCGTCCTCAAATGAGCCAGCTCTTCAGCTGTTTCCAAACCCTCTACTGCGACGTTCATGCCCAGGTTTCGAGCCAGGGCCACAATGGTCCGGATGATCTTTGAGCGGCCATCACCCCCCGTGATCCAGCGGACGAAGGAGCGGTCGATCTTGAGCCCGCTGGCAGGCAACTGGTGAAGGTAATTCAAGGAGGAGTAGCCCGTACCGAAATCATCAATGTGGAGCTCAATCTGAAGGTCGCGAAAGCGTTGAAGTTTGTCTTCCATCCGGGTGGCCTGCTCCATGAGGATGCTCTCGGTTATTTCCAGGCGCAGGCTTGGGGCCTCCAGTCCGGACTCTTCCAAAACCGAAAGGACCGAATCCACCAGATCGGCCTCCATGAACTCTTTGCCTGAAAGGTTGACGTTCATGGAGAGCGAGTTCAAGTCGAACCGGCGCCGCCACGAGGAGAGCTGCCCGCAGGCTTCGCGCATCACGAAGCGTCCGATTGGCACGATCAAACCGGTCTCTTCGGCAGTGGGAATGAATGTCACCGGGAGCAGAAGACCTCGTTCCGGATGTTGCCAGCGAACCAGCGCTTCGAAAGCCCTGATGCGGCCATTCTCCAGATTAATGATGGGCTGATAGTGAACCCGGAATTCGTCTCTTTCAACGGCTCGGCGGAGATCATTTTCGAGGTTCAGAGCGGCCACGACCCGTTCGTGCATGTGACGACCAAACACAACGTGCTGAGCCTTTCCGTTCGACTTCGCCTGATACATGGCCGTATCGGCGTCGCGAAGGATCTCTTCGGCTCGTTGGTAGCCGTTGGAACTGAGAGCGATTCCGATGCTGGCACTGGTGAAAACCTCATAGCCATCCAGGCTGAAAGGCGCCGACACCTCTCGCTGGATGCGCTCGGCCACTCGTGACGCATCGGCAGGCCCCCGGATGTCGTTCAACAAAATGGCGAACTCATCGCCACCCAGGCGGGCAACTGTGTCTCCCTCCCTCAAAAGTGGAGCCAATCGAGCCGATAAGGCCTTGAGAAGCTTGTCCCCCACACTGTGCCCCTGGCTGTCATTGACGTTCTTGAAGCGATCCAGATCCAGGAACAGGACGGCGAACAGACTGGGGTTGCGATGGGACCGAGCGATGGAGATCTCCAAACGGTCGAGCAGAAGAAGTCGATTGGGAAGACCGGTGAGAGAGTCATGCAGCGCGTCGTGACGGAGTTGCTCTTCAAACCGCTTGCGCTCACTGATGTCAGTCAGGGATCCCGCCATCCGATAGGCTTCGCCTTTCCCATCGCGCACCGCAATCCCTCGGCTCAGCACCCAGACATGTCGACCGTTTCCGTGGCGAAGTCGATGCTCGCGTTCAAAAAAAGGGGTCTTCCCGTCCAGATGATCGGAGATGCTGCCTCTCAGCAATCGGATATCCTCTGGATGCACCCGCTCGAACCAGGCTTCAGGTGACTCAGGGGGCAACTCTTCTTCCATTCCCAACATCGAAAGCCAGCGGGGAGAAAAGTAAATCCGGTTACTTTTCAGATCCCAGTCCCAAAGACCATCGTTGGCGCCTCGAACGGCCAGAGCGTAACGCTCTTCGCTTTCGCGCAGGGCTTCGGCCCAGCGTTTTCGTTCCAGGGCATAGCGAATGGATCGGGTGAGCCGATCCCTGTCCGCTCCACTCTTGACCAGGTAATCCTGAGCCCCTCCACGAACGGCTCGAAACGCCAGTTCCTTGTCGGCCATTCCGGATAGGATGATGATCGGAACGCGGGGAGCGTAGCGCCGCAGCTCGCTAAAGGTGTTCGAGTGATCGCTGTCAGGCAGCGACAGATCCAACAAAACCAGGTCGATCTCACCCTGGTTGAGTCGTGCCAATCCCTTGGCCAGCCGGTCGGCATGCTCGATTGAGAATGTGTCCGGGCTGGGTCGTTCCAAGAAACGCCTGATCAAGAGGACGTCGTCGGGATTGTCTTCGATCAAAAGGATCCGAATCACGGATTCACCCATTTGTCTCCGTCTCTCATTTCCAGCGCACAGACTCCTGGATGGTTCCAAAGATGGAGTCAGCCGTCAACCTCTTCCCCCATTTCTCCCGATGCGCTCCGGACTGCAGGCTGTTGTCGCCGTGTAACGGGTAGCGTGAAATAGACAGTGGTGCCTTGAACTGGCTTGGATTCCGCCCAAATCCGCCCACCATGCCTTTCCACGATCCGCCGGCAGATGGTCAGCCCCAGTCCCGTCCCGGGGTAGGGCGGTTGCAGACGCTTGAAAGGGGAGAAGATGCTTTCCACCTGGGTCGGTTCCATGCCAATGCCGTTGTCGCGAACGGAGAATCGGTAACAACCGTTTCGCAGTTGGGCGTCGACCCAGACCCGGGGAACGGTCGCCTCCTTCTGAAACTTGAGGCTGTTGCTGATGAGGTTCTGGAACAGTTGAACCAGCTGGCCCGGGTCGGCTACGACCCTGGGCAGACTGTCCCACCTCACGAGAGCTTGTTTCTCTTCGACCGCGGGGAGCAGGTTCTCGACGGCTTCGGCCACCGATTGGTCAGACGCACAATTCTGAAGAGCCCGACCGGCGTCGATTTGGGAAAGGGCCAACAGATTGTCAATCAGTTCCCGCATGCGGCGGGCCGCCCGATTGGCACACTCCAGATACTCCCCGGCCTGGCCCTGCAGGGCGCCTGGATAATCCTCCACCAAGAGCCTTGTATACTGCTCCACCAGACGCAGCGGTTGCTGGAGTTGATGGGAGGCAACATAGGCGAACTCTTTCAGATCTCGGTTGGAGCGAATCAGATCCGTGCCGGCCCGTCGGTTCTCGAAACTATTCTCCAGCAGGCCATCGATCACGATCTTGCCACTCCTGTCGACAACCACTGTTTCGGTCAGAGCCAACCACCTCTTTTCTCCGTCAGGCCGCTTCAGTTGAATCTCCTGGCGATGCGTACGCCCATCCCGCTCGACCCGTTGCAGGATTTCGGCGCGGTTGGCGGCGCGATAGTGGAGACACGTCAAGTCGACCCGCAAGGCGTTCCGAATCGAGCGTTCTCCAAGGAGTCTCGCAAAGGCGGCGTTGATCGCCAACAGCCGGCCGTAGATATTGGCTCGAAAGACACCGGTGTTGGACAGCTCCATCAGTCTTGTCAAGCGCCCTTCCATGGGTGCGGGGGGGGCTTCGACAGTACGGATGCCGAGACGATGGCCGACGACACGCGGCAGACGCAAGAAACTGGCCGAGGACTTGGGAAGGTAGGATCCGGGAGCGGCCCGGCGAATACGAGTCCGCTTCTCCTTGCTGACAGGCCGGCAAAAGAACAATATCGGCATTCCAGGATGGACGATTCTGAGCTTCTTCAGAACAGAGAGTCCGTCGGACCAGCCGAGGTGATAGTCGGTGATCACCAGCTGAAATCCACCCTGGGCCAAGGCCGCACCAAAGTCCTCCTCACCCAGGATGGCGCGGATGCGCACTTGGGGACAGCTCTTTTTCAGGACCAGCATGGCCAGCTGGCGATCCGCCACATTGTCATCGATAAGAAGCACGCGAGGCGCCTCTTTCATGGTTTCGACTTCATCCAATCTGGGAATGGCACATAGACCCGGAGTCGGCCCCGGGAAGCTGTCTTTGGACCCGAGACCGATTCACTCCCTCTCTCACGGTTTCTCGTAAGTGACTCGAAAATCGGCATCACATCCCTTGTCCACCCAAATGATCTCCCTCGCCAGATCGATGCCGTAGCTCTGACCTTCGACACAGGGAGCGCGCGAATCTTGATCCTCGAAATCGACCGCAACAATTCGTGCGTTCCGGGGGATCTTTTTTCGAATGGAACACGTCCGGTGGCGATAGTTCTTACTCTTGCACTCCAGCTTGGTGTCCCGAACTTCACCTCGCGGTCGTTCATCCACACGGTAGTGGGCGTCGGCGACGCGAATCTCAAGGGTGCAGTCGTAGCTGAAAGGTTGCCAGTCTCCACGCTCCCGCAAGGCGGCCCTGCCACGAACCTCCCGTTCTCCTCTGGCGACGAGCGAAGTTTCGGCACCCGCTTCGAAGCGCAGTTCGGTGTTGCCACCTCGATCGTATTCCACCTCCTCGCGAATCTTCTCCTGGCAGGCTCTGATCAAACTGTCGAGACGCATTGTGTTCTCCCGACCATAGCGAGCCTCGACCACCCGCCGCCTGCGGATGTCGACCCGGCAACTGTAGTCCGCCCGCTCGCGGCGGCGGCCGCCCCAGTAGCTCATTTCTCCACCAACCTCTACCATTCCAACGCCGATGGTGTGTGTCTCGGCGCCGGACTGGAAACGGGGCTGGGCTCGGCGGCCGAAATCCGCCTCAATGCTTCGCCCTATTGCCTCCTGACACAATTCGATCGAAGTTCTCTGGTGGGCGCCCAGGGCGCCCCCTTGCGCTGCCAGCAAGACGAGAAAAGCCAAACCAAGGGCCGGCGCCAGTTTTTGCTCCATGACAACCCCCTGTTGATTGAAATTTCACCCTACAAATTCTTCAACAAATCCCATCCCTAACGCAACCCGCCTGGAGAAAGGGTAGCCCCTTTCGGGGCAACTCCCAAACTGCCAACCTCCAACTCCCTACATCATGAGACGGGCGGATGAAAATCCGCACCTGTTGTGCCACAATGCAGTCTGGCGGGAGTTGAACCTCTTGCCATTCCCGGACCGCGACCAGAGTGCCTGCCGGATCGGCGATGGCGATGTCGTCCAGGACTGGAGCTTTCAACTATGGAAATCATCATCCAGCCGGATTGGGAATTGGCGAGTCGCCTGGCGGCCCAAGTGTTGGCTCACCAGATTCGAAGAAAGCCGGATTCAGTCCTGGGCCTGGCCACCGGAAGCTCACCTCTTGGCGTCTACCGCGAGTTGATTCGAATGCACCGGGAGGAAGGACTCGACTTCTCCCAGGTCCGGACTTTCAACCTGGATGAGTACATCGGGTTGCCCCCTGAGCACCCCTCCTCCTACCACTGTTTCATGCATGAACACCTGCTGGACCAAGTCAACCTGAAGCCTTCCAACATCCACATACCGAACGGCATGACGAAAGACATCTCCCTTCTCTGCCGGCATTACGAGGAGAGCATCGAGAGGGCCGGTGGCCTGGACATTCAGTTGTTGGGACTCGGGACCAATGCCCACATCGGTTTTAACGAACCCTCCTCTTCCCTCGCCTCCCGGACTCGGATCAAGACTCTTTCAGAGCGGACTTTGAGGGACAACGCGCGCTTCTTCAGCGACTCCGAAGAGGCCCCCCGTCACGTCATCACCATGGGCATAGGCACCATTCTCGATTCCCGAAGATGTCTCCTCCTGGCCTTCGGGTCCAAAAAAGCCGGTGCCGTCGCCAAGATGGTTGAAGGTGCCGTGACAGCGATGGTTCCGGCTTCCGCCTTGCAGCTCCACCCTCGAGTCCAGGTGATTCTGGATTCTCCGGCCGCAAGCCTCCTGGAACACCGGCGCTACTACCAGTGGGTTTTCGACCACAAACCCGATTGGCAGCGCCTGGAGTGATGGGTGGGCGGCGAACCTGAATTGAGCGATTGTCGACGGCGGTAAGCACCAATCTGTTGCGCCCCGCGGGTCTTGTCGATCCTCGACATACCGCGGCGGGTATGCCTGCGGTCTCCGCAACTCGCGGAAACACAACATCTTGGCGCTTCCCATCCACCAGAATCGCTCAACTCAGGTCGAAATCAGATTCTGATTGGCAGGCCCAGCTTCTTGAAGACGGCGCGCCATCGATCACGAAAGCGCGGGCGTGAGAAGCGCCGGGCATTGTCAAGGGCTTCCTTTGAATCGAAACGCACCTTTTCAAATGATGCCAGGGCCGCCAACAGAGCGTCAGGGTTGGGCTGGCGAAAGAAGAGCCCCGTTTTTCCGTCGATCACCGTTTCCGTCGTTCCTCCCTCTCCGAAGGCAAGCACCGGGCATCCACAGGCCTGGGCCTCCACCGGGACCAGCCCAAAGTCCTCGGTTCCTGGAAAGATCAGGCCCTTGGCCCGCCGGTAGAGCTCCCTGACCCGTCCATCCTCGAGCCAGCCCAAGAAGCGAGTATTGGGGCCGGCCATTCGGGATAAGCGACGATAGAGTGGACCCGTCCCCACCACGAGTAGCGTTTTGCCGTTGCGTTTAAAGGCCTCAATGGCGAGATCGATTCTCTTCTGGGGCACCAAAGCCGAGACAATCAGATAGAATTCCTCGCGCGGAAGCGACGAGGGGCTGAAGAATTCCTGGTCAACGCACGGATAAAGAACCTCGGCGTCGCGCCCGTAAACCCGTCGAATCCGTTTCGCGACCGTCTCGGAAACCGCCACAAAGAAGTCGACGCTGTCGGTTGACTTCAGATCCCATTGTTTCAACCTGCTGGACAAAGCCTTCAGCAACGTTCCTCGCCAGGAGGCCTTGAGTTCGGCGCCGTACAGCCTCGGCTCCCAAAGGTAACGCATGGGGGTCAGGCAATAGCAAACATGGGGAATGTCGGGGTGGTGGGGGATCCCTTTGGCGACAGAGTGGCTGATGCTGAGCAAGACGTCGGCCTGGTCGACATAGAGTTGCTCGATTCCCCAGCCAAACCAGGGTAAGAGATAGCGATAGTAGCGGTCGACCCAGGGGAGGTGATTGAAAGGGGAAACGAAAAGCGAATGTCTGCTAACGGGTGGGCTGATGAAGGGGGCACGCAAGAAGAGAGTGTAGATCGAAAGATCCTGGACGGCCAGACAAAACTCCGTCAGAACTCTCTCCGCCCCCCGGGGGATAAGGAGCCAGTCATGGGCAATGGCCATTCGTGTCATGCAATCCCATCCCGTTTCACTGAGAGAGGGCGGGAACCCCGCCACTATAGCATCCAGAGGGTTTACCGTAACATCAAGGAGATGCCGTTTGTGGTCATTTGTCGTTGCTTTTCTCCAGGTCTTTCAGCTATTGTCTTTGGATGCGGTTCAAGACTCTTCTTTCGGTTGTTGCCCTGTCTCTGCTCATCCCTTTCTCCCGAGCCGCCGATGTCTTCTACTTCCCTCAGATTGGCGATGGAGTGGTCGGCTCGATACAATTTCGGACCAGCTTCATTTTCGTCAGTACGGGAGAGGCGACCACGATTCGGGTGGAGTTCTTCAGGTCGGAGACGGACGCTGAGCCCCTGGTCGTGACTCTGCTGCAGGGGGAGCAGGAGCTGGGCACGGATTCCGTATTCGACATCCCGCTGGCCAAGGGGGCGTCAATCGCTCTGGAGACGGCCGGCACGGGGGCGATCGCCGTGGGTTATGCTCGAGTGACGGTGGCCACCAATGGCGACGTTGGCGGCACGGCCGTCTTTACACGCGCCGACGATGGTGTCGTCCTTTACGAAGCCGGCGTCCCGGCCGTGAAAGAGCTCAACGACTTCACCATATTTGTCGATACCGTGGGAACCCGCAACACGGGGTTGGCCCTGGTGAATGTAGCCGATGGTCAAGGGGCGTCTCCGTCACAGGCCGACCGGGAGGTGACCCTCAACCTTTTCGGTACCGACGCCACCTCCATCGCCACCACCAACGTCCCTCTGGGGCCGGGGCGGCATTTGCCCCGCTTCGTGCCCGAACTCTTCAACAAAGTGCCGGAGGC
>JBHHYX010000233.1:0-8496 GCA_046757765.1 Acidobacteriota bacterium | reverse complement strand
ATATCACAAGAGTTGACGTCTATTGGAGGCCAGGCCAAATGTCACTCCTACGGAGTTCGAATCCGGTTTTGGCGTTTTGGCTACAAACATTCCACCCCTAGCGGGGTTGTGGAAGGTGACCGTGCCGCAGGGCCTCAACAGACTTTTGCGACACCCTCTTACGTTCGTGGTTCAGTGACTTAGCGGCAGAATCGGGTTGCGTTGACGACGTATCTCGTCTTTAGGCGTAATCTTTTTGGGCAGCGAAAAGGAAATCCTGTTGGGTATTGAAGAAGCCAATCGAAAAGCCGTTGAGCGCATGATGGAGGCGCAGCCTGTCCTGGTGGGGCTGGACATTGCCGCCAATGTCATCCCCGGCATGCGGCGCAATGTGCTCGTGCACGCCGGACCACCGATCAGCTGGGAAAGGGCGAGCGGACCCCTGCGAGGTGCCGTTATCGGTGCCCTCATCTTCGAGGGGTTGGCCCGTAGTCCGGCCGAGGCGGAGTCTTTGGTCGAGGCCGGCGAGATCGAGCTGGAACCCTGCCATCACCACCAGTCGGTGGGCCCCATGGCGGGAGTCATTTCGTCCTCCATGGCCGTCTACATAATTGAGAACAGGACACACGGCAACCGGACTTTTTCCAATCTCAACGAGGGCTACGGCAAGGTGTTGCGCTACGGCGCCTTCAGCCAGGAGGTGCAGTCCAGACTGGGCTGGCTCAACTGCGAAATGGCCCCCCTCCTGGCCGATGCTATCGCCTCCAGCGAAGGCGTGGACCTGCGCGCCCTCCTGGCCGAAGCACTCCACATGGGCGACGACGGCCACAACCGTCTGAAGGCCGCTTCGCTTCTGTTTTTGAAGGCACTGGCGCCTCTTCTGCCGGCGGTGACGCGGGACGAGGAAAAGGTGACCCGCATTCTCCAATATCTGGGAGAGACGGCGCTGGCCTCTCTGAACCCTGTGATGGCCGCCTGTAAGGCGATGGCGGATGCGGCGCAGGGCGTGGAGGGGAGTACTCTGGTCACAGCCATGGCGCGGAACGGGACGAATTTCGGCATTCGCGTCAGCGGGCTGGGCGACACCTGGTTCGAAGCTCCCTGCGAAATGCCAAAAGGCCTCTATTTCTCCGGCTTCAAGGCCGAAGACGCCAACCCGGACATCGGTGACAGCACCATTACCGAGACTGCCGGGATCGGGGCCTTCGCCATGGCGGCGGCGCCGGCCATCGTGACTTTTATCTCCGGCTCTCCCCGAGACGCTATCAATACCACGCTGGAGATGTATGAGATCACTACGGCTGAGCACAAGTACTTTACGATTCCCGCCCTCGACTTCAGGGGGACTCCCACCGGAATTGACATTCGAAAGGTGGTGGAGAAAGGGATTACGCCACGGGTCAACACCGGCATTGCTCATCGGCAGGCCGGCATCGGCCAGATTGGAGCCGGTTTGGTGCGCCCTCCCAGCCTGATTTTCGAGCAGGCGCTGGTAGCCTACGCGGAGAAGTACCAGTTGGCTTGAAAGGAGCTCCAGGGCACCCCCGCCCTGAAGTATATGTTTAGCGTCTCGTTCCTGTCCTCTCCTGCATAAGCCCCGAAGGGGGCGGATTTCAATAGCCAGGGGTGACAACCCCTGGTCCTGTGGCCACCCTCATGCCTCAGCCCTCTAAGGGCCCGGTGACTTCCCCCCTTTGCCGTCTCTTTCAACGCGCCCCCTCAGGGCTGAGCCCTCTCCAGGCTGCCCGGACCTGGGGCTGGCGCCCCAGGCTATTAAGGGTTTGCGCGAGCCCTAAGGAGCGCGCCGCTTCGCGGCTGGTTGGCTGTTGCAAATCTGCCTCCCAATTGATCAAGTTCTGTCGCCGTGGAAGCAACAATCTAACGCCACTTCTCGCCTGTAACGCTAAACAGATACGCCCTGGGAGGGCGGGACTCCCCAGGCTTGGTGGGTGTCAATCCCGCAGGGATTGTGTCTTCCAGCCCAGGGTTTCCGAACCCTGGGAGCCAGGATCAGCAATGAATCGACCCTGAAGGGGTCGCGTCATGGAGGAGAATGATCCCGGTTACGAGCGAGAAGGATGCCAGTGGATACCAACGTAACCCCCGTGTTGAGCGGGTTAGGTTGGTCACAGAGAGAGCCCGGATCGTCACTGCCCGCTCTCGTGATACTTCTTTTCTCCAGCCCGCACCGCCGCCGTGAGGCGATTTCCGGGCAGCGGCAGGGGGCAGGCAAATCCTCCCCCATAGGCGCAGTAAGGATTGGAACCCAGGTTGAAGTCCAACCAGACTTTGCCCTCCTCTTGATACGGGAGGTACAGATACCGCCCGGCCGAGTAGGTTGTCTTTCCACTGGTGGCATCCCGATAGATGAGCATGAATTGGGACTGGGGATCCGGCTCCTTTTCAAACAGGATCAGGTCGAGCTGCTGCGGCTGTCCCTCCAGTTGGAACAGCAACTTCCCATAGACATAGCCTGGCCTGGTCCAGCCCTGGGTATCGACTATCGAGACTCCCCGCAGGGGCCGCGGCTGGATCCAGGCCTGCAGGCGAAAGCGAGGATCGACCGGAAAGTACTTCAGGCCGCTGAAGTTTCGCACTTCCGGCGAAGAGGGGAAAATGATCCTCACTACCGGCCCCACCGGGTGCATCTGCAGCGCCAGAAGAACGGAGCCGATCTGATAGCGCTCTCCCACCTGCCACTCCACCCTTGGCACCGGCTTTCCCGCCACCATCTCGAGTCTGCCGTCCGGGCTCTGGCGGAGTGGTGTCCAATCGGGGGGAACGGAGCGAATCTCACCTTCCAGCCCCTCAAGGACAATTTCGTCCGGGCTGGCCAGGATGCGAGCATGGTGGCTTCGCACTCCGGTTAACCCCAGCTGCCAATCTGCATCCGAGGCGCTTCCCACCACATAAGCGCCGTCTCGAAGTCGAAAAACCGTTATCGTCGCCAGCGGCGAGGTCGCCGGGTTGGCGAATTGCTGGTCCTTCTGCGACCGCATTTCCCGAATGTGCTCCAGGTAGGGGTTGGAAGAGAAGGAAAGGAGCAGGGAAAGGGAGAGCAAGAGACTCACCCCACCATCCTAGCACCTCCGCCTCTCGAGTGTGAAGAGGGAGCCGGTTGGCGGGTTGGCCCGGGTCAATGCACCGCGGCGGTGGCCGTGATCCGTTCCAGAAAGAGCCGCAAGAAGCGTTCTCCATCCACCTGGACGGGAACGTCAGCGTTGGGCTTGACAGGGGGAAAAGCCGTAATCTTGTAGTGGTCGCCGGCGTCCTCGATTGCTTCCCGCAGCAGGAAGCGGTTGGCCACCGTCTCGCCGTAGGTCAATCTCCCCTTGGTCTCCACTTCGATGCGCATGGGCTGCGTTTTTGTGGCCAGTGTCTTGTCAATGGCCAGTCCGACCGCAAGCGGATCATGGAGGTCGGCGCCCTGGAAGAAGCCCAGGCTCTCGGAAAAACTGATGTAGAAGGCTCCCAACCGGGCCACGAAGTGGGCGATCGGAGACTCGCTCGCCACAAGTCTGGCAAGATGTTTGCGGGTCAGCCGCGCTTGAGCGGTGGCGCCCAGGCCAACCATGGTGATGGGGATGCCCGACTCGAACACGATTTTGGCGGCCTCCGGATCGTTGTAGATATTGGCTTCGGCTGCCGGGCTGGCGTTTCCTCCCACGGTGGATCCGCCCATCAGAATGATCTCGGGAATCATCCCGGCCAGCGCCGGCTCTTTGCGCAGGGCCAGGGCGATGTTGGTGAGAGGACCCACGGGTACCACGGTGATCTGGTGGGGATAGGCTCGTACGACGTCAATAATGACGTCCACTGCGTGCCTGGCGTCCAACCTCTTTCGGGCAGAGGGAAGCTCGATTCCACCCAGTCCGTTGGCACCATGGACGGCCTCGGCGGTAATCAGTTTCCGCTGCAGCGGATACCTGGCGCCCTTGGCCACCGGAAGATCCATCCGTCCCGCCAGTTCCGTCACCTTCAAGGCGTTCTCCGCTCCCTGGTCGACGATCACGTTGCCGGAAACGACCGTGATGGCCTCGATTTGCAGCTCCGACGACTGCATCGCCAGCAGCAGGGCCATGGCATCGTCGACCCCCGGGTCGACGTCAAGGATGATCCGCCTCGGGTTTTCGGCTGTCGGATTGTGTTGTGGCGTGACGGGGCCCGGCTGCCCGGTGAGGGTCCCGGGTGTGACGAGCAGCCACAGGCCTGTCAAGAGCAGCCCGGCTACTGGGAGAGGTCTCATCGTCTGTTCCACGTCCATGGCACCTCGCGACCAGGTTACGGGAGAGGCAGTCTTGGGTCAAGATGGGTCAAGAAACTTGACCCTGGACTGCCATTTTTTTATGATTGAGAACTCATGTCGGGTCGAACCATGGTGGCTTGTTTGATTGCTTGGCTGATTCCCGGAGGGGGCCATTTGTTCCTGAACAGATGGAAGCGGGGAGTGGTTTTTCTGGTCGTGGTCTCGGTTCTTTTCGTACTGGGGCTTGCCTTGAATGGTCGCTTGTGGAGTCTCACCCCAGGCTTCTTTGGCCTTTTGAAGTTTGTCGCGGGCGCCAGCACGGGGTTGCTTTACATCGCGGGAAAACTGGTTGGGCTGGGTCCGGGAGATATTACGTCCTACGGCTACGAGTACGGCAACACATATCTTTACACCGCTGGCCTGCTGAACATGCTTCTTGTGGTCGATACCTTTGATATTGCGGAGGGGAGAAAACCATGAATCATTTCATCGGGCTGATCATCCTCTCTTTGAGCGTTGCAACGGTGTTCAGCCTGATCATCAAGGAAGACCGAGACGAGAGAATCCGCTATTTTCTCACCCTCCTGATTTACATGGTTGTGGGCTCTTTTGTGGGCGGTTGGGTGATGTCCGCCATCCCTTGGTGAGTCGTTCGGGTCGCTACGATCGTCGCCTGGACATCAGGGAGTGGGTTTGAAGGCCGGCTTCCTTCGCTGGATTCCCGCCCTTCTTTGGGCTGCGCTGATCTTCTCTCTTTCTCAGTTGAGCGCACCGCCGGGCTCCGAGTTGGCCCCCGACTATGTCGGCCACGCCATCCTTTACGGGGTACTGGCCGCTGCCTTCGTCTACGGGGTGAAGGGCGGCCTGAGAGGTCCGTTGAGCCCCGGGGGCGCCTGGAGCGCGTGGGTGTTGGTTAGCCTCTACGGTGCTGCCGACGAGTTCCACCAAGCCTTTGTGGTGGGTCGAGACGCTTCTTTTCAGGACCTGGCCGTGGATTCTGTGGCCGCGCTGATGGTTGTCCTGGCCTCGTATCATCTGGCCGGGAAGGCTGACCGGAGCTGATTGGTCACGAGAGAGCATTTCATGAAGAGGCTGATTTCCATCACCTCGATTTGGTATCTCTTTTTCACAGCGGCGTTTTCTCAGGCAGACTCCGCTCCGGCCAATGGGAACCTTCGCGGGTTGGAGTTGAGCCGCGTCGACTACGCCCGCCTGGAACGAGAAGTTCGAAAGCGTGACCTGGCGATACCGGAAGAGCGATTTGCGCGCACCATCCAGAGGAACTTTCAGTTCTTATTTCTCAACAACCTGAACAGAGAGCGGTTTTTGGTGACGCCTCGTCCGCGAAAAGTGGCCGACACGATTGTCACCATCCTGCATCTGGACGATCGTCTGCACGAGCTGCTGAGGCGCTGTCGAGCCTTTGCAGCCGACAGTGAGGCCCGCGAAACGATTGAAACCCGCTCCAGGCGCAGGCAGATGATCCGTGAAATTGGCCGCGTTGCGGCCCGACTGAATCGGGTGTTCAGCCATACTTTCGTCGAGCTCCAGCAGTCCAGTTACCGCATTCCGCTCCTTCGCTCGGGCACTGAAGCGGGCCGGATCCGGCGTTATCTTGCCGAAGCGGACCGAATCCATTTGCTTTTAACTCAAGAAATCAACGATTACTTCTTCAATGTGGTTCCCGGGTCCATCGTCCTCTCCCGGTTCCAGCACCTCTCGATCATGGTTCTGAGCGAGGCGCTCACCCGATTGAGCAAATTGACCGTTAAGGGGTTGGGAAAGGAGCCATCTTGAGACGGAAGGCTGGAAGCCCGCTTATGAGGACACACGCTATTGCGCTTCTAACGCTCTCCCTCTGCTCCGCCGGCACCCTCTCTGCGGGTGGTCGGCGAGGTCTTCTTTTTCTGAGACATCTGCGTTACCTGGCCTCCGACGAGCTGAAGGGGCGCGGGAACACTGAGCCCGAGTTGGGGCTTGCCGCCGACTACATCGCCCAGCGCTTTCAGGAATATGGGTTGCTCCCGGTGGGCCGCGACGGCACGTATTTCCAGGACTTTTCCATAACGATCGGCCACAGGTTGGGGCGAAAAGGCGTCCTGGCTCTGTTTGAAGATCCTTCTCAACCCGTTCAGCTGGAGCTGGGAGAGGACTGGGTGCCCCTGACCTATGACAGTCGGGGGAAGATGACCGGAGGGCTGGTTTTCGCAGGCTTCGGAATCTCGGCGCCGGACTATCACTATGATGACTACAAAGGGCTTGATGTGGGTGGCAAGGTGGTCGTGATCTATGAACATGAACCCCTCGAGCAGTCGGAGCGAAGCCCGTTCGATGGTCGAGAGTGGACCCCTTATTCGACCGTGATGTCCAAAGTGCTCACTGCCAAGCACCGAGGGGCGGCAGGCGTGATTCTCCTTCCCGATGAGTTCAATCACGACCGGCCCATTCGCCTCAACCACTCCGACGCGGAGCCGATCGAGGACATGGGAATCTTCACCATCCGGTTGAGTGAGGCGTGGGGTCGCAGGTTGATGGATCTCAGTGGACACGATCTGAGAGTGGTATGGCGTTGGATCAACGGCCAGGTCACTCCCTATTCCTTCCCATTCGAGAATGTCAAACTGGCCATTTCGCTGGACGTGGCCAAAGTCCGCGTGCCCCTGCAAAACGTCGTCGGACTCCTCCCGGGTCAGAGCGACGAATTCGTGGTGGTGGGCGCCCACTACGATCACCTGGGGTTGGGCGGCAAAGCCTCCGTGTCTCAGGATCACATAGGAGAGATTCACAACGGGGCAGATGACAATGCCTCCGGCACGGCTGGATTGCTCCAGCTGGCCCGGGAATTCTCGGGCACGAGACCCCGGCGGGGTCTCCTCTTTGTCGCCTTTGCCGGGGAAGAACTGGGCCTTCTCGGGTCTCGGCACTACACTTCCAGTCCCATTGTTCCGCTGCAACAGACCGTTGCCATGGTGAACATGGATATGATCGGACGCAGCCAGGGCGACCTGCTGATCACTGGAGTGGGCACTGCTACGGCGTTCAGACCTCTGCTGGAGGAATTGGACGAGGCCAGCCCGCTCCACTTCAGACTGGCGGAAACTCCGGGGGGATCGAGCGATCACCTTCCGTTCACACTCAAGGGTATTCCCGTTCTCTTCTTCACCTCCGGTCTGCACAGCGACTACCATCGATCTTCCGATGACTGGGAGAAGATCGACGTGGTGCGGGCGGAACAGGTGGTGGCTGTTGTCCGAGCGCTCTTGCAGAGGCTCGACAACTTTCCCTCTCCGATTGAAGGAGTGGATTTGGGCGAGGCGGAGCGAAGTAGAGAAGCCGACCGAGGTTACGGTCCTCTGTTCGGGGTCATCCCGGACATGACGTATGATGCGGGCGGCGTACGGTTCGACCAGGTCCTGGAACAGACTCCTGCTGACAAGGCAGGACTTCAGCAAGGGGATATCCTGATTCGATTGGAAGGCCAGAGAATCGACACTCTCTACGATTTCACCTACGTCTTACGGTCCACGAAAGCAGGGGATGTCGTCGCAGTCGTCGTCCTGCGTCGGGACAAGCCCCTCACCGCGCGGGTTCGATTACAGGCGCGCCGATGATAAGCCGTCTACTCCAAAATCATCCGTGCTGACTGCGTTGCGCTCGCTCGGCCTCCTCGACGTACTGCAACGGCTACCACTGCGTGGGCGTCGGCCGCGACGCCTTGTCAGCCCGGCGCTTTCACCGCTTCGTAACGACATTCTATGAATAAGAATAATCCGGGCTAGTAGCCCGGGCTAGCCCGGATTTCTCACAAACGATCTATTGGGGAGCCGAATGCATCCACCCTGACTGCGTTACGCTCGGTCGGCCTGCTCAACGTACTGTAACAGTACGCCTGCGCGGGCCTCCGTCGCAAGCCTTGTCAGGGCGGCGCCTTCGACTCCTCATGACTTAATAAAGCCTGTGAGAAATGCGGGCTAGGGTGGGGAGCCGCCCCGCCTCCCGATGGCCGGGCAGGGGGCGCCCGAACAACTCAGGTCAAGATGTCTCTATCGGGAATCGGGTTGTTGGGGTCGTGGTTCTTCCCCCCCAAGAGGCGCGCCAGGCCCGCTTGGCAGGCGTGAAGGGCTGCCGAGATCCTATTAGCCGGAGCCGCCACCGCCTGGTGGGCCCTGAAACTGGCTTGGGAGAACTTGTTGAGGAGTCGGTCCATCTGCCGGCTTCCCTCCTGAACCTGTGAACGCGCGACGCTCAAGCCCTTTGCGGCCGTCTGATCG
>JBHHYX010000232.1:0-8499 GCA_046757765.1 Acidobacteriota bacterium | reverse complement strand
TTGTACCCACGGGCATCTCCACCGCCTCGCTACGATCGAGTGTGAGAAATTCGGGTTAGCACTTCGTGAAACCCACGGAGAAATGCGGGCTAGAGATTGTTCCTCATCCTCAAGACACTCTCCGGTATCTGCTTCTCAGCCGCAGCCATCAGATCCTCTAATTCCTGGAAATGCGCTACCAGGATCTCGACCACGCCGGGATCGTAGGCTCTGCCGGATTGGCTCCGGATATAGTCGAGTGTTTTTCGGGCAGTCCAAGCGGATCGATAAGGGCGATGGGAACGAAGCGCGTCATAACAGTCGGCGATTGACAGGATACGTGCCCCCAGAGGGATGTCGTCCGCGGTGAGGCCTTCCGGATACCCGTTGCCATCCCATCTTTCATGGTGAAAGCGCACGAACGGGATGACGGGGTAGGGAAAAGGAATGGATGAAAGTATGTCCGCCCCAATGGCGGAGTGTTGTTTCATCTTCTCCATCTCCGCTTCGCTCAGGGCCGACGGTTTATTCAGGATGCTCTCAGGAATCCCCAGCTTCCCAATATCGTGAAGCAGAGAGGCGGCTTCCAAGCCTTCAAGTTCCGCCGGGTCGTGGAGACCACAGAGCCTCGCCAGTCCGACGGTCAGTGCCCGGACTCGATGCACATGGCCATGAGTGCATTCGTCCTTGGCGTCAATGGCCATGGCCAGAGAGGCAATGGTGGAGTGGTACAGCTGACACACCTGGTCGGTGTGTTGGCGGGCGTCGGTGACCCGGTCCGAGTTCAACTTGTGGACGTAGTAGAACACGAGCATGATCGGAACCATCACCAGCGCGGCCGTCAGCAGATCGATCCTTCCAAAGGTCAAGAAAATGAGACCCGCCACTGAAGTTGCGGCCACGGCTTCCAGCGAGATCCAAATGAAGTCGTCTTGCCATACTCTCTTCAGGTTCCGCCCGGTGGAGAGCGCTATGGCCACAGCGATGCCGCCGGAGTTGAGTGTAAAAAAGACGAATCCAGAGAGGTCCAGAGCCAGGAAAAACGCCAGTGTGGAGTGGTCCTGCGACGGGCTCAGTGGCGAAACAGTACCGGTCAGACGGTAAAAAAAATGCCCGCTCAGATAGGCCGATATGCTCAGCAGGCTGATGCTGAACAAGAGCTTGTAGGTCTGTCTCCCCTTGCTGCGCAGGTGGTTGATTGCCCCGTCGATTACGGAAAGAGTGGCAGCCACCTCAGGTCCATATAAGAGGAGAGAAAGGATGACGAAGAGATCTCCAAAGGTGACTGAAAGCGATTGGTTCTTCCCCTTCTTTGAGGGGATGGTGATGGGGAAGAAACTGACGACCACGATCAACAGGCCAACCGAGATCCAGCTCAGGTCAGGGTTGGAAAGAGACCGATGAAGGCAATACAGGAAGAGAGGCAGCCCGGTCACGGTTGCCGCGGCGACATACACCTTTGCCGTGGACGGAATCGAGGCCTGAACCAGCAGGGGGATCAGCTCGGAGGCGCTCATTCTCCTTTCGATAAAGGCCGAGATATTCATGATCGAAATCGGATTCCGACTCCCGTTCTTGTAATTGTAGTTAGCCGGTCAAGGGAAGCGAGGCTGCCGCCGCCCGCTTTTTCAACCACAGAGCGAGAAAGTAATACATCATCAGGATGAGCGAGACCATGAGACCTGAGGTAAAGAGATCCGTGGCCGCCAAAACGAACACGAGAGCGGCAGTCAGCCCGTTGAGAACGGTGGCCGGCAAGGCGCAAACGAAGTTCTGTCTCCACAGGCGAGGGAGCGATTCGCCCGTGGTCAGCGTCATGGCTACGGCCACACAACCGGAGTTGAGGAGGAAGTAGAGAAGAGCCGCCAGTCCAATTTCTGGAAGCATTCGAAAGGCTGGTTGGTACTGGGAGGTCATCAAAGAGGCGAGCCCTCCTTCCAGCAGGCCAAGAAGTTGACCGACGACGAAAGCCACCAGGGCCAGTTGACCCAGGTTGAAGAGCAGCTTATAGGTGTCCCGAACCTTCACCCGCAGCGAGCTGGTCAAACCCTCGAGCAAAGCCAGTACGGCGCCCACGGGTGGCCCAAACAGCAGCAGGCCGGCAAAAACGAAGATATCTCCAATAGTCACGCTCAGGGACTGCATTCTTTCTCGCAGTGCCGGAATCTTGATGGGGAAACAACTGGCCAGCACTGTTAGGGGCGCCAGGTAGAGCCAGTGCAGTTTCATTTGAGTGAGGCCCAGGTACAGGCAGTAACCGAAGAGGGAGAGCCCCACGGCAGTGACTGCCAGAGTGTAGATTCTCGCCCCAGCTGGAATGCTCTCTTTGCATGGAGCATCACTTCGCATAGCGCTGGTTTCCTTGCCTTGGTTTGAAAAGAACTTCTTGTTTGAGGACATCAATCGCCTCCTACGCTGGAGTCAGAGAGGGTGCTGTCCGCCCAGAGAACGCTGTCGGACCAGAGAATGCTGTCGGACCAGATGATGCTGTCGGACCAGATGATGCTGTCGGACCAGATGACGCTGTCGGACCAGATGATGCTGTCTGTCCAAAAGACGCTGTTCGGGCGCCAGAAGCTCTCGGGGCCGAGAACTCCTTCCGTCCAGAGCAGGTCCTCATTCCAGCTCAGCAGGCTGTCGGTCCAGAAAACGCTGTTCCCCCAGGACCCCAGTTTACGCTGATCGACCAGGCTGCTGTAGACAATCTGGTTGCCGAGAGCGTAGGCTGCTCCGGCCCAAACCTCTTCACCGTCCAGGGACCAGTAGGGCTCAACGTTGCGGGTGACAGTTTTCTCCCCGACGTCGACCGCCTGGGCCAGCCGGGTTGCCGTGTAGGCATTGAGCAATCCGTTGCCCTGCTCCAGCATATGCGGCTGTTGCAACTTGATTGCCGTCAGCATCAGAATGGATTTGACCAGAGCAGGCGTCAACTCGGGGTTGGCTTCGAGCATCAGGGCTACGGTTCCACTGACAAAAGCTGTCGCCATGCTGGAACCGCTCAAAGTGAGATAGCCGTCCTTCTTGTTGTCGCCTACTTGAAGTTCGGGGTAGTGGGTCTCGAGCCAGCTTCCCTTTGCTCTCAAAGAGGGAATCTTGTTGCCCGGGGCCGAGAGGTCGGGCTTGAACAGTTGATCCAGGTAGGTGGGACCGCGCGAGCCGTATGTGGTGGCGGCGTCGTCGCCGTGTGACGGTGTTCCCTGGGTGTTGATGGGGCCGACCGTGATGACGGAGGGGTCGTTGCCGGGGCTGGTGATGGCTCCCCAGATTTGAGGGTAGTCGTCGGTCTTCCCGAGATTGCCGGCCGAGACGACGGTGGCGATTCCCGCGCCCACCATCTTTTCCACCGCCTGGCAAAGCGGGTCGGTGGAATAAGACTCGATGGCTGGATGGCCCAAAGAGAGGTTGGCCACCCCGATATCGAACTCCTCCTTGTGTGCGATGACCCATTCAATGGCCTGGATCAAATCGCTGGTCAAGCCGCTTCCTTCCTCATCGATGACCCGCACAATCAGCAGATCGGCCTCGGGCGCGACCCCGGAATACTCCCCCCGAGAAGCCGTTCCGGTCCCGCCGATGATTCCCGCAACGTGGGTTCCGTGACCGTATCCATCAGAGCGCTTTTTCACGGAAATGCTCTTGGCTTCTCCGGAAGTGAAGTCCACGAAACCCTTGATTCTCTTCTTGTCGAGATCCTTATGGGGAGCGACACCCGAGTCGAAGATGGCCACGGTCACGCCGTTTCCATTGAATGCCAACTCGTTTTCCACCGAGTCGTGGGAGAAATCCTGAGCCAGTCCGATCGCCGAGGCGAAGACATTCTGGTTGGATTGGCTGGAGGTGCGGATCAGGGAATCGACTGTCACGTACTCAACCCGATCCGAATTCAAAAGCAATCGTATCTGAGCGGCTGTGAGCCGAGCCTTGTAACCTCCAATAAGAGCCAGGGCGTTTGGGACCCTTCTCACCGGCCCGAGGCTGAGTTCCTGGTCCCGAAAAAACTCGCTCTTGACCCGGACAATGACCGGAATCGCGTAATCATACTCGGGATGGGCGGACAAGGATGCCACCTCTTGGCGAAGGATCGGAGAGATCTTCCCCTCAAATCGAGCCAGCGAGTCCCTGAAGATCCGATTCCCGTTCTTTGCCAGAAGAAAATTCGCCGAGGTGCAGAGAAACAGGACAAGAATGGTAATGCCGGCGGAGGCTTTGCGAGTTACCGGGTGTCTTGCTTTCACGTTGTCATCTCCGTGTACCCTGCCGTTCCGATATGGATGGCGTACAGGCCCCTGAAGCAAGACACATGCCAAGCCGTGACCATTACGTCGGGCCACTCTGGCCATTCGCCTAAAGTATTGATTCGTAGCCGCTTTGAAGTCTCTTAGGCCTTGATCCAAGGCCAGGAGGGAAGTCTGAAGTGTCAGGAAATGAGCGGGTTGCCCAAGAGTTTGACGCTTGCCTTCGCTTTCCTCCGGGGCCGTTTCCGTGACCGTTGATGGGATCGAGGGGATCCATCCCTGAGTTCTCACAGGCCTTGTTGGTCATGAGGAGTCGAAGGCGCCGGCTGGCCAGGCGGCGCGACCCAAGTCGTACTCGCCCGCCGCCTGCGAGCCCGGACTATGCACCAGGTTTCGTCGCGAGGCGTCGGAAGCGCCGCGCTGACAAGGCGTTACGCCCGAGGCCCCCGGAAGCGTAGTCGTGCATTACGTCGAGGAGGCCGAGGGTGGGCAACGCAGTCAGCGCGGATGATAACGGCGCCGCAGCAGAAAGCTGGTGAATAGTCCGGGCTAGGCTTTGTCACGGCAGCCGGTGAACCATGGGGTCTGGGTTCGGTTCCCACCCGATTCAATCCAAGCCCCGGCGACAGCCATCAGACTCGTTCCGGACTGAGATCATGGTGCTGGATTTTGGTGAGCAGGGTCTTGTAGCTGACCTTGAGTTCCGAGGCTGCTCTTGACTTGTTCCAATTGGTGCGTCGAAGCGTGCTGAGAATCATTTTCCTTTCGACCATCAAGGCCGCTTTTCGTCCGATCTCCTTCAGATCGAGATGGCTCTGATTCTCCTCCAGGTAGCTGTCGGTCATCTCCGCGATGCCGGTGAAGGTCCGCCCGGTCATCTTGGCCTCCAATTCCGCTCGAATGGTATCGAGATCCTGCAAGACCAGGTAGCGCTTGATGATGTTCTCCAACTCCCGGACATTCCCCGGCCAGTGATAGGCCTCAAACATTGACAGCAGCTGGGCCGGCAGTTCCACACCAGCGGCGTTGTACCTGTTTCTGAATTTCTCCAGAAAATGGTCGCAGAGAGGACGGATCTCATCCTTGCGGCGGCGCAGCGGGGGAACCTCCATGTTGACGACGTTGAGGCGGTAGTAAAGATCTTCTCTAAACCTCCCCTCGGCAATGGCCTCATCGAGCTTCCGGTTGGTGGCGGCAATCACGTGGACGTCAACTTCGATCTCCTGATTACTTCCCAGCCGCGTAAATGTCCCTTCCTGCAGGACTTGAAGGAGTTTGGCTTGGATCGACGGGGTGAACTCGGCCACTTCATCCAGAAAAATGGTGCCTTGATGAGCAAACTCAAATTTACCGGGCCGGTCGACGTGGGCTCCCGTATAGGCGCCCTTTTCGCATCCGAAGAGCTCACTTTCAGTCAATTCGGCCGGCATGGCGGCGCAGTTCACCCTGACAAAAGGCCCGCGGCGGCAGGAAGACTGGTGGATCAGGCTGGCGATGACGTCTTTTCCGACTCCGCTTTCTCCCAGAATTAAAACTGGGACCTCGGCTTCGGCTACTTGAAGAGCGATGGCACGAATGTGTTCCATCTGGGGGTTGCAACAGACAAAGCGACGCCCGGGAGGGTCCTTGGGCTTGGGATCGGGTTTCCAGTTGGAGTCGGCCGGTGACTGTCTCAGGATTTCTCGGATTCTCTTCTCCAGTTCTCCCGCGCCCACCGGTTTGCAAATGTAATCAGCGGCGCCTGCGCGAACGGCTTCGACGATGTGCTTTGGATCCCGGAACGAGGAGAGAACGACCACCGGCACTCGATTGAACGCCTTGAGAGCCTCGCGCAATCGTGTCCTGTCCTGATCGTCGCCTCGATGAGGCTCAACAAAAACGATCTCCGGCCGCAGGAACCGACTGCTGATGAGAGTTCTGGCTTGTGTTAGATTGGTGGCTGTGAAAACTTCATAGCCGTCGGGTCCGAGGCTCGATCGCACGAACCTGTGCACATCGGACTGTTCGTCAATGAATAAAAGCTGGGCCAAGCGTTCTGCAACCCTCTCCATCGGATTCACCCCTCTACTGGGAAGCAGCGAAAAGCGTTTCGCCGCCTCTGAGTTAACAACCCCCCCAAACCCGATGGGCTAAATTGCAGTATGCCTCTCTCTGTGACTCCCTTGTACTACTTTCGACCCGCCCAAGTCAAATGCTCCAGCTCATAAAAACTGTGAAATCTCACGCAGGTTTTGTGGCGTTTGTTGCAACCTTGCCTCGCAACGTTGAGGTCATAATGAATTCAGCGAGTGATTGGATGAGGCACCAGAAGTCCCATCTGGACAAGGCAGGCGGGGAGAATCGTTGCAGGTCCCGGGGCGCGGTACAGGGGGTCGTCGGTCGGCGTAACCCTGTCAGGGCAATCAGTTGTGGCTTCAAGAAAGTGGAGCGGCAGGTCCCCTGTCCCGGCCTTGCAACTGACGCCACAATGGCCTATGGGAGTGGGCATGGAGGTTTTAGCTGTGTGGGTTGGGAGGCGGCAGCAAAGTTGCATCAGGAATCTCGAGGAGGGTTCGAAGGGAGACGAGTATCGGGGGAGAGAGATGATTATCGATCAGGTGGATCGGGCGCGCCAGTTGGCTCCTATTCGGGACAACCCGCTGCCCTACTTCAACGGAGAAACATTCTTTTACTTCTTGAGGCGGGAACTGGCTCGGGCCGAACGATACCGGTCTTTTGTCTCCCTGCTCCTCTTCAAGGTTGAAACCGCCTCCCGGTTGAAGGCCGATTCTGTTCCGCTCCAGCTGGCCCAATTGCTCGACTCCCTTTTGAGGGAGACGGACTACATGGGGCGTCTGGGGGACGCAACCTTGGGAATCATTCTTTTGAATTCGAAGAGGGAAAACACTCGGAAGATTCTCCAGCGCCTGACGGCAGAGGCCTTGGACTTCACACTTGGGCGTTACACCGAGGCGAAGCTGAGAACCGCGGACGTCGTTTTCCCAAGTGATGCCAATTCTCTACAGGACCTGCTGACCCTTGCCGGTCATCGGCTCGACGCGCGCCCCAGCGTGAAATCGTCAGCGCCACCCTGGGTCTGGGATGGGTACGAATCGAAGGCACCCTGAAACGGTGCGACAGGGGCCCGATTGATGTCGATAACCGACAGCGATAGCGATACCGACGCCAACTCCTGGCAAGCCCCATCCGCAATTGTCACGTTATTTCGACAGCGCAACAGTAGGTATTGAGCTACCCACAATGCGGTAGGAGTACTCCCAATCCTCGCCTGCCCCCGGATCCATTATCTGCCTGTTACAAAGTGTCTTAGGAGCTATACTAGGGTGGTGGCACGGGGCTTGCTGTGAGAGGAGCCGCCGACACAGAGTTACCAAGAGGGCGCGGAAGGGAACGCCATCCCCGGTCCTGGAAAGACTCACCAGATGCCATCGCTGAATCGGCGCAAAGCGCCGCTCCGCGAAGGTGTTGAGACTGAGGCCGGGAGCCCGTCTGTTGAAGACGTTGGGGCGGCCGAGGGAAGGCGACAGAATGAGTGCGGAAACAAGAAGAGAACCTCTCAATTCAGGTGAGTAGAAGGGAAGATCATGTCCGTTGTGTGCAGTAGCCCCGCCATGCAGAGGCTCAATAAAGTTGTCGAGAGAGTCGCGCCGACCGATCTCACTGTGTTGATCACGGGGGAGAGCGGCGTGGGGAAGGAAATCATTGCCCGGCGTATCTTCGAGCTGTCGAGGCGTCATGGACAACCCTTTGTCAAGATCAACTCCGCCGCCATACCCGACACCTTGGTGGAGAGTGAGATGTTCGGTTACGACAAGGGGGCCTTCACAGGGGCCGTGATGCGGAAGGCTGGCAGGGTTGCAATGGCCAACGAGGGAACGATCTTTTTTGATGAGATCGCGGAGATGAACACGGACTCACAGAGCAAGTTGCTCCAGATCATCCAGGACAGCGAATTCACACCGCTGGGCACCAACCAGACCGTCAAGATTGACGTGAGAATTATTGCGGCCACCAACAAAGACCTTCAATCCGCCGTCGACTCGGGGACTTTCCGGGAGGATCTTTTCTACCGCTTGAATGTCGTGCACATCCAGGTTCCTCCTCTTCGGGAGCGCCGTCTGGATGTTCCCCTCCTGGTGGAGTACTTCGTCAGCAAGTACAGCAGGCAATTCCAGAGGCCGAAGCTCATCTCTTTCCAGCGGCGGGAGATGGACGCCATGTGCACTTATGACTGGCCGGGGAATATCCGCGAACTGGAGAACTTTGTCAAAAATCTCGTTCTACT
>JBHHYX010000231.1:0-8520 GCA_046757765.1 Acidobacteriota bacterium | reverse complement strand
GCCAAGCTAGTTCTCAAGACTCCAAGCTTAAACCTCAACAGCTCTTGCACTTGAGACTTCGTACTTCCAATCTACCTTGGGAATTGGTGGTTGAAATTTGGGAATTTCGGCTGCCCGGGTTCACCCTCGTTTGAGCTTCTGGTACCATGGAGTCGAGTCTCCAGAGAATAGTGATGTACCGAGCACTTTCGCTCCTCAGCCTGTGGGCCTTCTTCTTACTGACGACTGCCGCCGGTCAGGGCAGGAATAGAATGGCGCCCATTCTCGCGGGAGTCGTTGTCTTCGAGGATGGGAAACCGGTTCTCGAGCCGGTACAGGTCTACTTGACTTGCAGCGGCTCCGTGCGCCAGCGGGTTTCGACTCAGCCGGGAGGCCAGTTCAATTTCCAGTGGGGGGATAGCACTTCGACCATCACCGAGGAAAAGGAGACGACCGGCAGCCCCAGCGGAGGACGCTTTGGAAGATTCAACCGGTTGGGCAGAGGGCTTGACGACGACGGCGCGTTTGGCTCGGGAAGAGTACTGTTAGGGAGGGTCAATCTCAGTGATTGCGACATCAGCGCAGCCCTGCCGGGTTTTGTATCCGACGTGATTCACCTGGGAATTCACGGTATTCTCGACAACCCCGATGTGGGCAGCCTCATGCTGAGCAAACTGGATCGGGTCTCCGGTACGACCGTGAGCTTCAAGTCCTTGAAGGCTCCTAGAAAGGCTACCAAGGCCTACCAAAAGGCCCAGAGGGAACTTGGCAAGAAGAAGATCAACTATTCCAAGGCAGTCAAGGAACTGGAAAAGGCCACCAAAGCGTATCCTGGCTTTGCGGCTGCCTGGTATCTGCTCGGTGTCTGTCGCTCAGCTCAGGGTGACCGGAAGAGTGCCTTCGAAGAGTTTGAAAAAGCGGTTGCCGCCGACCCCGATTATCTTGTGCCCTACATCGCAATGGCGGAGTTGCGCCAGCAACGGGGGCGCTACCATGAGGCGGCGGAGCTGTCGAGCCGGGTTCTGCAGCGCAATCCCGAAGTCATTCGAGCCTATTACGTACACGCCTACGCCAACTATTCACTGGGCCGGATTGACATCGCCGAGCGCTCAGTTCGAAAAGTTCAAGAGAGTAAGGAAGCAGTCTCCTATCCTGGAACCCACTACCTGCTGGGGTTGGTTCTGGCCGCCAAGCGGGATTACTCCTCGGCGGCTTCAGAGTTTCGCCGCTTTCTCGAGTTGAATCCTGGTTTTGAGCAGGCCCCCGAGTTGGAGAGAAGAATGTTGGAGTGGGAGGCTCAAGGGCTGATTGAGAAGGCGAGTTCCGGCTAGCCGGGCTCGGCATTCCCCATCCGAAAGAGGTCGTCCTCAGGAGTCTTCCGTCCCCACAGGGAGGGAATTGTCTTTGGGAAAGTGAGCCGACCGTTGCCTCGCAGCGAGCTGTTGGCGGGTTCACTTTGCGCGCTGCCGGCAAGGGAGGCTGAGCGCCCTGTGATGGACAGGCATGAGCTGACGAGGCGAGTCAAGAACAAAGCCCAAAGGCTGGGATTCCAAGCGGTTGGAATCGCAGCGGTCTCCTCCATCCCTCCCGAACGTCTACGCGCCTGGATCAAGCGGCAGTATCATGGCCAGATGGGTTATATGGAGAGGACTGTTGAGAAGCGGCTGAATCCCCGCCAGGTTCTCGACGGAGCACTCTCCATCGTGTCGGTGGCGTTGAGCTACTATCATCCTGGCGAACTGCCCGATGACCGGCCGGATCAAGGGGTGATTTCACGCTATGCCGCCGGGGACGACTACCATGACCTCCTGGAGGCGAAACTCGAGGAACTGCTTGGCTTCGTAAAGGACCTCGTGCCCGGCGTTTCGGGCAAAGTCTATGTGGACACGGGGCCGGTCCTGGACAAGTGGTGGGCTTCGCGCTCCGGTATCGGCTGGTTGGGCAAACATACCAACATCCTCGCAAAGGGAGGTTTGGGTTCCTGGTTCTTCATTGGGGAGATTCTTCTCGATGTGGAGCTGGGATACGACCCTCCCGGCCGGGACCACTGCGGGTCCTGCCGGCGTTGCATTGAAGCTTGCCCTACCGGCGCCATAGTCCAACCCTACCTGCTGGATAGCCGCAAATGCATTTCCTACCTCACGATTGAACTGCGTGGTGATATCCCGGAAAACCTGCGTCGGCCAATGGACAACCTGATCTATGGCTGTGATATCTGCCAGGACGTCTGTCCTTGGAACCGAAAGGCTGTCCACTCCAGGGTGGGGGAATTTGCCCCCAGGGAGGTCAATCTGGGGCCCCAACTGCGGGAGCTGGCGCGCATGTCGGTCGAGGACTTCCGAAGGGCCTACCGGGGTAGCGCTATCAGGCGAACCAAGTGGCGAGGTCTGATGCGTAATGTGGCGATCGCGATGGGGAATTCGGGTGACCCCGAGATGATCCCGGAGCTGAGGGCGCTTCTGAATTCGGATGAACCTCTGGTCCGAAGGCATGCCGCGTGGGCCCTGAATGAGATTGGAGGCGATGAGGCTCTCGCAGCGATCCGGCAACGCCTGGAACTGGAATCGGATCCCGCCACCAGCCGGGCATTGAGCAAGTTGCTGGTCCCGGTTGGACGCCAAGGCGCAATACACCGGGGGTGAGAAATCCGGGTCAGGGGTGTGGCTGGCCGGCAGAGGAGAAAAGCACGCGGAATTGGGTGCCACGGCGGGGCTGGCTGTCAATCTGGATCATCCCGCCATGTCCGCGAACGATCCCGAGAACAGTGGCCAGACCCAGGCCCCGTCCGGTGAACTTGGTGGTGAAGAAGGGATCAAAAATCCGGGAGACTGTTTCAGAAGCCATCCCGCACCCCGTGTCCGACACTTCCAGGAACACCCAATCCGTCTCCGAGGCCGTTTCCCGATAGAGAACCGTGTCCCTGCCTGTGATGTTTCGGCCTGCAACGAGCCCCGTCTGAATGGTAATGAGCCCTTTCCCATCTCCGATCGCCTCGGAGGCGTTGATAATCAGGTTCATGACCACCTGGCCCAGCTGCGATCGTTCAGCTTCGATGGCGGGAAGAGAAGGCGCAAACTCGTAACGCAAGTCCACTTTCTTTGAGATCGTGGTCTGCAACAACTGAGCTATTTCTCTTACCGCCCGGTTGAGCTTGACTGGCGAAAGGACAAAAACGCTTTTCCCGGCAAAGGTCAACATTTGATTGGTCAGATCCGAGGCACGTCGGCCGGCAGTGCCAATCTTTTCAATGTGGTCTCGCAAACGCGAGTCGCCTTGGGTTTCCAGGAGCGCAAGGCTGGAATAGCTCAGGATGCAGGTGAGCAGATTATTGAAGTCGTGTGCGATTCCTCCAGCCAGCGCACCCAGGCTCTCCAACTTTTGTGCCTCCATCATTCTCGCATGCATCCGTTCCCGTTCCCTTCTGGCCTCCTCTCGCTCCGTTTCCAAGTCGTCGTTTTTTCTCTGCAGCATCAGTTGATGGGTGTAGGCCAGGGCGGCCAAAATGCCCACGAAGACGAGAACCGCAACCTCCCTGTGGGGTAAGCTGGCAACATCGAAGAGGCCGAAAGCCACTGCGGAGAAGTGGATCAAAGGAAACAGAAACGCACAAATGGTCGGACTGACTGTCTTCCAGTCGTTCAGCGACTGGGGACGCCAGGCTGTCTTTTGAACCCTTTGCTCGGTTCTGGAATCGCCCCGCCGCAGCCGAACCGCCCAGGCAATGGTGACAAAGGGGAGGTACCAGCTCAGAAGGTCGACGAACGTATAATTGGTTGGGATCAAACCGGCGTATCTGAGGCAGGACCGAAAATCAGTGAAGCTCCAGAGGCCGGCCGTCAAAGCCATGAGCGTGTAGCAGTTCTTCCAGCTGTCCGTCTTGGTGGTCCATAGGAGTTCGAGAAATTGAATCAGGAGATAAAGATCCAGGACAAGGTAGAGGTAAACTGAAGAGAGCCAGGAAGGGGGGTCCTGCCCCCAGAAGTTGGAGGGAATGAGGACAAAGTAGACGAGCAGTCCAAAGACAAAGACAATTGAGCTGTAAACGCTGAAACGGTGGGTGAGACTCGAGTCGGTCCAACCACTTCCAAGGTCGGGCCTGCTTTCGATTCCGAGAACGATCATCAAATAAAAGGTGAGATAGAGGACGTCCAGAGTCAGGCGCCCCCAACCGCTGGTCCCGACCGCGCTCCAGGCCAGAGGCAGTCCGGTCGCCAGCCCCCAGCTGAGAAGTGCGACCTGCAGGTTGTACCAGAAGCGACGTTCCTCCCTGTGACGGATATCCCTGCTTTGCTGTTGAAGCAGGGTCACCAAGACCAGGATCGACCCCAGGGTGGTAAGGTCAAGGAGCGGGCCCTCCGACGAGGGGAACAAGGCCGTTAGAAGGAGTGAGAGGAGAAGGACTGCCAGGAAAAGAACAAGGACAACCTGAAGGGTCAAGTCCCGCCTGGGCACTGTGAGTAACTCGCGCATATTCCGTTCACTGACCGAGTCGATTCTCCTCCAGGCCGTCGAGCGCGAGAGGAAGTTCACAGAACAGTTGGTTGGACATCGGGAAACAACTCTCGAAAACAACCTCGACAGCGTGGGCACAGCCCACACCAGGGGCATGACCGGGGGAACGTACTCGAATGGGTCCCTTCCAACACGCCCGGTTCTTCGAGGCGGTGTGAGGCCGCCCGCTACCACTTGATCGGAGGGGTCGGACAATCACTTTAGCCCGGACTATTCACCAGCTTTCTGCTGCGCCGCCGTTATCATCCGCGCTGACTGCGTTGCCCACCCTCGGCCTCCTCGACGTAATGCACGACTACGCCCGAGCCAGCACAACACGGTAGGCGGGAGCCTGTCCGCAGCCGTGGTAGATGGAGTGTGAGAAATCCGGGTTTGCAGCTTGCCCCAACGGCGCAACATAGGTCAGTCGAGGGCAACGCCCCGGATGGTCAGCTGCTCGCGACAAAGAAGCCCTGAATGGGCGGCACAAGGGGATACTGGAAGCCTACCACAGTTCCACGCCGGAGATCTCATAATGGCGCAGAAGCTCAGAAAAATGGGGGAACTCCTGTGGACCAGCGTGGACCAGCCCTTGTCCTGGACTGGAGAACCCTTATACTGTAGGAGGGGGAAGGAGCCGTTTTCGGCATCTGCGGGGGTCTTGGTGGGTATGAATTGTTGGAAATCCAACAGAAGCCTGGAGACTCCCCGGCTGCTCTGGCATCGGAGTCGAGGAGGCTACGCGATCTGAAAACTTCTCGAGTCCGAATTTCTCACCGGCTTTGGTCTTGAGGAGTCGAAGGCGTGGCTCTGATAAAGCTTGCGACCGAGGCCCGGGCAGTCGTACTCTACAGTACGTCGAATAGAGCGACCGAAGCATAACGCAGCCAGGGTGGATGCATTCGGCTCAGCAATCGATCGTTTGTGAGAAAGAGAAATGCGGGCTAGAGGGCTTGGACGAAGTGTGCTGACAAGGGTCGGTGCAGGGCGAGATAGTGTGTGACGGAAGTCGCCAAAAGGCGTCTTCCAGGCCAAGAGCGGGTAGACTGGTGTCCGGACCTCCGCTGTGGAGTTCCCATCACTCTGCTTCGGCTGCGCTGAAGGCTATTGCCGAATTCGATTGAGCTGACCCTGTGCACTCCGTCAGATGAAGCTTGCGACCCGTTTCGACCGGACCAGCAGAAAGGAGATTATTCTTCATGGCGCTTCAAGAACCACCCCGTGGGACGGGTTCCGCCGCCCCACCGTTTCGGATTGACGTCGATCTTCATGATTTTCTCATGCAGTCGGGAGTCTCCGGCGAGAACCTACCCGCCAGAGAGCTTCAAACCCTCCCCGAACCCGTCTACCCGCAGAATCCAAGGGACAGCGACATGACGAGGTCGGAATACCATAAACTGAATGCCCTGCGAACTCTGCGCGGCTGGGGGATCCCCTTTGCCAAGTCGCGCTGGCACAGCAAGGAGCTTCGCCCCATCATTCCGTACCTCTTCACTGAGTGGAAGTGCAATCTCGATTGTCACTACTGCTGGTCTTTTAATAACAAAGTCAAGGGGATGACGGAAGATACGGCCAAACGCTCCATCGACTGGCTCCATTCGATCGGCTCCCGGGTCCTGGCACTGATGGGCGGTGAACCCCTGTTGCGTCCCCATTTCATTCACAAGATCGTCGACTACGCGGCCAAGAAGGATTTCTTCATCTACCTGCCCACCAACGGCAGGTTGATGAAGGAGAGCGTCATCGACCGCCTCGGCGATGCCGGTCTGGCCAGCGTCAACCTGGCAGTGGATTGCGTCGAAGAGAAACCGGGACTCCCCAAGGCCCTCAACCGAATTCGGCCCTACTTCGACTATCTCGTCAAGCGCCAGCATCGCTACGGCTACCTGGTGATGCTGAATATCAACATTACACACATCAACATGGAGGACGTGAAGCAGATCACGGAAATCGCCCGCGATAATGGTGTTGGCACGGACTATCACATCAACGAGGCTCCGATGATGGAGCAAGCACATTTCAAGCACTACGACGATAATAGTACGTATCTGCGTCCCGAAGACTACCCCAAGGTCGACGCCCTGCTGGATTGGGTGATTGAGAAACGCAAGCAAGGATACAAGACGGCAAACCCGGTACGGCATCTGGAGAATATGAAGCTTCTGATGCGTGGTGAGGTCGAGCCCTGGTCCTGCCGGGCGGGTCAGAATTCGCTCATCATTCGCACCGACGGAACGCTGGCTCCCTGTTTTCCGATGTATTCGGCGACCCATGACTGGGGCACGGTTGACAATCACAAGTTCGACGTCGAGCAGCTCGACGAAATGAAAAAGACCTGTACCAAGCACTGCCTCTCGACCTGCAACTACATCCTCGGGTACTGCTACGATACGAAACGCGTGCTCAAGTGGATTCTGACGCAGGCGAAGGGCGGATTCAGGGGAGCGAATAGCTTTTAACACACCCACTGGGATGGCTTTGCGGCTCCGGCCGGCAACATTTGTGGACCGGGCGACTCCATACACTCCTCTCCGGGCCTTTGGCAAGGTCGACTACGCATCAAAAGTCCCAGGCGCCGAAGGCGCTGTTCATATTCGGCCCAGCGCAACGGTCCGTGTTTAGCGTCGTGTTTCTGTCCTCCCTTACTCTCATCCCTGGTGGGACCCATCTACCCAGGAAACCTGGTCAATTCTGGATATCTACTGGGGCACACACCGGTGGGCGGGTTGCGTGAGCGGAAACGAGCTTGGCTGCACTCCTAGCCCGGACTATTCACCAGCTTTCTGCTGCGGCGCCGTTATCATCCGCGCTGACTGCGTTGCCCACCCTCGACCTCCTCAACGTGATGCACGACTACGCCTCCGGGGGCCTCGGGCGTAACGCCTTGTCAGCGCGGTGCTTCCGACGCCTCGTGACGAAAGCCGGTGAGAAATCCGGGCTAGGCCTGGCTGGCACTCGCGGGCCGGGCGTCGGCCTTGATCCCGCGGCGCGCCATCTCCGTCGTCCACCAGTCCAGGCACCGCTGGGCCCGCTCGGCGACGGTTGGGGAGGCGGTTCGGGTGGCTCGTTCATAACCCAGAGCAGAGAGGAGGTCTCCGGCTATCGCTTCAAAGAGTTCAACATCGCTCTCTTTCATCTGGGTGCGCCAGTCCCGCAGACCGGGCGTTGGCGGTAGCCACGCCTTCTTAGCCGAGAGTCCAGGCTTGCGCCGGGTTTTTCCGCGGTGGAAAGCAAGCATTTCCGGGGCGAAGGGCAGCTTCAGGAAAGTCGTCATCCTTCGCAGGGTCTCCTCGCATTGATTGACGAGCTTTTCATAAAACACTTCGGAGTAGTGGTCAGGTCCCAGGTCCTTACCGTCCCGCCTCCCCGTGCCCACCAGCCAGCGCCACCACAGAGCACAGACCGCGACCGGCTCTTTCTTCCAGAGAGCCAGTCTTCCCGGGCCTTTCTTCTCGTGCGCCCATTGCAGTGTGGACAAGGCGACGTCGCGGCCGTCGCGAATGATGTGCAGGCTCTTGACCCGGGGAAAGAGGCAATGCAGCCGGGGTAAGTGACGAACGTAGTCAGGGGTCTTTTCGCCCGCCAGCGGTTTTCCCCGCTTTTCGGCGTACTCCCGGTAGAGGGTGCTGACAAAGTCCGCGTAAGTGCGAGCTTGCGCGGCCGCCTCCCGAAATGCTGGCTCGGACAGACCGAGCCGCCCAAAACGATGATAGCTGCGCACCCTCTCAACCAGATCGGGTGTCAAGGTCGGATTGGCCTCTGTCGGCAAACGCTTTATAACGCGAGGAATGAAATGGGTGTCATTCGCCACCGCCAATTGAGGATGGTTGTCCAGCATCCGCTGCAGGAGAGTGGTGCCCGACCGAGGACAGCCTACCACGAACAGATAGGGAATCGGTCCGCGCGCGCTCTCTCCGGTGCCTTCCCGTATGACTGTTCTTGACATTCGCTTCTTGCTCCCTTTGACGGGGTTCCTGTTTCCCCGAGGCCCGCCTGCTAGCCCCACTCGCTAGAAGTAATAGCGAAACTCCGGGCGCAGCAAGAAGGCCC
>JBHHYX010000230.1:0-8550 GCA_046757765.1 Acidobacteriota bacterium | reverse complement strand
TCGCGTCAACGTGACCTCGGGGTGGCGGGGGTTCACGCGCACCGCCACCAATCGTGTAACGAGCAGCGGTGGGGGGTCCGATGTTCGGGTGCGCATCAGCAGCGTCTTTGAAAATCGGGTGGCCTCGGTGACCACCAATCGTCTGGAGGATTCCCGGTTGGAGGCGGCCGTGCGCCAAGCGGAGGCCCTGGCGAGACTGGCGCCTGAAAACCCCGAGTACCTGCCCGAGCTGGGAGCGCAGGAGTACCAGAGTGTGGAGGGCTACTACGACACCACCGGTGACCTCGACCCCGCAGCCCGCGCCGAGGCTGCGGCGCTGGCGGTTCGGAAGGCTCAAACCGCGGGCTTTGTGGCTGCGGGTTACATTGACGTGCGCCCGGATTATTCACCGGCTTTCGTCACGAAGCAGCGAAGGCGCCGGGCTGGCAAGGCTTGCCAGGGAGGCCGCCGCAGTCGTACTCGTGCAGTACGTCGAGGAGGCCGACCGAGTGTAACGCAGCCAGCCCGGATGATTTCGCCGCTGCAGTAGACAGTTGGTGAATAATGCGGGCTTGCGGGGGAAAAGGGAATGGTGGGTGGAGGTTGTCTCTTTCAGCCCAGGAGTTCCAGACCCGGGACCGCGTCGGACCAGCGGGTTCGGACGTCAGCGTTTCGAAAAAAAGCTTGCCGGAAAGATGTTTGTCCATGCGCAGAGCAATCGTCTGCTGCTGTCTCCAGGTGGGACCAGGGGTCGTTGCAGGGGCGGCCCAGCTGCATGCCGACCGGGCTCCCGTCCGGGATCCCTCCTATTTATGCCAGTGAACCTCCCAGCCCAGATAGCGATGGACGGCCTCATGGAGGATGGGGGCCACCCGGGACAGATTGGCGGCCACGTGGTGCTCGAAGCCGTTTTGGCAAATGTAGTGAAGGAGTTGCTGAAGCTTCGGTATCTCGGCCACACCGTAGCCGCCAAAGGTTTCCAGGGGGTCGTCAGTGAAGGCGCCTTCCCCGATGTAGCCGCGCAGCACCCCCCGGTTGTCATCCGTTGAGAAGCGAGCGAATGTCATGGGCCCCGTCCTGACCCTGCCCACCACGGTTCCGAATGTGTTTTCCTTGCCCACCGTGCCGGCGATGATTTCCTGATAGTCCATTCGGGCTTCCTGAAAGAAGTGCTTGGGAAGGTTGGCACAGTGAAAGCAGACCGCCTTGTTCGGATCATCGCCGTAATTATTGTTCCAGTCCAGTAAAGCGCTGGGGGTTCCCGAGGCCAGTTGCAGCGCGTACATGGCCAACGCCCCGCAGACATCGACTTCACAAGCGCTGGGGAGCAACTGGTTGCTCATCATGCTCATCATCGTGCAGGGAACGACGCCGTAATACTGTTCGATGGCGGTCCAGCACTGCACCGCGCTCATGCTCACTCCGGTCTCCACCATCCAGTCCTCGACGACCGCGCTCAGCTTGGCCATGCGCATCAAGGAGTCTTCGGGAATTCCCCTCGTAGGCACATAGTTCTGGATGGCATCCAACTTCCTCAGCACCGTTTCATCTCGGTCTTCTCGTTTTCGAGCCCGGCCCAGGATTTCCGAAAGGTCCACGGTTTCAACCGAGATGCCCTGCCGCTCCAGGATTTCTTCGCTGTAACGCACCGTGTTGAAAGCGGCCGGCCGAGCCCCGATGGAGCCAATTCGAACATGGCGCAGACCTCGCGCCACCCTGCAGACTCCAACAAACCAGGCCAGATCCTTGCGGAACGCCTCTGAACCGGGTCTCACCGTGTGTTGCCGCGTCAGCGAATAAGGGATCCCGTACTGCCTCAGATTGTTGCAGACGGACATTTTTCCGCAGAAACTGTCGCGCCGAAACTGGATGGTCATTTGGGAGGGGGTATCGGAAGTGGCTTGCACCAGAACGGGAACCTTCAGATTGGCCAATCTCAACGTGTCGGCGATTGCTCTCTCGTCTCCGAAGTTGGGCAGCGAAACGATCACTCCGTCTATACAATCTCTTTTGGAGTCAAAGAGGGCCGCACACCTGCCGGCCTCGGCGCGGGTCTCGACAGCGCCAAACTTGCTCTCTTCGGGCTGCAGCGCAACCACTTCCAGGCCGACGGCTTGCAGTGCCTGGATCATCTCCTCCCGCCCCTCCCGGGCCAGTCGATCCGGGAAAAACCCTCGATTCCCGATGATGAGACCTAATGTGACCTTATTCTTCATGGCATCCTCCAAATCCAAGTTCGGCCGTTGACTCTCACTCTCGTCAAGGAACGTGGCAACAGGGAACAGAATACAATCTTTGACGCATTTCGGACAGGACCGGGCGGGAGTGAAAGAGGGTGGGGCAGCCCTGCGTGAGCCCACACGCCATTGTGCCCTCCGCCCGCCCCGGCTAGAATAAGGGAACCGGGAACCCGAACGGAGCACGGAGCGTGGAGTGCATCCTGGGATGGACCGGAAAGCGAGGATGAGTAGAATTCGGGATGTCATCCAGCAGGCGAGCGGTCTTTTTGGACCGCGACGGCACCCTCATCAAGGAAGCCTCCTACCTTCGGAGCGTTGAGCAGATTTCTCCTCTCGACTCCGCCTTTGAGGCGGTCAGAAAGCTCAACCAACGAGACCTGATCGCTATTGTCGTGACCAATCAATCGGCGGTCGCCCGCGGGTTGCTCACAGAAGAAGAACTGGGCCGAATCCATGACTTTGTGAGGGAGATGTTCGACCGACAGGGCGCCCACATTTCAGCCTTCTACAGCTGCCCTCACCTTCCTGGAGCCAAGTCCGTCCAGTATGGCCGCGGCTGCGCATGCCGGAAACCGGAGCCGGGTCTGCTCCTGCAAGCCGCGCGGGATCTTTCTGTCGACCTCCGCAAGAGCTTCATGATGGGTGACAGCGGCAGGGATATTGAAGCCGGCCATCGAGCCGGCTGCCGTTCGGTTCTGGTCAAGACTGGCTACGGCGCCGCGGTCGCCGCCGATCTCGAAGTGGAATCCAGAAGGCTGACCGCCCCCCCCAAGCGGCCTGAGTACGTGGCCGAAGATCTTCTGGACGGAGCGAAATGGATTCTCAGGAATCTCTGAGGTGGCGAGGGACCTCGCAACCCGGATTTCTCACACCCGGTCGTAGCGAGGCGGTGGAGATGCGCGTGGCACAAGGTGCCGCTTCCCGAAGGGAAACCCCAACTACCAAGCCCCAAGATCCCAAAGGACAGATTGGTGCTTGGGATCTTGGGATTTGGAGTGTGAGTGGTAAAAACGCACCGTCAGATCGGCCAGTCCGTCCAGGAGGAATGAGCGATCCGCGCCCCGAGATGGCGTGCCCTGGTCCGCCGAATTCGTGACGTCCCGCGAAAACCGCTGCACCCCCTTGCAATTCCAGGAGCTGGAGTCGGAACTTGCACCAGAGGGGTGACGGCCGCCACGTGGTTGGGGGCGACACGCTTCCAGTGCTCCGTCCGGGCCGGGCCACGTCCCCCAGCCATTGTCCGCGGGTGTTGGGAAAAGCTCGGAGGCCCAGCTGGCCGCCTCCGAGATCCGGTTTCTGCTTCCCCGTCCGGAGATCAGCTTGACCGCCGTGGAGGCTGCGGTCTCCAAGATGCACGGCCTCCGCGCTGAGCTGGAGATGCTGCGCATCCGCTCTGCCCTGGAGGCGATCGGGAAAATCGGTCTCCCTCAGCACCGCAAAGCAATCGCAACTGGTAAAGACTCCGCCCCGCACTAGCCCGTATTTCTCACACCTCATCTACTACGGACGCCTCGCTACGATCGGGTGTTGTAAGACGCAAGGCGGGCAAGTGTCCTTCTTGCCGGCCCGCTTTGGCCAAGCCTTCCAGCGCCCGCCGGCGATGAGAAGGCGGGCTAAAATAGCATTCGAATGCCCACGTTGGCAGTTGCTGTGAAGGCCAGTTGGGTCCCATTGAGTTCCTGGGTTATGGGAATCTGGAATGCCGACTCGATCAGAAAACGGGGACTGAGCACCCACTGGATGCCCGGCGTCAAGAAGACCACCGTTCCTCCACTGTCGGAAACGACCTGACTGTTGAAGGAGGATCTCCCGGAAAAGACCGTGTTGATTTCCAGGTATGCATTGAGCACCTTGTCGTTGATCGACTGGTAACTTTTCGGCGTCAGCCGGTAACCCAGGGCCAGGTTCAGATCGGTTTCATCTCCAAACTCAAAACCCTTCGATTGAGTTGTGAATTTGTGCAAGATCTCGGAATTGAAGCCGATCCTGTCCTTAAAGGCGGTGAAGACCAGTCCTACGGGGACGTCCAGCGATCCTGTCCCTATCTGCAGGGGGCGGGGCAGCAGATTCCCCAGGCTGTCGCGCCCCTGATCGCTTCCGGTGGGCAGCTTCAGCCCCCCGATGATGGCCGCCTGGAAGCCGCCACCCAGGAAATTGTTGACGTAGAAGCGCCGCTTGATCAGAAGTGTGACATCTCCCAGGTCGCTGCCGGAAAGCTGCCTCCTGGCCAGGCCCGGTGGCGTCAGGTTCAGCTCTTTGTGCACCACCGGCGCAATCACGGTGAAAACGGTTTCTGAATTGATTCGCAGCGGTACCGCAAAAACCTGGACGAAAGCAAAAACATCCCGGTCCAGAGAATCAGGTACTTCTCGTCCCTCAGTCTCCAATTTGTTACGAAACACAAAGCGGGAGAAGGTGCGAACCGCATTCGATTCAAAACCCACCGTCAGGGCCGTGTTCGTGAAAAAGGGGAGAACCTGAGCTGGGGCGTCAGTCGTGGCAACCAGACTCAGCAAAACAAAGGCGGCCCATCCTGGATTCTTCATAGTGAAATTCCTTCTACAGCTCTTTTAAAAGTGAACTTCAAGGGCCAAGACAGCCGCGTAGTCTCGCTTGAATTCATCGCTGTCAAAAGCCTGATAGATCGGAAACTGAATGCCGGGCTTGAACGCCCAGTTGCGATAGGTGAGCCAGAATCCGGCCGAGCAGAAGAGCCAGGATCCGCTTCGGGATGTTCCGTTTCACCTGTGACCTCCCTGCCTCTTTTCTCCGCCCTCAGAGTCCACCGTCTTTATCGAGGAGACGCTGAAGCCCGCGTCTTTGACTGCCTTGCGCAAATCGTTTTCTTCGATTTTGGCGCCCTCTTTTGGGCTCACAATGGCCTGCCCGTCATTCATGGAAATGAAAACCGAGGCCACGTTTTTTACTTTCTTGAGTTTCTTTTCCAGTCCATAGGCGCAAAAGGGGCAGGAGAGTCCTTCGACTTCCAGGACAACCTTCGTACCCGCCAGCCCCAGGCTGGTGACGAGCAAGATCACAGCCAGCATTGCCATGGTTTTGATCACTGTCGATTTCATGGTTTCTTTCTCCTTCTCGTTTTGAAAATATGCTCCCCGTTTGCCCTTGTTGTCCCGCGCTTGACCAGGATTCATTTGCCTGTCTGGATGACCTTCAAGATCAAGACCCGATTTGCTTGCAAATCGGTGGCGTACACAGTGAGGCCATCGGGGGAGACCGCTGTGTGCTCGGGCGAGTAGATCTTGGGATTGGCATCCGGGATGGTCCAATCGGTCAGGAATTCCCCCCGCTTCGAGAGCATGATCATGCGGTGGTTTCCGCTGTCGGCCACGTGAATGCGCCCGTCGGAAGCCGCGGCGGCGTCACTGGGGACTTGAAAGCCGCTCTTGGATGAGACTGGCCGAGGCCACATCCAGAAGAAATGATAGCCAGTCCGGCGAAGCGATCGGCCACGGGCATCGAACCACTGCAACTGATAGTTGTAAGCATCGGCCACGAGGAGATTTCCTTCCGGCGTCAGGTCGACGCCTGTGGGATAGTGGAGCGCCCCGTCTCCAATCCGGCCGGGACGGCCGATCACCTTCTCGAAGGAACCGTCGGCACTGAATTTCTCGACGCGATGATTATAAAAATCAGCCACATAAACAAAACCGGAAGCGTCTACGGCCAGGCCGGCAGGTGCATCAAAAGAGCCCGGAGCCGATCCGGAACGGCCGAACTCGAGAATAAACCGGCCTTCAGCGGTGAACTTCTGAACCCGGTCCAGATCGTAATCGCAGACAAAGACCGAGCCGTCGGGTGCAATTGCAAGAGCAATGGGATTACTGAATTGACCGGGCCCGTTCCCTTCGCTCCCCCACTGACCCAGGAATTGCCCCGAAGCATTCAAGTGAACGATCCGTTTGCGGGCATCGCTCACATAGACATCTCCGCCCGGGGCCACTCCGATGCCGATGGGCCGTTGAAATTTCCCCCCGGGAAAGGTGGCACCCCCCCAGTAACCCGACAGTTCATATCGGGCCCCCCCGGCATTGCCCCGGGGCACCCTCCAGTGTGTTCCCCAGTGGAAGAACGACAGAACCACCGCAGCCAACATCAGCACCAGAATCAGCACAGGAATGCGCATGCGTCCTGAGGAGAGGAGCTTGATTTTCGTTCCTCTAATTTCTTGCCGTGTCATCACTATGGACTCACTTCCAAGAATTTCCCTCACTTTTTCTTGTCACGGTTCATGGCAAGAATTTGACAGCGAACGTCCTACGGTCTAACCGCATTTCTCACACCCAATCTACCGCAGAGCCGGAATCCTCCCCGCTGACTGCGTTGTCCGCCCTCGGCCTCCTCCACGTAATGCACGACTACGCCTCCGGCAGGCCTCGGTCGTAACCCTGTCAGTGCGTCGCTTCCGGCTCTTCATCACGACCGGGTGTGAGAAATCCGGGCTAGGCCAGCGGCTGTCCCAAGCCGGCGGCTCGCAAGGTTGTTTCGTCCGGCCCGCCGCCGGTGCAGCAGCCAGCCAACTGGCCGTCGATTACCACGGCCGGAACCGCGCCAACTCCCAAACTCCGGGCCCGCTCAGCTACCGGCGGTTCGTTCATATCCAGGACGCTGACTTCACAAGAGGGGCAGGCCGTGCGGCGGACGAGCTCGAGCGTCTCCTCACAGGCGGGGCAACCAGCGCTGAAAACTTCGATGGAACGTTTGCTACTCATGGTTTCATTCTCCTTTGTGGTTGATGGGGCTTGAGACGCAGGCCGGGCAAGTGTCCTTTTTGCCGGCCCGCTTTGGCCAGGCGTTCCAGAGCCCGGCCGCGATGAGAAGGCCGATGCCGACGTATACGATGGGATCGATCGCGGCGGCGAACCTGCCGGACACGATCGCAAGCGAGGCCACCAGGCCCAGTCCCAGGGGGCCAAATCCCCGGCGTGTCCTGGCGCGATAGGCAAGCCCCGCCACCGCCGCGGCCAGTAAGGCCAGGGTCAAGGGCAACAAATACGCCGTCTCCAGAAGAAACCCGAGTCCAAAGGAGCTGAGCAGCCCCGCGTAGACGGGCCAGCAGACCGGGCAGATTCCTACCGGAAGCACCGAAACCAGGACACCTGAAATCGCCGGGAGCGCCCGTGAAATGGCTTTCATCAGAGCTCCTCCTCCCCTTCCAGAGCCTCCAGGATCGGACATTCGCTGGCAGGCCCCGCTCCGCAGCAGGCGGTAACCAGCTTGTCCAGCGCCCGCTTTATTTTTTGGAGGTCTCGAATCTTCGATTGAATGTCCGCCACTTTGACCTGCGCCTGTTCCCTGACCTGGGCGGTGGTCGTCGTGGGCGCCACCCGGAGAGCCAGCAGTTCTTTGATCTCCTGCAGAGAAAACCCCAGCTCCTTGGCGCGCCGGACAAAACGCAGGCGGGCAATGACACTCGCCGGGTAAAGCCGGTAGCCGGAATCGCTTCGGGGCGGCTCCTGGATCAGCCCTTTGCGTTCATAAAAGCGCAGCGCTTCGATCCCGATCCCCGTCTTCCGGGAGACTTGTCCTCGAGTTAGCGACCTTATCATTCTCGTCTCCACAACCTATAGGATGCACCCTGTACCGTAGTACAGTGTCAAGTTTTTTCTTTTGCCGAAGCGGACGGTTGGGCGTCACAACAGGGGCCCACCATATGGCCCGTCTTGTTGATGCTTTGGTGCAGATCGTCTTCGTTGATCCCGTCGCGGGCATACCTCACCGTCACGTGCCTGGTTGCCAGGTCGCCCTCGACCGACTCCACGTCGGAATGCTCGGTGAGCGCCGTTCGAATCGTTTCCAGGCAGTCAGTGCAATGCATCGTGGGGACTTTCAAACGAACGCTGACGGTTTCCTTCTCGGGTCCGGCCGCTTTAGGGATCAGTCGCCCGCCGAAAGAGTTGAGCAGAACGGTGCTGACGCTGGCGACCATGGCGACCATCGCCCACACGGGCGGCACCAGTCCGGTGACGGCCAGCGGGACCCCGATGCCGTTGAACGAGAATGCCAGCCACAAGTTCTGCACGGTTTTGCGATACGAAGTCCGCCCGACGTGGAAGGCGTCGGTCACTGCAGTCAGGCGCTCGCCGACCAGGACGATGTCAGCAGCCTCGATCGCGATGTCGGTGCCGGCGCCGATGGCGATGCCCACATCGGCCTGCATCAGTGCGGGAGCGTCGTTGATCCCGTCCCCCACCATTGCCACGCGAAACCCCGCGCCCTGTAGCTCGCGCACCTGGGTCGCCTTCTCGTCGGGCAGCACCTCGGCGAGGACTTGTTCGATGCCCACTTCCGCGGCCACCGCGCGCGCCGTGTT